>JBBRFU010000277.1:0-1557 GCA_038241315.1 Acidimicrobiales bacterium | reverse complement strand
GCCGGTGACCGCGGCCAGCGGGAGGCCGCCGGCGATGCCCTTGGCCGTGGTGACGAGGTCGGGGACGATGCCCTCGTGCTCGCTGGCGAACCAGCGGCCGGTGCGGCCGAAGCCGGTCTGGATCTCGTCGGCCACGAAGAGGATGCCGTTGTCCCGGCAGAACTCGACGAGCGCCGGGAGGTAGCCCTCGCCCGGCACGATGAACCCGCCCTCGCCCTGGATGGGCTCCACCAGCACGGCCGCCACGTTCGTCGCCCCGATCTCGGTGCGGATGTGGTCGATGGCCTGGGCCGCGGCCTCGGTGCCGCACGCCTCGGGGCCGCCCGGCCAGCGGTAGGGGTACGCCATCGGCACCCGGTACACCTCGGGGGCGAAGGGCCCGAAGCCGGCCTTGTAGGGCATCGACTTGGCGGTGAGGGCCATGGTGAGGTTGGTGCGGCCGTGGTAGGCGTGGTCGAGCACCACCACGGCGCTGCGGCCGGTGGCGTGGCGGGCGATCTTCACCGCGTTCTCCACCGCCTCGGCACCGGAGTTGAACAGCGCCGAGCGCTTCTCGTGGTCGCCGGGGGTGAGGCGGTTGAGGTGCTCGGCCACCGCCACGTAGCCCTCGTACGGCGTGATCATGAAGCAGGTGTGGGTGAACGCCGCGGCCTGGGCCGCCACCGCGGCGGCCACCTCGGGGGCGGCGTTGCCGACGTTGACCACGGCGATGCCCGAGCCGAGGTCGATCAGCGAGTTGCCGTCGGCGTCGACGATCACGCCCCCGCCCGCGGCCACCACCTCGATGGGCAGCGTGCTGCCCACCCCCGAGGCCACCGCCGCCACCCGTCGGGCGTGGAGGGCGAGCGATCGCGGGCCGGGGACCTCGGTGACCAGCCGCCGCTCCTGCGGCAGGGAGGGTCCGCCGAGGGCGGTGGGGGTGGCGGTGTCGGTCATGGCCGTCCTCGGGGCGTGCGGGCCGGCGCGGGCGCTCGGCGTGGGATCGATCCTCGCCCGCGTCGGCCGAGGTCGGCAACCGCGATCGTCCGCCACGGCCAGCCGGCCGGCTCGACCCACCGGCCGCCCTCCGGCACCCACTGGCGTCCGGTCCCTCCCGAGCGCTCGGGCCACCGACCGAGCGATCGCCCGCCCCCGAGCGCTGAGGCCCGTCCCGTTCTTCCGGCTGGGGGCGCGGTGGGGTGCCCCATCTGCGGTGCAGAACGATGGAGTGACGGTTCTTCCGGCTGGGGCGCGGTGGGGTGCCCCGTTTGCCGTGCAGAACGGCATCACCGGTGGACGGGATGCCGGGTGGGGTGGGTCACGGTTCTTCCGGCTGGGGGCCTGGTGGGGTGCCCCGTCTGTCGTGCAGAACGGTGGGGTGTCGGTTCTTCCGGCTGGGGGCGCGGTGGGGTGCCCCGTCTGCCTTGCAGAACGGTTGCTCGGTCGCTCGGTCGCTCGGTCGCCGGTCCCGGCGATGCGGTCGCCCCGGTCAGCGGGAGGCGGCGAGCTTGCGCCAGATGGGGCGAGGGAGGAGCTTGAGCACGGTGAAGACGGGGGCCAGCTTGGCCGGCGACCAGA
>JBBRFU010000276.1:0-1615 GCA_038241315.1 Acidimicrobiales bacterium | reverse complement strand
CATGGCGGCCGCCGCGGTGTCGCGGGTGTTGATCAGCGCGTAGAGCTCGGCCTGGAGGGTGGCGAGGGCGGCCTTGGCCGCCTCGGCCTCGGCGAACGGGAACTCGGGCTCGATCGGCGCGGGGCCGGGGTTCGCGACGGGAGGGGGCAGATCGGCCATGGTGGGGAGGGTAGTGACCGGGTGGGGCGTGGTCATTGGGTCGGGGTGCCCAACGCGCCGTCCGGTGCCACTAGAGCCCGGGGGTGATCCCGTGAAGGTGCTCGAAGCGCTCGCGGCGGACCTCGGCGAGGCGATCGACCTCGCCCTGGGCCAGCGACCCGGCGCGGTCGGGGTCGGGGTCGATGCCGGCGGCCCGGCAGCGGTCGAGGTAGTCCTGCACCGGCTCCGAGTTGAACACCGTGTCGCCGCCGACCCCGGACTCGCGTGCCCCCTCCTCGGCCACCTCGTAGACCCGCTCGCGGGCGTCGGTGATGTCGCTGCGGGCGCCGCCGCCGTCCACCCGGTCGATCTGCTCGCTGTAGAGCGACTCGACGAGCTGGCTGCCGCCGGGATCGATGGTCAGGTGGCCGCTGCCGTCCTGGCTGTCGTGGTCGACGATCGTGGTGGTGCCGCCGGCCTCGTCGCGCAGGCGCAGGATCTCCTGGATCTCGGCGGCGTCGGGGGCCTCGTCGCCGAGGGCCTGGTCGGCGGGCGCCGGCGGCTCCTGACCGCTGAGGTAGCCGCCCTGGGAGTAGGCGTAGTTCTCGAGGCCGGTCTCGACGTGGTTGCCCCCCTCGTAGGCCAGGAGGGCCTTGTCGGCGTTGTTGATCGACAGGGTGAGGTGCTCGATCCGACCGTTCGTCAAGGCGCCGTAGTGGTCGGGGTCGGACTCGTAGACGTGATCGGGGATGGCGGGCTGGATGCCCGTGTAGTCCACCTGGAACGGGATGGCGCGCCCGGTGGCGGGATCGATCGGGTCCGTCATCTGCGACAGGGCCCGGAGGGCGACGTGGTTGCCGAGGGAGTGGGCGGTGACCGCCACGTCGGCATCGGGGTTGGCCGCCGCCAGCTGGGTGAACACCCGGCTCAGCGCGTCGCCCGTCTCCATGCTCTGGGCCTCGGCCTCGTTGAAGCTCCCGGGCTTGTCCCACCACGGCCCGCTCTCACCGCCGTCCCAGTTGATGGCGAGGACGGTGGCGCCGTCCACCCCCATCTCGTCGTAGAGCTGGGCGGCGTTCTCGGCGGCCTCGGAGCTGGATCCGGTCCACCCGTGGGTCACCACGTGCACCGGCGCGCCGTTCTCGCCCACCAGCCCGTAGGCCACGAGCAGGTCCTGCAGCTCCTGGTCCGAGAGGCCCTCCAGCGGACCGAGCGCGGTGAGGTCGAAGGTGATCAGCCGCGTCTCGCCGTCGCGGTCGGCCACCGTGATGAGCTCCTCGCCCATCTCCTGCACCAGCCGGGCGCGGAGCGCGAGGACAGCACCGGTGGCGGTGGCCTCCTTGGCGTGCTCGGTGAGGTAGAGCTCGATGAAGGCGGGGTCGACCTCGTCGGCGTCGGTGATGGCCCCGTCCCCGTCGGCGTCGAGCGATCGGAGGGCGCTCGCCAGGCCCGCGGCCTGGCCGTCGAGGGCCCGCAG
>JBBRFU010000275.1:0-1683 GCA_038241315.1 Acidimicrobiales bacterium | reverse complement strand
CCCGGAAACCGCGGGGACCCCCGGGATCACGATCACGCCCGAGCCCACCGCCGCGGCCGCGGCGCGGACCGCCCCCGCCGATCCGATGGAGCGGGAGCTGGCCGAGGCCGACCGCCTCCTGGCGGCCGGCGACCCCGTCGGGGCCGTCGACCACCTGGCCCGGGCCAACGCCGCCCTCGGCCACCCCTCCCTCGACATCCGCCTGGTGGAGCTGCGCCACGAGGCGGCCCGGTCCATCGAGCCCGGCCCCGGTCGTCCCGACTGGCCACCGGTCTACGCCGACCCCTTCCCCGACGTCACCGGACGCGTGCCCGAGGTGGAGGCCGGGCGCCTCACCACCGAGCTGCTCGGCGGCGCGGTGGCCCACCACGGCGCCCTGGTGGTGCGGGGCGTGTTCAGCCAGGAGCAGGTGGCGCGCACGGCCGAGGCCATCGAGCGCACCCACGAGAGCCAGCAGGTCGACGACGCCGAGCCGGCGGCCGACCTCGGGGCCTGGTACCGGCCGCTGCGGACCGGGCGGGCCAACGACGAGGTCCTCCGGCGGATGGTGGCAGGCCAGGGCGGCACCTGGCTGGCCGACTCGCCGGCCAGCACGGCGCGGATCCTCCAGGAGCTCGAGGCGGCCGGGGTCACCGGCGCCATCGCCGGCCACCTGGGGGAGCGGCCCTACTTCTCCCTGCAGAAGTCCACCCTGCGCCGCTCGCTGCCCATCCACAAGAACGTGGCCTGGCACCAGGACGGCTCGTTCCTCGACCGCGACGTCCGCACCATGAACGTGTGGGTGGCCCTCTCGCCGTGCGGCGGTGAGCTCCCGTCGCCCGGCCTCGAGGTGGTCCCCAAGCGCATCGACGAGATCCTCCCGGTCGACGGGGTGATGAGCCCGCACTCGATCTCCTACGACCTGGTGGCGGAGATCGCCACCGAGACGCCCACCGTGGTCCCCGAGTTCGCGCCCGGTGACGCCATCGTCTTCGACGAGCGGTTCCTCCACCGCACCCACCTCACGGCCACCATGACCGAGATCCGCTACGCGCTCGAGTGCTGGTTCTTCGCGCCGTCCCACCAGGCCACCACCTACACGCCGCTGCTCGTCTGACCCGTGCCCCCGGGGCGCCCATGGGGCGGGGCGCCGATGTCCGGGGGCGCCCGATGTCCGGGGTGCCCGATGCTCCGGGTCACCGGGACCGGGGGGTGCTCGGGGGTGGGCGCCCGGTCGCGGGCCGCCGGTAGCCTCCGGAGGTGTCCGAGACCTCTCCCATCGCCGACCAGGGCCGGCGGGCCAAGGCCGCCTCCCGGGTCCTCGCCACCGCCCGCACCTCCCAGAAGGACGACGCCCTGCGCGCCGCGGCCGACCTGCTGGTCGCCCGCACCACCGACGTGCTGGCCGCCAACGAGGCCGACGTCGACCGCGCGCTCGCGGGCGGCGTGGCCGCCACGGTCATCGACCGCCTGCGCCTCGACGCCGGGCGGGTGGAGGCCATGGCCAGCGGCCTCCGCCAGGTGGCGGCGCTGGCCGACCCGGTGGGCGAGGTGCTCGACGGGTGGGTGCGCCCCAACGGCCTGCGCATCAGCCGGGTGCGGGTGCCGCTGGGCGTGGTGGCGATCATCTACGAGAACCGCCCCAACGTCACCTCCGACGCCGCCGGCCTGTGCCTGAAGTCGGGCAACGCCGCCTTCCTCCGC
>JBBRFU010000274.1:0-1684 GCA_038241315.1 Acidimicrobiales bacterium | reverse complement strand
GTTCTGGCAGGGCGTCACCGTCGGCGTCCACCAGCGTGCCGGTGACCCCGTCGACCACGGCGTCGCGGTGGCCGGGGATGTCCGTGACCACGGCGGGGGTCGCGCACGCGGCGGCCTCGGTGACCGACATGCCCCACCCCTCGTGGGACGAGGCCGAGGCCAGCACCCAGGCCCGGCGGTACAGCTCGATCAGCTCGTCGTCGGTGACGCGGCCGGGCAGGTCGACCCACGCCTCGCCCCCGACGTCTTCGACCGTGGCCTCGACGTGGAGCCGCTCGTAGCCCTCGCCGACCACGACCAGCCGCAGGTCGGGGACGGATCGGCGGGCGTGGGCCACGCCTCGCACCAGGCGGTCGACGTGCTTGGAGGGCACCAGCCGGCCGACGGCCACGACCAGCGGCGTCGGAGACTCCTCGCCGGGGCTGAACTTCGGGTCGATGCCGGGCGGGACCACGTCGACGTGCTCGGGGCGGGGGCGGAGCTGGGCCAGCATGTCGTCGCGGGAGGACTCCGACAGGGTCACGATGCGGCTGTGCCGGTACAGCGGGGGTGCGAGCCTGCGCTCGAGCAGGTCGCCCATCTTCGCCAGCCGCGGCGGGAGCACCATCTTCCACATCTCGCCGTGGACGTGGTGGAGGAAGGTGATGCGCGGGCCGCGGGCCCAGATGGGGGACAGGAACGGCATCCCGTTCCAGATCTCCACCAGCGCGTCCCGCTCGCCGTTGCGGCCGGCCAGCTCGGCGGCCACCGAGCGGGGGAACACCAGGTAGCGGCCGGCCTTGCGCAGCACCCGGTAGCCGTCGCGCATGATCTCGGGCGGGTGGCCCTGGGCGAAGGACGTGCGGCACGTGACCTCGAGCCCGGCGGCCGCCCACTCCCGGCACACCTCGTGGGCGTGGAGCTCGGAGCCGCCCGCCTCGACGTCGTCGAGGTCGCGCCAGGCCAGCACGTGGATCCGACGGATGCCGGCGGCCGCGGCGAGGTCGCCGATCTTGGCGTCGGTGGTGGGGTGTTCGGGCACGTACGGACTCCACGGACGGCACCACGCGGACCGGTGCCAGGGGACCGCGACCCTACCGATCCGCCCGGGCGGCTCCCGTCATCGGCCGATCACGGCTCCGGGGCACCGCCACCCCTACGCTGCAGCGCCGTGAGCGACGCCAGCGACCCCGGATCCACCCCCAGCCTCGCCGAGGTGCAGGCGCGCGTCATCGACGTCGAGGGCTGGCTCACCGATGCCCAGATCCAGGCGCTGCACGAGGCTGCCCGGGCGTGCCCGCCCGGCGGGCGGATCGTGGAGATCGGCTCGTTCCGCGGACGGTCCACGGTGGTCCTCGCCAGCTCGGCGCCGGCCGACGTCGAGATCGTGGCCATCGACCCCCACGCCGGCAACGACCGCGGGCCCCAGGAGATCGAGGGCTTCGAGGCCGAGGCGGCCACCGACCACGAGGTCTTCAACCGCAACCTGGCCGACGCCGGCGTCGCCGAGCGGGTGCGCCACGTGCGGGCCTTCTCCGATGCGGCCCACGGCGACGTCGCCGATCCGATCGACGTGCTGTTCATCGACGGCGCCCACCGCTTCGGCCCGGCCCGGGCCGACATCCGCGACTGGGGCGCCCGGGTGGCGCCCGGCGGGCGGATGCTGATCCACGACTCGTTCTCCTCGATCGGCGTGACCCTGGCG
>JBBRFU010000273.1:0-1752 GCA_038241315.1 Acidimicrobiales bacterium | reverse complement strand
CGTCAGGGTAGTGCCCGTCGATGTGACGACCCGTCAGAAACGGGCCTAGCCTCCCGGCCATGCGTGGGATCATCAGCCACGGGGCCTACCTCCCCCACCGCCGCCTCGACCGCAGCACCATCGCCGCGATCGCAGGCACCGGGGGCGGGAAGGGCACCCGCACCGTGGCGTCCTACGACGAGGACACCACCACCCTCGGCGTGGAGGCGGCGCGGCGCGCCCTGCGGCCCACCACGGTCCGGCCGGGGGTGCTCTGGTTCTCCACCGTCGTCCCGGCCTACGTCGACAAGACCAACGCCACGGCCATCCACGCCGCCCTCCGGCTGCCGAGCCACGTGGTCGCCGCCGACCTCGGTGGCGCGGTGCGCTCCGGCGTGGCCGCCCTCCGAGCCGCGCTGGCCGGCGGCCCGACCGCCCTGGTGGTGACCGCCGACATCCGCACCGGCCTGCCGGGCAGCGCGGACGAGGCCCAGGGCGGCGACGCCGCCGCCGCGCTGCTGGTGGGCGACGACGCGGAGGGGCCCGTCCTCGCCGAGCTCATCGGCGCGGGCGCCGCCACCGACGAGTTCCTCGACCGCTGGCGCACCCCCGGCGACGTGCGCTCCAAGCAGTGGGAGGAGAAGTTCGGCGAGATGTCGTACCTCCCGCTCGGGGTCGAGGCGTTCGACGCCGCGCTCGACGACGCCGGCATCGACGCCGACCGGATCGACCACCTGGTGGTGGCCGGGCTCCACGCCCGGGCCGCCAAGGCGGTGGTGCGCAAGCTCGGCGTGTCCGGCGACAAGGTGGTCGACGACCTCAGCGCCTCCGTGGGCAACCCCGGTGCCGCCCAGGCCGGCCTCCTCCTGAGCGCCACGCTGGAGCGGGCGACGCCCGGCCAGGTCGTGGTGCTGCTCTCCCTCGCCGACGGCGCCGACGCGCTGGTGTTCCGGGTGACCGACGCCGTGGCCGACCTGGTGCCCGCCGTCCCGGTGGCCGACCAGGTCGCCGCCGGCGCGCCCCTCCCCTACGGCCGGTTCCTCGCCTGGCGCGGCCTGCTCACGCCGGAGCCGCCCCGGCGGCCCGAGCCGGCGCGACCGTCGGCCTCGGCCGCCGCTCGCTCCGAGGACTGGAAGTTCGCCTTCGTCGGCAGCCGCGACCGGACCTCCGGCGCCATCCACCTCCCCCCCGCCCGGGTGTCGAGGACGGGCGGCGCGGTCGACGACATGGAGCCGGTGCCCATGGCCGACGTGGCCGGCCGGGTGGTCACCTACACGATCGACAAGCTCGTCTACTCCCCCAGCCCACCCGTGGTCTTCGCGGTGGTCGACTTCGACGGCGGCGGCCGGGCCCCGATCGAGCTCACCGACGTCGACCCCGCCGACGTGGTCATCGGCACCCCGGTGGAGATGACCTTCCGCCGCTTCTTCACCAGCGACGGCATCCACAACTACTTCTGGAAGGCCCGCCCGGTCACCGGCCCGCCCGCCAGCGCCGACACCGCCAGCTCCGACACCGCCAGCAAGGGGGCCTGACATGGCCAGCCACGGGATCAAGGACCGCGTCGCCATCGTGGCCATGGGCTGCACGCCCTTCAAGGAGCACTGGGACAAGGGCGTCGACGACCTGGCTCTCGACGCGTCGAACGAGGCCTTCGCGGCGGCCGGCATCACCAAGGACGACGTCGACGCCTACTGGCTCGGCACCGCCCAGTCGGGCATGAGCGGCATCACCTTGGCCCGGGCCCTGCAGCTCCAGGACAAGCCGGTCACC
>JBBRFU010000272.1:0-1774 GCA_038241315.1 Acidimicrobiales bacterium | reverse complement strand
GCGAGGCGGCGCCGCACCATGCCGGTGGCCAGCTTCGCCGCCCGCAACCGCCCGGCGAGGTCCCGGGCGCCGGACGGTTCGAATGAGGCGACCATGCGGAGCGCGTCCCGGCCCCGCAGCGTGCACTCACCGGTCGCGATGGGCGCCTCCGCCCCCGCCGGGCGCACGTCCCACGTGACGCGGGCGGCCCGGGTCCACCGCCCCGGCCCCCGGTCCGGCAGGACCGCCGCCGCCCGGACCTCGGAGGCGGCGCCGTCGACGTCGACCCGGGCGACGAGTTCGAGGCGCCGGGCCCCGGCCGGGCCTCCCTCCCGCACCGGCCCGGCCGCCGGGTCGTCGACCACGCGCAGCCGGGCGGTGACGAACGGCCGGTACCCCCACGTCGGGGAGGAGAAGGCGCCGATCACCGGCGCGCCATCGGCCGGGTTGCGGGCGAAGGCGGCGAGGTCGGGAGCCTGGACGACGGCGAGCAGCCGGGACGGCTCGGGCCGACCCTCGGTCCCGACCACCGGGGTGAGCGGTCCGCCGAGCCGGATGGTGAGGCGGGACCCGAGGGCAGGGATCGGGGTGGCGGTGACGTCGGCCTGGAGATCGGCGCCGCTCTCGGAGAGGGGTGAGGCGAGGTAGGCCCGGGCGTCGCGGTACCCCATGGCCACGAGCGTCTCGGCGTCGATGCGACCGAGGAGGAGGTCGGGGTCGAGGGGGAGGGGCACGAGCGGGGTGACGATGTGCACGGTGACGGGCTGCTTCGACCCGAGCACGGCCTCGCCCGCCGCCCGGCGGCCGTTCAGCTCGGCGATCCGCTCGAGCTCGCCGAACAGGGCGCTGTTGGCCGACAGCTCGATCATGTGGACGTACTGCTCGAGCGCCCCGTCGCCGAAGCGGGGCGTGTTGCCGATGCACCAGGCCACCCACAGCTCGGTGCACCCCCGCCGGACGCCCTCCCACAGGTTGGCGTCCTGGATCCACACGGCGTCGGTCCAGGTGCGGCCTCCGGCCTCGACGGCCGGCATCACGATGGGCAGCGACACCCCGGCCACCAGGCGGGGGAGGTCGATCTCGTCGTGGGGGATGGCCACGCACCGCTTCGCCCCGAAGTCGGCCACGTTGAACGACCCGGTCATCGAGGTGGCGGCGCGGATGCGCTCGAGGTCGATCCCGAGCTTGGGCAGGACATGGTCCTCGATGCCCCCGGCGCCCCCGAAGGCCTTCCACGACGTCGGCGATCGCAGGTACTCGCGCCACGGCAGCGTCGCCATGAAGCGGCGCACGTCGAGTGCCCGCCAACGCTCGCCCAGCTCCGAGGGGGCGACGCCGGACAGGAGCATCCCCAGCGTGAAGATGCCGCCCGAGGTCCCGTCGCCGTGCTGGAAGCGCAGGCCGGCCTCGTCCAGGGCCTGGACCACCCCCGCCTGCCACGCCAC
Source organism: Acidimicrobiales bacterium (assembly GCA_038241315.1). Taxonomy (GTDB): domain Bacteria; phylum Actinomycetota; class Acidimicrobiia; order Acidimicrobiales; family Iamiaceae; genus Aquihabitans. The sequence continues at coordinate 350 of JBBRFU010000272.1, read as the reverse complement.
CCGGACCCCACCGCCGGCGAGCACCAGGGCGCGCCGGTCGTGGCCACCGGCGGGGCCCACCTTCAGCCCTTCGAGTCGACGAGCATCTTGGCCACCACGGCGGCGGAGAAGGCGTCGATGGCGGCCACGGCGAGGGCCTGCCGACCCAGCCGTCGGGACCGCACCCCGAGGACCATGGCGACGGTGGCGCCCAGCTTCTGGGCGAAGGCCCACTCGACCACCCAGAACAGGAAGCGGACCACGTTCAGCCGCATCCACACCGTGAGCAGGCGGCGGAACTCGGCCGGGTCGACATCGGCCTTCCTGAGGCGCTGGTTGACCGAGAAGATGGCGAGGACCGTCCACGCCGT
>JBBRFU010000271.1:0-1788 GCA_038241315.1 Acidimicrobiales bacterium | reverse complement strand
GACGTCGAGGACTCGATCTGTCGAATCGCCCAGATGGCCCGCGCCGTCGGCATCCACCTCATCATCGCCACCCAGCGTCCGTCGGTGAACGTCATCACCGGCGTCATCAAGGCCAACGTCCCCGCCCGCCTCGCCTTCGCCGTCTCCAGCGCCACCGACTCCCGGGTCATCCTCGACCAGGTGGGTGCCGAACGACTCGTGGGCAAGGGCGACATGTTGTTCCTCGGCCCCACCAGCTCCAGCCCCCATCGCATCCAGGGCTCCTGGGTCACCGAGGACGAGGTCCGGGCCGTTGTGGCGCACTGGAAGCAGCAGTCGCCCGAGGTCAGCTACGTGGAGGAGGTGCAGGGCGAGACCGGCAGCGACGCCGGCGCCGTGCTCCCCGGCGGCGGCACCGGTGACGACGACGACGACGACCTCGCCCTCCAGGCCATGGAGCTCATCGTGCGCAGCCAGCTCGGCTCCACGTCGATGCTCCAGCGCAAGCTCAAGGTCGGTTTCGCCCGGGCCGGACGGCTCATGGACATCCTCGAACAGCGCGGCGTGGTCGGCCCGTCGATCGGCTCCAAGGCCCGCGATGTCCTGATGACCGAGCCCGAGCTCGACGAGCTCCTCACCAAGACCTGACCCCACCCCACCTCGATCTGGCAGGCACTGCGTAACACGCATCCGGGCGCCCCACCACGATCTGGCAGGCTGTGCGTAACGCCTCGGGCTCAGGTGGTGGGCGATGCTCCGGAGCGCCTGCCAGATGCCGTCGGGTGTGCGGTGTTGCGGTCGCTGGCGGTCGCTGGCGGGTCAGGGGAGGAGGACGGTGGAGCCGGTGGTGCGGCCGGCCTCGAGGTCTTCGTGGGCCCGGCTCGCCTCGGCGAGGGGGTACGTCTGGTCGACACGGACATCGACCGCGCCGGAGATGAGGACGGCGAAGAGGTCGTCGGCCATGGCCTGGGTCCGCTCGGGGGTGTCGGCGTAGTTCGCCAGGGTCGGTCGGGTGATGAAGAGCGAGCCCTTGGCCGCCAGGAGCGACGGGGCGAACGGCGGGACCGGGCCGGACGCGTTGCCGTAGGTGACCAGCATCCCCCGGGGGCGGAGCGAGTCGAGTGAGGCCTCCCAGGTGTCGGCGCCCACGCCGTCGTAGACCACGTCGACGCCGCGACCGTCGGTCAGGGCCCGGACCTCGGCGGCCACATCCACTCCGTCGTCGCGGTAGGCGATGACGTGGTCGTACCCGTTGGCCAGGGCGAGGGCGCGTTTCTCCTCGGTGCTGGCCGTGCCGATGAGCGTGGCGCCCAGCGACTTGGCCCACTGCCCGAGGATGAGGCCGACGCCGCCCGCCGCCGCGTGCCCGAGGAGCACCGTGTCGGGGCCGACGTCGTGGATCTGGCGGATGAGGTACTGCACGGTCAGCCCCTTGAGCATCGCTGCTGCGGCGGTCCGGTCGCTGACGCCGTCGGGGACAAGAACCAGACCGCTCGCCGGCACGACCACGGCTTCGGCGTACGCACCCATCGGGCCGGTGCCGTAAGCCACCCGGTCACCCATCGCGAGGTGGTCGATGCCGGGACCGATGGCCTCGACCGTGCCCGCCGCCTCCATGCCCAGGCCACTCGGGAGTCGGGCTGGGTACAGGCCGGAGCGGAAGTAGGTGTCCACGAAGTTCAGCCCGACGGCGGTGTGTCGCACGAGCACTTCGCCGTCGCCGGGGGAGCGCAGGCCCACCTCATCCCACGAGAGCACGTCGGGTCCTCCGATCTAGGAGAAGCGGATGGCGTGGGTGGAGGTCAGGTC
>JBBRFU010000270.1:0-1879 GCA_038241315.1 Acidimicrobiales bacterium | reverse complement strand
CCCGAGATGCGCTCGACCGGCGAGGTGATGGGGATCGACGCCTCTTTCGGCCTGGCCTTCGCCAAGAGCCAGCTGGGCGCGGGCGACCGCCTTCCCGCCGAGGGGTGCGTCTTCCTCTCGCTCGCCGACCGCGACAAAGAGGCCGGCCTCGGTGTCGCCGTGCGCTTCGTCGAGCTCGGCTTCAGCATCGCCGCCACCCACGGTACGGCCGCCTTCCTCGAGGCCGCAGGGGTGCCGGTCAAGACGATCGTGGCCAAGGTCGGCGACGGCACCAACCAGCCGGACGCCGTCGACCTCATCGCCGGTTCCGAGGTGCAGGTCGTGGTCAACACCCCCCGGGGCCGAGGCTCACGCACCGATGGCGCCCACATCCGCAGCGCCTGCACCGTGCACGGCGTGGTCTGCCTCACCACGGTGGCGGCGGCCAGGGCGGCCGCCGCCGGCATCGCCGAGTGGAGCACCACCACCCTCTCGGTCCGCACGCTGCAGGAGCACCACGCCGACGGCCAGGGCACCCTGCTGTGACCACCCGCCGATGGCCGCTCCGATGCGTCCTGTGGCGGTAGATCGGCTGTCCGTCGAGCTCGGGTCGGTGCGGCTGCGGAACCCGGTGCTGGCGGCGTCGGGGACGGCGGGTCACGGGGCCGAGCTGGGGGCCTACGTGGACCTGGCGTCGCTCGGTGGCGTCGTGGTGAAGTCGCTGAGCGTCGTCCCGTGGGCGGGCAACCCGGCGCCGCGCCTGCACGGGGCGGGGGCGGCGATGGTGAACTCGGTCGGGCTCCAGGGCCCGGGCGTCACCGCCTGGATCGAGCACGACCTCCCCGCCCTCAGGAGGGCCGGGGCCACGGTGATCGCCTCGATATGGGGGCGCACGGTCGACGAGTACGAGGCGGCCGCCGGGCTCCTGGCCGGTGTCCCCGGCATCGCTGCGCTGGAGGTCAACCTCAGCTGTCCGAACCTCGAAGGCGGCCGGCACCTCTTCGCCCACGACCCCACCGCCACCACCGACGCCCTGGCGGCCGCCGCCGCCGCCGGGCTACCCCGATGGGCCAAGCTGAGCCCGAACACCGACCGGTTGGTCGAGGTGGCTGGTGCCGCCGGGGCGGCCGGCGCCGAGGCCGTGGTGGTGGCCAACACCGTCCTCGGGATGGTCATCGACGTGGAACGTTTCAGTCCGGTCCTGGCCAACGGCGGCGGCGGACTCTCCGGGCCGGCGATCCACGCCGTCGCCGCCCGGGCCGTGTGGGACGTGCACTCGGCCCACCCCGACCTCCCCATCGTGGGCGTCGGCGGCGTCCGCGACGCCGTCACCGCCATCGAGCTGATCCAGGCGGGCGCCTCGGCCGTCGAGGTGGGCACGGCCACGCTCGTCGACCCGCGAGCCACCGCCAGGGTGCTGACCGCCGTCAGCCGGTGGCTGGCCGAGCACGACACCACGACGTCGGCCCTGGTAGGCAGGGCCCATGGCTGAGATTCCCGAGGACGTCCGCTCCCGGATGGCCCTCGTCCTCGACGTCGACGACCTCGTCGAGGCGGCCCGGCTGGCGCACGAGCTGCAGCCCTGGTTCGGGGTGGTGAAGGTCGGGCTCGAGCTGTTCAGTGCGGCCGGACCGGATGCGGTGGTGGCGCTGGCCGACCTTGGGTTCACGGTGTTCGTCGACCTGAAGCTGTGCGACATACCCACCACCGTCGAGCGGGCGGCGCGCGTGCTCGGTGGCCTGGGGGCGGGGTACCTGACGATGCACGCCTTCGGGGGCCCGGTGATGCTGCGGGCCGGGGCCGACGGGCTGGCCGAGGGCGCCTCCGGTGCCGGCCTGCCCGCGCCCACCACGCTCGCCGTCACCATCCTCACCAGCGACGACAAGGCGCCGCCGCACGT
>JBBRFU010000269.1:0-2018 GCA_038241315.1 Acidimicrobiales bacterium | reverse complement strand
GATGTTGCCGGTGAGGGTGTGGACGGCGGCGGGGTGGCGGGTGATGAGTCCTTCGAGGCCGCCGCCGGGGCCGACGGCGCCGAGTTGGTGGTGGTCGCCGACGACGATGGTCTTGGTGCCGTGGATCTCGGCGGTGGTGAGCAGGGCGAGCATGGTGGGGTCGTCGACCATGCCGGCTTCGTCCACGATCAGCACCGTGTTGCGGTCGAGGTGGTCGTGGCCGTGCTGGAGTCGCCGCAACAGGCTGGCGGTGGTGCGGGACTCGAGGTGGGCGGCTGCCCCGAGGGTCTTGGCGGCCTGGCCGCTGGTGGCGGTGCCGATCACCCGATGCCCGGCGGTCTCGTGGGCGGCCCGGAGGGCGTCGAGGGCGGTGGTCTTGCCGGCGCCGGCCACGCCGAGCACCAGCTCGAGATGCCGGCCCGATGTGGCGATGGTGGTGGCGAGGTCGCGTTGGTCGGCGGTGAGGCGGGCGCCGATGTCCCACTCCTTGTCCCGTACCGCATCCGCGGCCGTGTCGGGGTCGACGGACACGGCACTGGTTGATTCGGCGAGCCGGTCGGCGCAGTCGGCGATGGCTTGCTCGGCGGCGCGGGTGGAGGCGAGCACCCACGACCGGTTGCGGGCGCCGGGCTGGCCGAGCAGCGGGAGCGCTTCGGGGTGGGCGAGCACGGCGGCGAGGGCTCGGTTGAGTTCGTCGGGGTGCCGGCCGTGCAGCTTGGGGGCGAGGTGGCGGATCACCTCGGCGCGCCCGAACCGCTTGTCCCCGGCCAGAGGCCCGGTCGGCGACAGGACCCAGCCGACCAGTTCGGCAAGCTCTCGCTCCGACAGCCGCTCCGCCGGCCGACGGGCCGGGGCCGAGCGTTCGATGCTGTCGAGGATCGACGCGGGGGTGTGTCCGATGGCGTCGAGTTCGCCGTGCCAGCGGTCCATGAGCTGTTCGGGGCTGTGGTCGTCGTCCTTGTCGGGACGGTTCGACCGTGCCAGTCGTGAACGCAGCCGGTAGGAGGCGTCGGGGCCGGCGTCTTCGTCGATCTGGTCGGAGCGCTTGGAGAACAGCCGGCACACGTCTGCGGGGATGCCGGTGATGGCGAAGTGGTCGAGCTTGCCCGACGGGCCGTGGTCCGGGGTGATGCCGTAGCCGAGCTGGCGAGCTTCCCAGGCGGCGTGGAGGCGGCCGACGGCGGTGGCGGCATGGACCAGGTCGCGCACCCCGGCAGTGTCTAGACCCTTCCAGCCGCACCGGTCATCGAGCATCTCGACCACGTTGGCCACCAGCACGTGGTCGTGCGGGTTCGGGTCACCGGCCCGGGAGGTGGCGTGCCGGGTCCGTCCGTAGATCAGACCGGACGTTGCGGTACGGATCTCGCGCTGGCCTCGCCGGCCGCCCTGCTTGGTGACCCAGGCGTCGAGGAACGCAAGGGTGGCGTCGGTCTCTGCGTCGAGGATCCGGTGCATGTCATCGGCCCGGCCCACCACGCCGAGCACGGCGACTGTCTTGTGGGCCGACACGACGAGCTCGAGCCCGGGCCGCTTCGTGGCGACGAGCCGAGTCCCCAAGGCGGGGTCACGGGCGCCGCCCTCGGCGAACACCGCCCCGTAGGTCTCGTGCGTGACCGTGCCGGTCAGCCCGAGGCGTTCGGCGCCGGCCCCGCCCCACGTCATCGGGGTCTCGCCGCGGGAGCCGTAGTAGGCGAGGGTCTGGCCGGGGAAGTCGTCGGCTCGGTCGAGGACGGTATCGCGGTGGTAGCGGACCGATCCGGCTCCCATGATCTGCGTCCACGCCATCGTCGACTCGCCTCCCGGCCCAACCCGTCAGGGGTTGCACTCGTGTTCTCGTTCCGGTTCCTTGTCTGGGCAGTGATGCCAGGGCGGATCGGGGCTGTCGAGGGTTCTCTGGTGGACGGATCATGGTGGTGACTGGTGGTCACTTCTGACGGTGCGGCTTGGGCGAGGTTGGCTTCGGTGATCGAGGCCGCACCGGCTCGACCGGCGCCGGGCGGCAGGGTCGATTTCTCGAG
>JBBRFU010000268.1:0-2033 GCA_038241315.1 Acidimicrobiales bacterium | reverse complement strand
CTCCTCCTGGTCCTCGTCGAGGACGTTGGCGCAGAAGTGGCCGGCGGTGCGGATGCCGGCCCACGAGCCCGAGGCCTTGGCCGGCACGAACAGCACGAGCGGTGGGTCGAGCGAGACCGAGGAGAACGACTGGCAGGTGAGGCCGACCGGGACACCGGCGTCGAGCGCGGTCACCACGGTGATGCCGGAGCAGAAGTGGCCGAGCACGGTGCGGAAGGTGGCAGCGTCGAAGCCCGGCACCAGGCGGAACCTACACGGCGGGGCGGCGCCCAGCCGGGTGGCCCGACCGCCTCCAGGGTGTGTACTGGCGGGGTGGCCAGGCTGCAGCGACGCGTCAACCTGCGGGGGGCGTGGGGCGTCTGTGGTGCGTGGTGGCAGCCGTGGCACTCGGGGTGAGGGGGTGGGAGGACGTTGAACAGCTCTACCGCGCCAATCGGGCCGACCTCGTGCGCCTCGCCGGCCTGCTCCTCGACGAGCCGGGTGCTCGCGAGGAGGTGGTGCAGGACGCGTTCGTGGCTCTCCACCTCCGCCACGGCACGGTTGCCCCGGACAAGGTGCCGGCCTACCTGCGCAGCGCTGTGCTGAACGCCGCCCGCTCCCGCCTCCGCCACCGCCGGGTGGTCTCCCGGCTCGGCTGGATCGTGCCGAGCCCACCCGCCACCCCCGAGGACGAGGCGCTGATGGGCGACCGCCGGGCGACGGTGCTCGCCGCCGTCCGCCACCTGCCCCGCCGCCAACAGGAGGTCGTGGTGCTCCGCTACTGGCTCGACCTGAGCGAGGCCGACATCGCCTCGACCCTCGGCATCAGCGCCGGCAGCGTGAAGGTGCACGCCTCCCGGGGTCTGGCCGCGGTGGCCCGCACGCTGGAGGACGACCGGTGAGCGGCGTCGAGCGGGACCTGCGCGATGCCCTCGGCGCCCGGGCCTCGGCGATCCCGGTGGGCCGCGCCGACGAACCCGGTCTTGGTCGGCGGCTGGCCACGGCCCGCCGCCGTCGACGCACCGGGGTGGGCGGCGCCGCCCTGGCTCTGCTGCTGGTCCTCGGCGCCGTGACGGTGGTGGCCGGGGCCGATGACCAGGGGCCGAACGTGGTGGCGGGGCCCGACCCCTCCTCGACCACCTCGGTGGCCGAGCCGTCGACCACGGCCACCACCACCGACACCACCGACACCACCGGGCCCGAGGCACCGGCAACATCGCTGTCCCCCCCTGCGCCCACCACGGCCGCCCCGCCCGCTTCGGCCGCCCCGGCGGCGACCGGCACGACCGGGCCCCGCACGACCTCCACAACCGCGCCGCCCGCCCCGGTGCCCGACGACGCCGTCTGGCCTCCTCCCGGCTCGGCCACCACCTTCACCACCCCGAGCCAGGCCACCACCGACTTCGCCCGCCGATTCCTCGGCATGACCACATCCCAGGTCGGCGCGCCCCGGGTCGGCGGCGCCAACGCCACCGTCGAGCTGCGGGCCATCGGCGAGTCGGGCAGCCCCACCGGCATCTTCAGCGTGGTCAGCCTCCGGCGGGTCGAGGGCCGGGGCTGGGTGGTGCTCGGGAGCGCGGCGCCGAGCATCGTGGTCGACCAGCCCACCACCGGGGCCACCGTCACCTCACCCCTCACCGTGCGAGGCCGCACCCAGGCCTTCGAGGGCACCGTCGACGTCGAGGTGCGCCGGGACGGCGCCCTCACCCCCATCGGCCGGTCCTTCGGCACGGGCGGCGGCACCGAGGTCCTGCCGTTCGAGGCGACGGTCACCTTCGCCCGCCCCTCCACGCCCCGGGGCACCGTGGTGGTCAGCGAGCCCCGGGCCGACTCCGGCAACCGCGGCCCCCTGACCGCGACCGTCCTGCGGATCGCCTTCTGAGGCGGGGGTCGGACGTTGCACCGGGACCATCTCGCTCGGGTCGCGACAGCACCGTCGGGGTACACGAGCGTGGGTGCACCGGCCGACGGTCGCCCGCTAGATCGGGAGGCACCCGATCGCCTGGACGGCGATCATGGCCCTGGGGATCGGAGGGAACTCCATCGTTGCCTTC
>JBBRFU010000267.1:0-2058 GCA_038241315.1 Acidimicrobiales bacterium | reverse complement strand
GATCACCACCGCCGGCCTGCTCGGTGCCCTGGGCGCCGCCGCCGAGGGTCGGGCCGACGGCCTCCAGATCACCGGCGGCGCCTCCCTCCGGCCGGCCGTCGTCGACTCGAGCGGCGACCACCGCATCGCCATGGCCGCCGCGGTGGGAGCCCTGGTTGCCCCCGGGGCCACGCGGATCGCAGGATGGGCAGCCGTGCGCACCAGCTACCCCGGCTTCGACGACGACCTCCAGAGCCTCCTCGCCGGCGGCGCCCGGAGACCGGGATGAACGCGCCGAATGAATCACTGGACCCGCAGGCGAGCGCAGCGAGCGAGCCGGCCGATGCCGCGGCGGGAATAATCGCTATTGACGGGCCGGCCGGCTCGGGCAAGTCGACGGTGGCGCGCGCCGTGGCCGACCGGCTCGACCTGCCCTACCTCGACACCGGCGCCATGTACCGGGCCGTGGCCTTTGCCGCCCTGCGGCGCGGCATCGACCCGGACGACGCCGACCCGCTGGCCCGCCTGGCCCGCGGGGTCGAGCTCACGGTCGAGGCCGGTGTCGTCACCGTCGACGGGGTGGACGCCAGCATCGAGATCCGCGGGCCCGAGGTGACGCGGGCCGTCAGCGCCGTGGCCGCCAACCCGGCGGTCCGGGCCGAGCTGGTGGCGCGCCAGCGCCAGTGGGCGGTCGAGCGTGGCGGGGGCGTGATCGAGGGCCGCGACATCGGCTCGGTGGTGTTCCCCGACGCCCGCCTGAAGGTGTACCTGACGGCGTCGCACGAGGCCCGCGCGGCGCGGCGGGCCAAAGAGGTCACCGACCTCTCCTACGACACGGTGGCGGCCGACATCGCCCGCCGCGACAACGCCGACTCGACCCGGGCCGCCGACCCGCTCTCGGAGGCGGACGACGCCGTGGTCCTCGACACCACCGGCCTCTCGATCGACGACGTGGTGGCCCAGGTGCTCGACCACCTCGCCGGGACGGCCTGATGCCCCGATGGAGCGGGGAGGTGCAGGTGCGCTTCGCTCCGTGGCAGCACGTGCTGTTCCGCTTCGTGCGTGGCGTGGTGGGCGGGTTCTGCTGGTTGGTCTGGCGGGTGCGGATCCGGGGCCTCGAGCACATTCCGGCCGATGGCCCGTTCATCCTCTCGCCGGTGCACCGGTCGAACGTCGACACCCCGCTCGTCGCCCTGATGGGCAGGCGACTGCTGCGCTTCATGGGCAAGGACTCGATGTGGAAGTACCCGATCTCGGACTGGTTCTTCACCTCGATGGGCGGCTTCCCGGTGCACCGGGGCATCCCTGACCGCGACGCCCTGCGGTCGTGCGAGCGCCTGCTGGCCGACGGCCAGGCCCTGGTGATCTTCCCCGAGGGCACCCGCCGCAGCGGCCCCGTGGTCGACGAGATGTTCGAGGGGCCCGCCTACCTCGCCGCCAAGCTGCAGGTGCCCATCGTGCCGGTCGGCATCGGCGGCAGCGAGGGGGCGATGCCGAAGGGCGCCAGGGGCATCCGCCCGGTGAAGATCTCGATCGTGGTCGGCGGGCCGCTTCGCCCCCCCGCCCCCACCGAATCGGGCCGGGTCGGCCGCCAGGGCGTGCGCGCTCTCACCGAGCAGCTGCAGGGCCGCCTCCAGTCGCTGTTCGACGAGGCCGAAGCCGACGTGGCCCGCCGCTGTTGACAACCGGCACCACTGGCGGTCCGATGAGGGCGCGGGGACCCGTGGCCATCGTGTTCGGCACCCGGCCCGAGCTCGTGAAGCTGGCCGGCCTGGCCCGGCGCCTGGGCCCGGATGCGGTCCTGGTCAACACCGGCCAGCACTGGGACGACGCCATGAGCGGGGTCTTCCTCCGCGACCTGGGGGTCGGGCGCCCCCACCACGTTCTCGTGATCGGCGGCCTCACCCGGGGCGAGCAGATCGGTGAGGCCACCACGGGGCTCTCCCGCCTCCTGGCCTCCGAGCGCCCTGCCGCCGTGGTGGTCCAGGGCGACACCAACTCGGCTCTGGCGGGTGGGCTGGCGGCCAACGCCGTCGAGGTACCGCTCGTGCACCTCGAGGCCGGGCTGCGCAGCTTCGA
>JBBRFU010000266.1:0-2065 GCA_038241315.1 Acidimicrobiales bacterium | reverse complement strand
GCTGTTGTCCTATCTGCGGCGCGACGTGGCCACCACCGTCCCGTTCTGGCGCATGGCCCTGACCCCGGTCGCCGACCTGCGGGCCCGGGCCGCGGCGCTCGGCGTCGGTGAGGTCGTCGACACGATCGCCGTGCCCGGCGGTGGCAGCGTTCCCGGCCAGGAGATCCCCAGTGCCGGCGTGGCCGTCGACGGCGACGTCGCCGTCTCCCGCCGCCGCGGCGACCCCCCCGTGATGGCCCGGGTCGACGCCGGCCGCACCATCTGTGACCTCCGCACCGTCGACCCCGGCGACGACGACGTGCTGAAAGCCGCGCTGACCGCGCTCTGAACCGGGCCGCCGGAGCCTCACCGGTTCAGCAGGGGGCGAGCGAGCCGTGGCAAGCGTGACGCCGGTGGGGCCTATCCCGCGGCTGGAGGGCATGCTTGCGACCATGCCCGTCGTCGCCACCGCCGGCCACGTCGACCACGGGAAGTCCACCCTGGTGCTGGCGCTCACCGGGACCGATCCCGATCGCTGGGCCGAGGAAAAGGCGCGGGGCCTCACCATCGACCTCGGCTTCGCCGCCACCGACCTCGGTCCGGGGCGGCTCGAGCTGGTGGACGTGCCCGGGCACGTCCGCTTCCTGCCCAACATGCTCGCCGGCGTCGGCGCCGTCGACGCCTGCCTGTTCGTCGTGGCCGCCACCGAGGGCTGGAAGCCCCAGACCGAGGAGCACCTGCGCATCCTCGAGCTCCTGGGCGTCGCCCGGGGCGTCATTGCCCTCACCAAGGTCGGGCTGGTCGACGAGGACGAGCTGCAGCTGGCCCGCTGGGAGGTCGAGGAGCGGCTGGCGGGCTCGCCGCTGGCGGACGCCCCCGTGGTGGCGGTCGACGCCCTGGCCGGCATCGGCCTCGACGCCCTGCGGGCCGCCCTGGCCGGCCTGCTGGCCGGGCTTCCCGAGCCGACCGACCGGGGTCGGGCCCGGCTGTGGGTGGACCGGTCCTTCGCCGCTCGCGGGTCGGGCACGGTGGTCACCGGCACCCTGGCCGGAGGCTCGCTGACGGTGGGTGACGAGGTCGAGCTCCGCCCCGGCGGGCGCAAGGCCCGGGTGCGGGCGCTCCAGACCCACGGCTCGGCCATCGAGCGGGTGGGTCCCGGTCACCGGGTGGCGGTGAACCTGGTCGGCGTGAACCACCACGAGGTGCGCCGTGGCGAGGCCCTGGTCCACCCAGGCCGGTGGGTGGCCACCTCGAAGCTCGACGGGTCGCTCGGCGTGCTCGCCGCCCTGGACCACGAGGTATCGCGACGCGGCGCTCACGTCCTCCACGTGGGCACCGCCGCCGTTCCCTGCCGGCTCCGGGTCCTGGGGCCCGACAAGCTGGCGCCCGGCACCTCCGGCCTGATCCGCCTCTACCTGCCCACCTCGCTGCCCCTGCAGCCGGGCGACCGCTTCGTGGTGCGCGAGCACGGCCGGGGCGAGACCGTCGGCGGCGGCGAGGTGCTGGACGTCGACCCGGTGCTGCGGGTGTCGAAGGCCCGCCCCGACCGGTCGGTGGCCCGGGTGGTGGACGAGCGGGGCTGGGTCACCGCCGACATGCTCGAGCGTCTGACGGGCGAGCCGGCGGTGCCCACCCTCGGCCGGTGGGTGGCCTCACCCGAGGCCCTCGCCTCGACGGTCTCCTCGGTGGCCGAGGCGGTCGAGGGGGCCGGTCCCCTCGGGCTCGACGCCGCCGCCCTGGACAAGAAGCAGCGCCTGGTGGCCGAGGCCGGCCTCGTCGACGGCGTCGCCCTGGTCGACGGGCGGTGGCGGCTGGCTGCCGCCCCCGGGGACGCCCTCGGCGACCACCCTTGGCTGGCCGCGATTCGGGCCGAGCCCTTCTCGCCGCCGCCGCCCGACGGCGTCGACCGGACCGAGCTGCGCGAGCTGGCCCGCCGCGGCCTGGTGGTCGAGCGCGACGGCGTGTGGTTCGCCACCGAGGCGGTCGACGGGGCTGCCGCCGTGGCCGCGTCGCTGCTGGTCGACCACCCGGACGGTGTCACCCTGTCCCAGCTGCGGGAGGTGTGGGGCACGACCCGCAAGTGGGC
>JBBRFU010000265.1:0-2128 GCA_038241315.1 Acidimicrobiales bacterium | reverse complement strand
CGACGGGTCCGTCGACCTGCTCATCGGCACCCACGCCCTCATCGAGGACAAGGTGGCCTTCCGATCGCTCGGCGTGGTGGTGATCGACGAGCAGCACCGCTTCGGTGTGGAGCAGCGAGACGCCCTGCGCCAGAAGGGCGCCGAGGGGGCCACGCCCGACGTGCTGGTCATGACCGCCACGCCGATCCCGCGCACCGCGGCCATGACCGTCTACGGCGATCTCGACGTGTCGATCCTCGACGAGCTCCCGCCCGGGCGCACCCCGATCGCCACCACGTGGGTGCGCGCCGCCTCCGGCGCCGAGGCCGCCGAGGAGCCGGTGTGGGCCCACGTGCGGACCGAGGTGGCGGCGGGCCGCCAGGCCTACGTGGTCTGCCCGCTGGTGGAGGAGTCGGAGAAGCTGGAGGCCACGTCGGCCGAGGAGACCTTCGAGCGCCTCGGCGCCGTCGAGCTGGCCGCGCTCCGGTTGGGCCTGCTGCACGGCCGCATGGCCAGCGCCGACAAGGAGGCCACCATGCGCGAGTTCCGCGAGGGCCGGCTCGACGTGCTGGTGGCCACCACGGTGATCGAGGTCGGCGTCGACGTGCCCAACGCCACGGTGATGGTGATCCTCGACGCCGACCGCTTCGGCATCGCCCAGCTCCACCAGCTCCGCGGGCGGGTGGGCCGGGGCGCCGACGCGTCGTCGTGCTGGCTCGTCGGCGCCGGCACCACCCCCGACGGCGAGGCCCGTCTCGAGGCGCTGGTGAAGACCACCGACGGCTTCGAGCTGGCCGAGGTCGACCTGGAGCTGCGCGGTGAGGGCACGCTGATGGGCGAGCGCCAGAAGGGCCGCAACGACCTCAAGCTGGCCTCGCTGCGGCGCGACAAGGAGTGGGTGGTCCGGGCCCGCGAGGTGGCGTTCGAGCTGGTCGACGACGATCCCGACCTCGGCCACCACGCGGCGCTCCACGACGAGATCGCGCTCTTCCTCGGCGACGACGAGGCCGACTTCCTCCTCAAGTCGTAGCCCGCCACCGTCACCGCCACCGCCACGGGCGGCAGATCCGACCGCGACACCTGGGCGCTCCCGTCGTCCAACGTTGGAGCGACAAGCCGTGCACCGCCGGTGCCCTTGTCGCTCCGACGTTGGACAGCGCCACCCCGACGGTGGGGCGCCCCGACCGTGGGGCGACCGGACCGTCGGGCGACCGGACCGTCGGGCGACCGGACCGTGGGGCGACCGGGCGGCGGGGGCGGGACCGGTATCGTCCGGGCGTGTCTGGGTCGGGCGTGTCTGGGTCCGGCGGGTCTGGGTCGAGCGGGTCAAGGGTTCGGGCCGTCCCCGCCGCCGTGGACCTGGTGGTGGTGGTGCTCGTGGCGGTCGGCGTGTCGCTCGGGTGGCTGCGCGACGTGCTGCCGCACTGGGGCACCCGGGCGTACACGCGGGGCGACGGGCAGTTCCAGGCGTGGACGATCGACTGGGTGCAGGGCGCCCTGCTCGGGCACCACGGCCTGTGGGACGCGGGCATCTACCACCCGTCGCCGCGCGCCCTGGCGTTCTCCGACCACCTGCTGGGCCTGGCCCCGCTGCTCCTGCCGCTCCGTGCGCTGGGCCTCAGCCCCGCCGGGCAGCTCAACACCGCGATCGTCCTCGGCACCGTGGTCGACGCGCTCGCGGCCTACCTGCTGGTCCGGGTGGTGGTGCGCCACCGGGCGGCCGCGGTGGTCGGCGCAGTGGCCTTCGTGGCCGGCCCGTTCCCGCACCAGCTGAGTCTCCAGCTCCACATGCTGTGGCGACCGGCCCTGCCGATCGTGGTGGCCCTGGTGTGGGTGCTGGCCGATCGGCGGTCGGGGCGGGCGGCGTGGGCGCGGTTCCCATCGGATCGGTGGCTGGCGGTCCTGCTGGCCGTCGCCGTCGGTTGGCAGGGGCTGGTCTCGTTCTACGGCGCCGTGCTGGTGGGGCTGGTGCTGGTGCTGGTCGTGTTCGTGCGGGCCGGGGACCTCGGCTGGCCGGGGCTGCGGCTCGTGGGCCTGGCGGCGCTGGCCGGCGCGGCCGCGGTGGCCGTCACCCTCCCGCCCTACCTCGCCAACGCCCGCGACTACGAGGGGTTCGAGCGGACGCTCGCCGACACCGAGGCCTTCCGCG
>JBBRFU010000264.1:0-2170 GCA_038241315.1 Acidimicrobiales bacterium | reverse complement strand
GAGTGCTTCACCGAGGACGGGTGGTACCGCACCGGCGACCTGATGGCGTGGACCGAGGACGGCGAGCTCACCTTCATCGGGCGCCAGCGCGACGCCATCCGCAGGGCGGGCGAGATGATCTCGCCGTCGTTCATCGAGGAGGCGGCGCTGACCCACCCGGGCGTCGTCGAGGCGGCGGCCTTGGGCGTGCCCGCTGATGACGGCGTCGAGGAGGAGGTGCTCCTGTGCGTGGTGGCGGGCCAGGGGAGTGAGCTGGATCTAGCCGAGGTGGCGTCGTTCCTGGGCGAGGCCCTGCCCGCCTACCTCGTGCCCCGCTGGCTGCGGGTGCACCTGGCCCTGCCGAAGACGCCCACCACCCGGGTGCGCAAGTTCGAGCTGCGCACCCTCGGCATCGCCGGAGCCTGGGACACCCGCCGGCGGCGCTGGGCCGCTTCGGCGGCCGAGGTACCCGAGGCCGGCGAGACCGGCGAGACCGAGGTCTGAGCGGGCCAGGCACCCAGCCACGGCGACCGTGAGCGTGAGGAGGCCGCTTCGGAACCGCCGTTGGTGAAGAGCGGGGCGGGCGCGGGCCGCCCTCGCGCTCCGGGCGAGGCTGGCGCGGAGGTTGGTGCACCTCGCTGGCGCCCGGTAGGTTCCGCCGATGGCCACACCCCGTGATCCCGAGGAGCTGCGGCAGGCGTTCGCGGAGACGGTCGCCGAGATCCTCGGCGTCGAACCGAGCGACATCCGCCCCGAGCGGACCTGGGACGAGCTCGACGCCGACTCGCTCGCCCTCACCGAGATCTCGCTCATCCTCGACGACGCCTTTGGGATCCGCCTGCCCGACGTCGACCCGGCCGACATGCAGACGGTGGGCGACGCCCTGGCCCTGGTCGAGCGGGCCGTGGCCGATCGTGCCGCCGCCACCGCTACCGCTACCGAGGGCAGCCCGGCCTGAGGCGGCGCGGCGCGGCGCGGCGACCAGTGAGGATCGCCGGCGGCTCCACCGGCCCCTCCGACGCCAGGCGCCGGATCAGCCCGGATGCGGGGAAGCGGTCGCCGCTGGTCACCGGGCCGGGCTCGGCGAACCGCCCCTCTCCGGGTAGCGCCGCGGCCCTCCCTACGCTGCTGCTGGGTGGGAACCGATCGGGCGCGACGTCAGGTGCTGGCGCTGGTCGGGGTTGTGGCCCTGGGGCTTGGAGCGTGCTCGTCTGACACCCCTCCGCCCCGCACCGACGTCCCCGAGCCGGCGGTGTCGCCGGTGCCCACCGAGGCGCCTGCCGGTCGGGTGGTGGCCCTGGCCGGACAGCCCGAGGGGTTGGTGGTCGATGGGACCACCCGCACCATCGCCGCTGGCGTGCGCAACCCCGACGGCCTGGCCCTGGTCGACGTCGACACCGGCATCGAGCGCACCCGCCGCCCCTTCGCCGGATCCCCCCGCCACCTCCAGCTGGCCCGCCCGGGGGGACCGGTCCTGGTGCCGGCCGAGGGCACCGACCGGCTGTACCAGGTGGCGCTGCCCGACGGGGCGCTGGTCGGCGATGTCGGGGTCGGCCGCCAGCCCCACGATGCCGCCACCGCCGGCAGCCGCACCTTCGTGGGCGACGAGCTGGCCGACCAGGTGTCGGTGGTCGAGGGCGACCGGCGGGTGGCCCAGCTGCCGGCGCCGGTGATGCCCGGCGGGGTGGCCGCCGCCATCGACGGCTCGGTGGTGGTGGCCGTCGGCGTCCGGGGTCGGGAGATGGAGGCCTACCGCCCCGACGGCACCTCGCTCGGCCGCACCCGCTGCGGCGTGGGTCCGACCCACGTGCGGGCCGGACCGGACGGCCGCTTCTACGTGGCCGACACCCAGGGCGAGGCGCTCTTGGTGTTCGAGGTCGGCCCCGACGGGCCCCGGCAGGTGGCCAAGGTGGCGGCCAAGGGTGCCCCCTACGGCCTGGCCATCGACGCCACCCGCCGCATTGCCTACGTCACCCTGACCGCCACCAACCGGGTCCAGGCCTTACGCCTCGACGGCGAGACCCCCAAGCCCGACCGCTCCTGGCCCACCCTGCGCCAGCCCAACGACGTCGCCGTCGACCCCTCCACCGGCCGCATCGTGGTGGCCGGCGCCACCGACAGCGCCCTCCAGCTCATCGACCCCTGAGCACGTGTCGGCCGGAAGGGTCTCAGGCGACCGTGAGGTCCTCGA
>JBBRFU010000263.1:0-2358 GCA_038241315.1 Acidimicrobiales bacterium | reverse complement strand
CGGCCGGCACCGTGGCGCCGAGGCCCTGCTCGTAGAGCTTGGCCACGAACTCGTCGTTGCCGAGCGAGCTCCAGGGGGCGACGAAGCTGGGGGCCATCTCCTGGAGGGTGGTGCCGGCCCAGGAACGGGCCACCCACGGGCCCAGCCCGGCCGTGGTGGGGAGGCGCCCCAGGCCGCCCAGGTACAGGCGGGTGATCGCACCGGCGTTGTCCTGCCAGGTGGGGTGACGGGCCAGCTGGGCGATGAGCTCCGAGGGCGGCGCCACCTCCAGGCGCCGGTGCCAGGCGCCGACCTCCGCCGCCGTGGCCGGTCGGTCGAGGAGGTCGAGGTACTGCTGCTGCACGAACGCGGTGCCATCGGGCGAGAAGGGGCCGAACCGCCGGGTCTGGCCGGCGAACGACGCCGCGCTGCTGACCCGGCTGTAGACGCCCGGCTTGCCGGCTCTCCCGCAGCCCTCGCCCCACGAGACCAACCCGATCAGGCGCCACCCGGACCCGGCCGGGACCACGAGCGGCCCGCCCGAGTCGCCCTGGCACGCGTCGCGACCCCCGGCCATCGGTCCGGCGCAGAGCATGGAGGCGGCCCGGTACTCGAAGCCGCGGAGGGCGTCGGGGTGGGGCCGCGACGGGTAGGCGGCTGCGCAGGTGCCGTCGGGCTGGACGGGCACGTCCACGAACCGCTGGTCCTCGGCGAGCCGTCCGCCCTCGCCCGTCAGCCCCCAACCGACCGCGGACGCGGTGGCGCCCGGATCGTCGAGGGCCCGCTCGGCCGCCGACGGGCCGATGATCCCGATGGCGTTGGCCAGGGTGGGCCGCCCGAGGCGCACCAGCGCCACGTCGAAGTCGTTGTCGATGCCGGTGTAGCCGGGATGCACGTGGATGCCGACGGCGGGCACCCGTCGACCGGGCGCGGCGTCGTCGAGGGACGTGAGGTCGGTGACCACGTCGAGGGCGGCGGGCTCGACGGGCACCATGGTGCCGAGCTCCACCACGCAGTGGGCGGCGGTGACCACCCAGGACCGAGACAGCACGCTGGCACCGCAGTGGAAGCCCTCGAGGCGGCCCCGGCCCCGCTGGACGAGCGCGGCGGCGAAGGGGAACTGCCCGGGGGCGCTCGCCTCCCCACCGACGATCCGGGTGGTGGGCCCGTCGCCTGGTCGCGGCGAGGCGGTCGTCGAGGTGGGGGCGGCGGTCGTGGTCGGCGCGGGCCCGTCGGCCGGAGCGGGCTGGGCGGCGACCGGGACGATCCAGGCCGCCGACGCCACCGCCGCGAGGGCGGCCGCGAGCGGGGGGATCAGGCGTCGACGCATGGGGCCACGGTAGCGGTCGCTCAGATCGGCCCTCCGGCGCCGTGCGGCGGCGAACCGGGCTCCTCGACGTGCAGCGGCGTCCAGAAGGGGAAGGCCAGGTGGGCCACCCCCAGGTGATCGGTGATGCGGCCCCGGGAGGCGAGGTCTCGCAGGCAGTCGGCCACGCGCTCGCGCCCGCCCGCCATCACCACGTACTCGGCGACGGGCAGCAGGAGCGGGCCGTCGGCATCGCCGGCGCGGAGCACGGCGTCGACCTCGAGGGTCGGTCGACCGGGGTTGGACCCGTCGACCAGGGACGAGTGGTAGATCACGTGCTCGAAGACGGACAGGGCCCGGATGATCACCGCGGGCCCCCGACGCCGGTCGAGCGGCCCCCGGACGAGGGGTCGGGGCGGCGGGTCACGCCGCTAGGTTCGCCGCTGTGGTCGACGATGCCAACCCCGACGACGCCGCGACGTGCTCGGACGACGAGGCCCGGCTGGCGGCCTACGCCACCGCGCTCGCCGACGGCGTCGAGGCCGCGCTGGGGCCCTGGGTCGAGCGGTCGGTCGCCACGGTGGCCGACCTCTGGCGGCCCGGGCTGGCCGACGAGCTGGCCGGCGACGCCCGGGTGGCGGGCCGACGAGCCACCGTCGAGGTCGGCGGTGCGGTGCGGGCGCTGCTGGCGCTCGATGTCGACCTGCAGCGGACCGGCCCCCTCGCCGCCCTGCGCGCCGCCGTCCGCTACCCCACCGAGGTGCTGGCCGGCGCCGGGGTGCCGGGGGTGGTCCGCGACGAGTTCGCCGAGCGGGCGTTCCCCGACGACCGCTACGACCTCTCGCCGGCCGCCTTCGCCGACGTCGACCCGGCCCTCCACGAGCCCGGGCTGGTGTGGGGCGCGGCCAAGGCCCACGTGGTGCTGGCCCGACGGCGCGCCGAGGGCCTCCGGTGACCGACGGCCCTCGGGACGTGACGGCAGGCGGGCCGCCGGTCCGCGTGGTGGCCTACGTGCCGGATCTCATGGACCGCTCCCGGCTGGGTCGCCTCGGCCCGATCGAGGTGATCCACGT
>JBBRFU010000262.1:0-2360 GCA_038241315.1 Acidimicrobiales bacterium | reverse complement strand
GCGCCGGATCCGGCGAGGCGACCACCAGCGTGTCCCCGGCCGCACGGGCACCGGGGGACGTCGACACCGACGGGGTCGACGACGGGGGGACCGTCGTCGCGACGGTGGTGGTCGACGCGGGACCGGGCGGCCGGTCGGCCGCCCGGTCCTCCTCGGCGCCGAGGGCGCCGGCGACCACGAGCACGGCCAGCACCAGACCGATCACCACGGCGAGCGACGATCGGGCCGGGCGCGGCTTCTGCCTCCGCCCGCTCACGATCCGCCGACCAGGGACGGGTCCGCGCCGGTCGCGGGGTGCCACGGACCGGTCATCCCGCTCGGGTCGGCCGGGGGCGGCGGGAGTTGAGGGCGCGGCCGGGGCGATGGCCCGCGCGGCAGCCCGATGGGACGGCACGCGGTGCGGGAGCGATCAGGACGGCGATCGGACGGACGGCGGTCGGGCGGACGGCGGTCAGCTCGGGGGGCCGGCGCGGACGACGGCGCGGACCATGGCGGCGTCGGTGTCGAGGTGGGAGAACTTGGTGAGCAGCCAGGTGGCGCCGGCCGCGGCGTAGGCGGCGGGATCGTCGCCGGGGCCGACCATGGCGGCCACGTCGAGCGGCCCGGCCTGGGGGTCACGGTGCTCGAGCACGCCGGCCACGATCTCGGTCAGCGCGTCGGGGTGGCCGAGGTCCACCGGGAACACGCCCTCGTAGCGGGCCGCTCGCCGGAGCGGCGCCCGGTTGCCCGTGCGGACGGCCACCCAGATCGGGGGGCGAGGTGACTGCCGGGGCCGGGGCCCGGTGACCAGACCGTCGACCACGTAGTGGGCACCGTGGTGGTGGGTGGGCCCGGGGGCCCAGGCGGCCTCGAGCAGGTCGAGGCCCTCGTCGAGCATGGCCGCTCGCACCTTGGCGTCGGGCTCCTCGCCGGTGCCCGAGAGCTCCCGGCTGGCGTCGCCGGCGATCCCCACGCCGAACGTGACCCGACCGCGCGACAGCAGGTCGAGGGTGGCCACCTCCCGCGCCACCTTGAGCGGCCGGCGGCGGGGGAGCGGCGTCACCATCGGCCCGAGCCGCAGCCCCGACGTGGCGCACGCCACCGCGGCGAGGGTGACCCACGGATCGGCGACGTCGTCGACCTCGCGGTAGGCGATGTGGTCCCAGACGAAGAAGCCGTCCCACCCGGCGGTCTCGGCGTCGGCGGCGAGGTGGGCCACCACGGCGGGGTCGGCCAGCTGACCGAAGATGGGGACGAAGACGGCGTGACGCATCGGGCCAGGGTACGGGCGACGCCACCCGGCAAGCCGACGGGAAGCCGACGGGAGACCGACGGGAGATCGATGGGCGTCCGGCAGACCGCACGGGCCGTGGGCGTGCCGGCGGCCGAGCCGGTGCCAAGATCGGGTCGTCCGTTCACGAACCACGAGGTGCGAGATGCTGCTGGCCGGGGTCGACGTCGGGGGCACCAACATCGGCGTCGGCCTGGTCGACGCGGAGCACCGGGTGTGCGAGCGGACGAAGGCCGACACGCCGACCTCGGTGGACGAGCTGGTGGCCCGGATCGTCGAGATGGTCCGCGAGCTCGCCCAGGGCCACGACCTGGGTGGCGTGGGCGTCGGCATCCCCGGGATCATCGACCGGGACCGGGTGGTCCAGGCCCCCAACCTCGAGGGGTGGGATGCCGACACGGACGTGGCCGGCCTGATCGGCGACGAGCTCGGGGTGGCCGCGGTGCTGGTCAACGACGCCCAGTGCGGCCTGGTGGGGGAGTGGGTGGCCGGTGCCGGCCGGGGCGCCGACCACCTCTTCGGCGTCTGGCTGGGCACCGGGGTCGGGGCCGGGCTGGTGCTCGGCGGCGCGGGCTACGGCGGTGCGGGTGGCGGTTCCGGCGAGTTCGGTCACGTGGTGGTGCGGCCGGGCGGCGCCCGCTGCGGGTGCGGCCGTCGGGGCTGCATCGAGGCCTACGCCGGCCGGCGGATGATGACCGAGAGCGCCCGGGCCCAGCAGGCCGCCGGTCGACGGACCGAGCTCTTCGCCATCCAGGAGGCCAAGGGCAAGGCCAAGGCCACCTCCGGCGTGTGGGCGGAGGCGCTGGAGCAGGGCGATGAGGTGGCCACCGAGATCATCGACGAGGCGGTGGCCGTGCTCGGCATCGGCGTGGCCAACGTGGTCAACGTCCTCGACGTCGAGCGGGTCGTGATCGGTGGCGGCCTGGCCGAGAAGCTCGGCCAGGACCTCGCCGACCGCATCGGTCGGGCGGCCCGACCCCACGTGGTGGGACGGTTCCGGAGCGACCAGGTGCTCGTGGCCGAGCTGGGCGACGACTCGGGCGTGGTGGGGGCCGCCGCCATCGCCCGCGACCGTCTGGCCTGATCCCGG
>JBBRFU010000261.1:0-2462 GCA_038241315.1 Acidimicrobiales bacterium | reverse complement strand
GTTCGACGGCGACTACTACATCGACGTGACCCGGGCCGTGAAGGCCGCGGTGCCCGACATGCACGTCCACGGCTTCACCGCCCTGGAGGTCACCGAGGGGGCGAAGCGCCTCGGCGAGCCGCTCGCCGACTACCTCCGCCGGCTAATGGACGCCGGTCTGGCCACACTGCCCGGCACCGCCGCGGAGATCCTCGACGACGAGGTGCGCGCCGTGCTCTGCGCCGACAAGGTGAACACCGAGGAGTGGCTCGAGGTGCACCGCACCGCCCACCAGGTGGGCCTGCGCTCCAACGTCACCATCATGTTCGGCTCCATCGAGCACCCCCGCTCCTGGGCCCGCCACCTCATCCGGACGCGCGACCTCCAGGCCGAGACCGGCGGCTTCACCGAGTTCGTGCCGCTGCCCTTCGTGCACATGGCCTCGCCGATCTACCTCCAGCGCAACGCCCGCCGCGGCCCCACGTGGCGCGAGGTGGTGCTGATGCACGCGGTCGGCCGCATCGCCTACCACGGCTCCATCGACAACATCCAGGCCTCCTGGGTGAAGCTCGGCGTGGGCGGCGTGCGCCAGCTCCTCCAGGCCGGCGTCAACGACCTCGGCGGCACCCTCATCGACGAGAACATCTCCCGGGCCGCCGGTGCGAGCCACGGCCAGGGGATGGACGAGGCCGGCTTCGCCGATCTGGTGGCCCCGCTCGGGCGCCGCCTGGAGCAGCGCACCACCCTCTACGGCGTCAGCCCCCAGCCCGCCTGACCACCGCACCGGGGATCGTGCCGCGCCGGACGATGGCACCGGGCCGCCCAGCTGCCAGGCTGGAGCGGCCATGAGCGATCCCACCGAGCCCGACCCCGCCCCCCTGCCCGACCTCGACGTGGACGGGCAGATCCAGGTGCTGCTCGACACCGCCGGCATCACCGCCAGCCGCTCGCAGATCGCCCAGATCCTCGCCACCGGTGTCCGCCTGGGCCAGGACGGCACGGACCGCCTCGACCTGAAGATCACCAGCGCCGCCCTGGCCGAGATGCGCAACGCCTTCCGCATCTTCCAGCCGTTCCACGACACGCCGAAGGTCACCATCTTCGGCTCGGCCCGCACCAAGACCGAGGACCCGCAGTACGTGCAGGCCCACGAGGTGGCCGCCGCGCTGGCCGACGCCGGCTGGATGGTCGTCACCGGCGCCGGTCCGGGGATCATGCAGGCCGCCATGGAGGGCGCCGGCGCCGACCGCTCCATCGGCGTGAGCATCCGCCTCCCCTTCGAGACGCGCGCCAACGACCTCATCCACGACGACCCCAAGCACGTCTCCATGAAGTACTTCTTCACCCGCAAGCTGATGCTGGTGAAGGAGTCCCGTGCGTTCCTGTCGGTGCCGGGCGGCTTCGGCACCCTCGACGAGACCTTCGAGCTGCTCACGCTCCAGCAGACGGGCAAGGCCGAGCCCACCCCGATCGTGCTGCTCGACGTCCCCGGGGGCACCTTCTGGAAGGGGTTCCGCCGCTTCGTCGACGAGGAGCTGGTCACCCTCGGGGTGGTGGCGCCCGACGACCTCGACCGGGTGCTGATCACCGAGTCGGTGGAGGACGCGGTGGCCGAGATCACCGGCTTCTACCGCAACTACGACTCGTTGCGCTGGGTGGGCAAGCGGCTGGTCCTGCGCCTCAACGCCCAGCCCACCGACGCCGAGGTGGCGTCGCTGAACGAGCGGTTCGGCGACCTCCTGCTCGAGGGTCACATCGAGCGGTCCGGGCCCCTCTCCGCCGAGGTCAACGGCGACGACAAGGTCTCGTTGCACCGCCTGGTCCTGGTGCTCGACCAGTTCCGGGTCGGTGCCCTCCACCGCCTGATCCGGGCGATCAACGCCCTCGACAGCGCCCCACCCGTGGCCGAGGTCCCCACCCCCGTCCCCACCGAGTGACGCCCCCGGCTCGCGCCGGCCACCCCTGACCCATCCCACGCCGGACCTCGGGCGAACCGGGCTGGGTTCGGGCCGCGCCCACGACCCGATGGCAGCCCGGTCCGGGGTCACGAGCGTCGGCGACGGTCCGATCGGGGTGGTCGGGCCAAGCCGGGGTTGGCCTCGATGTCGGTGGGGTCTGGGAGACTGCGCAGATGGCCGGCGAGTTCGAGGACATCAAGGCGAGGTTGGAAGCGATCGAGGAGGAGCTGGCCGAGCTGGCCATCACCCGCCTGCGCGAGTCGATCGACGCGGGCGGCCAGGAGATCCCCGTCGACGAGAAGCGCCTCACCCGCGCCCGCCGCGCCGTCGTGAAGGCCATCGCCCTCCTCGAGGAACCGAACTCCCGCGACCCGTTCGACGACTGATCCCCCCGAGGGGTCGAGCCAGCGACGAGGCGCCGGACCGGGCCGCCCCCCGAGCCCGGACCGGGCCGTCCGGCGGGACGGGGCGTCAGCGCTCGAGGAGGGTGTTGCGGCAACGGGGGCCGGTGTTCACCGGGTTGCA
>JBBRFU010000260.1:0-2544 GCA_038241315.1 Acidimicrobiales bacterium | reverse complement strand
CGGTCGTTGGCCACGACCCACGGGTGCCGGGCGTAGGCCAGGATCCCCGGCGCCGTCGGGGCCAGGCGGAGCCGCCAGCGCCAGTTGGCCACAGCCACCGCCGCCCGCTCGGGCAGGCGGATCTTGGGGACCGGGTCGAGGGCCCGGCGCTCGGTGGGCGTGAGCCACCCGTCGGGCGCCACGTTCACCGGGCCGTCGAGCCCGTGGGCCCATGCCGCCACCACGGCCTCGGCGAGGTCGTCGATGTGGAGGTACTGCGCCGGGGTGTCGTCGGCGGTGGGCAGCCCGGCCGCGGCGTGGAGGGCCTGGGCCAGCCAGCCGCCGACCCCCTCGTGCACCACCGCAGCGGGGCGGAGCCGGGCGACCGTGGCGGCCGGGTGGTCCGCCGCCCAGTCGGCCGCCAGCCGCTCGACCTCGCCCTTCTGGACCGCGTAGGCCAGGTCGGGGTGGGGTCGCAGCGGAGCCTCCTCGGTGAGCGGCACCGCGTTGTTGGCCCAGGGCCCGTACACCGTGGCGCTCGACAGGAGCACCACGCCGGACACCGACGCCTTGTCGGCGGCCGCCAGCACCCGCCGGGCCAAGGTGACCTCGACCGCGTCGGTGACCTCGGGCCCGTCGAGGGCGGGGCCGAAGACCGAGGCGAGGTGGATCACGGCATCGGCGTCGGCGAAGACGGCGGAGAGGTCGCCCGTGACCAGGTCGAGTTGGTGCCCCTCGACCCCGGGGAGATCGACCGGGAGGAGGTCGCAGGCGACCACCGAGTCGACGTCGTCTCGAGCGGCGAGCAGGGTCGCCACGCGCGTGCCGAGCGGGCTCGCCGCTCCGGTGACCACCAGTCGTGCCATCAGGCGAGCTTGCCTGCCCGGGGCCCGGCCCCGCCAGACGCGGTCGGTCGCTGCGGGCGGTGTGCCGCGGTGGCACGGTGGGCGACGGGTCGTACGATGCGGTGATGAGCCCGGGAAGCAATCCGTTCGAGGGCATGCCGTTCTTCGGTGACCTGCTCAAGATGCTGGGCACCCAGGGGCCCGTCCAGTGGGACGGCGCCCGCCAGCTCGCCCTGTCGATCGCCACGGGAGGCGAGAGCGAGCCGAACGTCGACCCGCTCGAGCGGATCCGCTTCGAGCAGCTCGCCCGCGTGGCCGACCTGCAGGTCGCCAAGGCCACCGGGCTCTCCACCTCCACCACCGGACGGGCCGTCACCATCACCCCGGTCACCCGGACCCAGTGGGCGCTCGTCACCCTCGACGCCTACCGGCCGCTCATCGAGAAGATGGCGGTGGCCCTCCACCCGCCCACCGAGGGCGAGGCCGGCGCCCCCCCGGCGATCTCGCTCGACGCGCTGGCCAGCGACGACGGCTCCGTCGACCCCACCGAGGCCTGGCTCGGCCAGATCATGGGCCTCCTCAGCCCGATGCTGCTGGGCATGACCACCGGCTCGCTCGTCGGCCACCTGGCCACCCGCAGCTTCGGCCTCTACGACCTGCCCATCCCGCGGCCGCCCAGCGACGACCTCCTGGTGGTCGCCGGCAACATCGAGGCCTTCGGGTCCGACTGGTCCATGTCGGGCGACGACCTCCGCCTGTGGATCTGCCTCCACCAGCTCACCCACCACGCGGTCCTCGGCCTGCCGCACGTCCGGGCCCGGCTCGACGAGCTGCTCGGGGAGTACGCCGGCGCCTTCGAGTCCGATCCCGATGCCCTCGGGTCCAAGCTCACCGACCTCGACATCGATCCGGCCGGCGGCGACCCCATGGCCCGCTTCCAGGAGCTGATGGGTGACCCCGAGGTCATCCTCGGCGCCGTCCGCTCGCCTCGACAGCAGGAGCTGCTCCCCTGGCTCGAGGCCCTCGTCACCGTGGTGGTGGGCTACGTCGACCACATCATGGACGAGGTCGGCCACGGGCTGATCGGCTCCTACGGCCAGATCACCGAGGCCATGCGCCGCCGTCGGGTGGAGGCCGCCTCGAGCGATCGCTTCGTGGAGCGGCTCCTCGGCCTCGACCTCACCCAGGACCACTTCGACCGGGGCCGAGCGTTCGTCGACGGCGTCGTGGAGCGGGCGGGGGCCGAGGTGCTCGAACAGCTCTGGACGTCGGTCGAGGTGCTGCCCACCCCCAACGAGGTGACGGCGCCCGGCCTCTGGCTGGCCCGCATCGGGGTGGAGGTCGAGCTCGACGTCGACACCACCGACATCGACCTCGACGCCCAGTTCGGCCCGGACGCCGACCCCAGCGGCAGCGGACCCGACGCCGACCCGCGCGACGGGCCCACCCCCGACGCCGGGGACCAGCCCGACCGCTGAGCTCGTCGCTCACGGCGGCGACGGCGGGCCACCCAGCGATGGGGCCGGCCCGACCGCTGAGCCTCGCGGCTCAGGGCGCCGCGCCTCGAGGCGTGCCTGGTGGGTGTCCGCTCGGCGTGCCGGGCGCCAGCCCCGGTCGCCGACGGCCCGTTCCGCCGGCGGTCAGTCCGTGATGGCCTCCGCCTGCTCGACGGTGAGGGTGAAGGTCGAGGTGCGCGACACGGTGGGCAGCGAGCCCGACT
>JBBRFU010000259.1:0-2614 GCA_038241315.1 Acidimicrobiales bacterium | reverse complement strand
AGGTGGTGTGGGGCTCGGCGTGGGACGAGCTGATCGCCCAGGACGTCGACGGCGTGCTCGTCAAGAAGATGAACGAGACCGTCGACGGCGAGTTCCAGCGCTACACCGTCGAGGACGGCGCCTACATCCGGGAGCACTTCTTCGGCCCCGACCCCCGCCTCCGCAAGATGGTCGAGCACCTCGCCGACGACGACCTGCGCTGGCTCCCCCGTGGCGGCCACGACTACTCGAAGCTCTACGCCGCCTACAAGGCCGCCACCGAGCTGAAGGGGGCACCCACGGTCATCCTGGCCAAGACCGTCAAGGGTTGGACGCTGGGCACCGAGGTGGAGGGGCGCAACGCCACCCACCAGATCAAGAAGATGTCCAACGAGCAGCTCCGCGTGCTGCGCACCCGCCTCCGCCTCGAGGAGGAGATCCCCGAAGAGGCGCTGGCCGACGGCGCCGAGGCGCCCTACTACCGGCCGCCCGACGGCTCGCCGCTGCACACCTACCTCATGGACCGCCGCCGCAAGCTCGGCGGCTCGCTGCCCAAGCGGGTGGTGCGCACCGCCCGCCCGCTGACCCTGCCCCAGGACGCGGTGTTCGACGAGTTCCGCAGTGGCTCCGGGAAGAAGCAGGCGTCCACCACCACCGCCTTCACCCGCCTCATCCGGGCCTTCGCCCGCGACGAGGGCTTCGGGCCGCGCGTGGTGCCGATCATCCCCGACGAGGCCCGCACCTTCGGCATGGACTCCCTGTTCAAGGAGTTCGGCATCTACGCGGCCGAGGGCCAGAAGTACGAGCCGGTGGACCACAAGCTCCTGCTCTCGTACAAGGAGAGCATCAACGGCCAACTGCTCGAGGAGGGCATCACCGAGGCCGGGGGCCTGGCCTCGTGGACCGCGGCCGCCACCAGCTACGCCACCCGCGGCGTGCCCATGGTGCCGTTCTTCATCTTCTACTCCATGTTCGGCTTCCAGCGGGTGGGCGACCTCATCTGGGCCGCGGCCGACGCTCGCGCCCGGGGCTTCCTGCTCGGGGCCACCGCCGGCCGCACCACGCTCACCGGCGAGGGGCTCCAGCACCAGGACGGACACAGCCTGGTGCTGGCCTCCACCGTGCCCACGTGCGAGGCCTACGACCCCGCCTTCGCCTACGAGACCGCCGAGATCATCCGCCGCGGCATCGACCGCATGTACGGCGACTCGCCGGAGGACGTCTTCTACTACCTCACCCTCTACAACGAGAACCACGTCATGCCGCCCATGGCCGACGACGTGGCCGAGGGCATCCTCGAGGGCCTGTACCGCTGGCAGCCCGCCCCCGACGGCGACCACGCCCACCGGGCCACCGTGCTGTTCTCGGGCTCCGCCCAGGGAGCAGCCCGCGAGGCCCAGGCCGAGCTGGCCGAGCGTTGGGGCGTCGGCGTGGAGCTGTGGAGCGCCACGTCGTACAAGAAGCTCCGCGAGGACGCCATGGCCGTCGAGCGCTGGAACCGGCTGCACCCCGGTGAGGAGGCCCGCACGGCCCGGGTGACCGACCTGCTCGACGGGTCGCAGGGGCCCATCGTGGCCGTCACCGACTTCATGCGGGCGGTTCCCGACCAGGTCTCCCGCTGGGTGCCCGAGGGCCGGCGCTACACGTCGCTCGGCACCGACGGGTTCGGCCGCTCCGACACCCGCGAGGCCCTCCGCCGGTTCTTCGAGACCGACGCCCCCAACGTGGTGGTGGCCGTGCTCGCCTCGCTGGCGGCCGACGGCGCGGTCGACGCCGACCTGGTGGCCAAGGCCATCACGCACCACGGCCTCGACCCCGAGGCCGCCCTCCCCTGGCGAGGCTGACCGCTCCACCCGGTCTCCACGCCTTCTGATATCCGATCGGGTATCATGCACCCCATGGACGCCGCCACCATCCTCACGAGCACCCGCGCTCGCTCTGGGCGGACCCAGCGCGACCTGGCCCAGATGACCGGTTCCTCCCAGCCGGCCCTGGCCCGGGTCGAACGGCGATCGGCCGACGCCACGGTCGAACGCCTCAACGCGCTGCTCCGTCCGCTCGGTGCCCAGGTCGCCGCCCTGCCGACACGCCTGCCGACCATCGCCACCTGGGCCGAGTCGTTCCGGCGATGGCTCCTCGACGGTGATCTGGAGGCGGTCCGCGGGGCCCTGGTCGATGTCGTCGACGACCTGCGCTCCGTGGATCCGGACGTCGCCGTCGCCCTCTGCGCCCTGCCGCCCGCCCCGACGGGCTCGGACGGCGTCGACGCCGCGCTGGCCGCCGTCGTCCACCACGTGCTCGACGAGTGGTCCCTACCGGTTCCCCGGTGGGCCCGCACGACGGCTCCGAGTCCCGAGCCCTTCTTCCTCGTGGCGAACCCCGCGCTCCGGGCCGAAGCGGAAGCTGGCACGCCGGCGGCCTTCCGTCGCCGGAACGTCTTCGTGCCGGCCGAGTACTTCGAGAGCGTCTGAGTGCCCGATGGCGCGGTGCCAGCGGACTCCGGGCCGCAGCGCCTGACCCCCGCTCGGCAGCGCCGTTTGCTGGAGGAGCTGGTGGATCGACTCGTGACTCGAGACGTCGCCGCCACGATCTACGTGGTCGGTGGGGCGGCCGCTGGGCTCGCCAACTACCCGGA
>JBBRFU010000258.1:0-2734 GCA_038241315.1 Acidimicrobiales bacterium | reverse complement strand
CTCCACGACGTGCGAGCGCCACGCCGCGTCATGGCTCGCCTCATCGGGACCGGCCTGGCCGGGGGAGCGCAGGGCGACGATCGCCGCCTCCGTCTCCGCCGACTGGTAGTCCATGGAGATCCGGCAGGTGCGGTCGTAGATCGCCGAGGAGATCCGCTCGGTGCCGACCGCGTCGAACGGGTTCATGGCCGCGACCAGCCGGAAGCCGTCGGCGGCGACCAGGCGCCCGAGCCGCGGCACGTGCAGCTCGCGCTCGCTCATCACCGTGATGAGGACGTTGAGCGTCTCCTCGGGGATGCGGTTGATCTCCTCCACGTAGAGGAGGGAGCCGTCTCGCATGGCGGTGAGCAGCGGCCCGTCGAGGAAGGCGTCGGCCACGTAGCCCTCGGCGAGCGCCGCTGCCGGGTCGAAGGAGCCGATGAGGCGGGCCGGGGTGAGCTCGGCGTTGCCCTCGACGAACTCGTAGCCGGCGTCGGTGGCCGCCGAGATCGATCGCAGCACCGTGGACTTGCCCGTGCCGGGCGGGCCCTCGAGCAGCAGGTGCCGGCCCGCCGCCAGCGCGGCGATGATCACCTCCAGCTCGCGACGGCGCCCCACCACCTCGGTGGTGAGGCGCCGCAGCAGCTCTGGACCGAACCGGGCCGTCATCGCGCCGGGGCGCAGCGGCCCGGCATCAGAACTCGATGACCCCGCGGATGTTGGTGCCCTCCCGCATGGCCTTGTAGCCCTCGTTCACGTCCTCGAGCTTGTACCGGGTGGTCACCAGCTCGTCGAGCTTGAGGTTGCCCTCGCGGTACATGGAGAGGAGGTTCGGGATCTGGGCCCGCGGGTTCATGGACCCGAAGATGGTGCCCTTCATCTCCTGGTTCATCATCGACAGCATGAAGAGGTTCATCTTCACGTCCTCGGCGGCCATGGCGGCCAGGCCGGTGACCACGAGGGTGCCGCCCTTGGAGGTGAGGCCCAGGGCGGGGGCGATCATGTCGCCGGTGACCACGCCGGGGCTGAGGATGACCCGGTCGCACATGTCGCCCCAGGTGATGCCGGGGAGCTCGGCCGCAGCCGCCTCCATGGAGGCGAAGGTGTGGGTGGCCCCCATCTCCATGGCCTTCTCGCGCTTGAACTCCACCGGGTCGATGGCGATGATGCGGCTGGCGCCGGCGGACTTGGCCCCCTGCACGGCGTTGATGCCGATGCCGCCGATGCCGACGACGGCGACGGTCTCGCCGGGCTTGGTGCCGGCTCGCTCGGTGGCCGATCCGAAGCCGGTGGCGACGCCGCAGGACACGAGGGCCACGGCGTGCATCGGGAGGTCGGGCTCGACCCGGATGACGGAGTTCTCGCTCACCAGCACGTGCTCGGAGAACGTGCCGAGCTGGGCGTAGCGGGCGACCGGCTCGCCCTTGCAGGTGTGGGCGATGCGGCCGTCGCTCATCATGCCGACGTCGAACAGCTTGGCGCCCTCGTTGCAGAGGTAGCCCTTGCCGCTGACGCAGTACTTGCACCGGCCGCAGCTCGGGATGAACGACATCGACACGTGGTCGCCCACGGCGACGCTGGTGACGCCGGGGCCGACGGCCTCGACGACGCCGGCGCCCTCGTGGCCGCCGATCACCGGCAGGGCCAGCGGCAGGTCGCCGGTGACGCCGTGCTCGTCGGAGTGGCACATGCCGGCCACCGACATCTTGACCAGGACGTCACCCGCCTTCGGGTCGTCGAGCTCGACGTCTTCGATCTGCCAGTCACCTCCGACTTCCCAGAGCACTGCGGCGCGTGTGGTGGTGGGCATGCTTTTCCCCTTTGAGAACGTGTTCCAGCCGTTGTAGCACCCCGGTGGCGAGGTGGAGGTCGGAACTGCGAGGAGTCTCGCACGCAGGGCCGGTCCGGGCGGTCGCCCTCCGTCGCCCGGCTCCCGAACTCCCTGTGGGGTCCGCTGAGGGCGGCCGTAGGGTGTTCGTCTCCCATGGACGAGCCCGCCGCCACCCTGTCGACCACCGTCACCGGTCCCGCTCCCGTCGTGGCGGGGCCGTCCCCCGTCGCCGCCTCCGGCGCGGCCGACACCTTCGGGCCGGCCGGCGGCCCGGGCCTGAAGCTGGTCCTCATGCTCGGCGCCTTCGTGGCCCTCGGGCCGCTCACCATCGACCTCTACCTGCCCGGCCTACCCGACATCGAGGCCGACCTCGACACCACCGCCTCGGCGGTCCAGCTCACCCTCACCGGCACGTTGATCGGGCTGGCCCTCGGCCAGCTGGTGGTGGGCCCGCTCTCCGACGCCTTCGGACGGCGGCGTCCCCTGCTGCTCGGCACCGCGGTCCACGTGGTCGCCTCGATGCTGTGCTTCGTGGCCCCGTCGATCGCGCTGCTGGGCGCGGCCCGGGTCGTCCAGGGGGCAGGCGCGGCGGCCCCCGCGGTGGTCACCATGGCGATCGTGCGCGACCTCTTCAGCGGCCGGGCGGCGGCGCTGCTGCTGTCGCGGCTCATGCTCGTGCTGGGCGTGGCCCCGGTGCTCGCCCCCACGCTCGGCGGCTTCGTGCTGAGCTTCACCACCTGGCGCGGGCTGTTCGCCGTCCTGGGTGCGGTGGGCCTGGCCCTGATGGTGGTGGCCCGGATCGGGCTGGTGGAGACGCTCCCGCCCGAGCGGCGACGGCCCCACGGCGGCCCGGCCGGCATCGCCCGCCGCTACCGCGACCTCCTCCGGGACCGCACCGTCACCGCCCTGGTGGTGGTGGCCGGC
>JBBRFU010000257.1:0-2790 GCA_038241315.1 Acidimicrobiales bacterium | reverse complement strand
GCCCGTGGGTGGCCCGTTCCTGGGCCGGCACCACCCTCCAGGAGATGGCCCCCAGCTTCGTCGCCCCCTGGAGCTCGCTCGGCAACGACGAGTTCGTGGCCAAGCTCTACGAGCAGGGCCTCGGCGCCACGGTGCCGGCCGGGCGCCGGGCCCCCTGGGTGGCGGCCCTCGACGACGGGGTGCGCCGGAGCGACGTCCTCGTGCTCTTCACCGCGTCGCCGGGCGTGCGCCAGCACCTGGCCACCGACGTCCGGGTGGTGAGCACCTGGTTCGGCCTGCTCCGTCGGGCGCCCACCCGGGCGGAGATCACCGCCCACCAGCACCGCAGCCAGGCTGCGCTGGTCGACCACCTGCGGACCAGCTTCACCTACGCCACCCGGTTCGCCGACTGACCGCGGCGGCGTGCGCTCCACCGAGGTCGACCCGGTGGTGCCGAGCGTGTAGACCCAACCCCCACCGGGGCGTCGGCGCCGCCCCGATGCCGGCGGGCACGTCTCGACTCGGCCGAGATCGACCCGGTCGATCCCGGATCCGCTGCCGATGGGTCGAACACCGACGATGGAGCCCCTGGCGAGGAGGTGGCCATGAGCGAACTGGACAGCGGCTTCCTCCCGGCCGGGGCGAGCAGCCTCCTCCGGCGACGGGCGGGCATCGTCTGGGCCGCGGCCGTGGTCGGCCTGCTGGTGGCCTACCTGGTGGTCCAGGCCCACCCCCCGACGTACCGCGCCACCGCGCTGGTGGCCTTCGACCGAGCCGACCCGATCGGCGATGCGGCGCCCGACCCGCTCGACCTCGGCACCGAATCGGAGCTCGTGATGTCGGACGCCGTCGGGCGGGCGGTGCGGGACGACCTGGGCCGGTCCGGGAGCAACGCCGACCTGTTCCGCCACCTCGCCGTCACCGGCCGCGACGACGCCCGGGTGCTCGGGCTCGCCTACGAGGCCGACTCCGCCACGGCGGCACGGGACACGGTCAACGCCATCGCCCGGGCCTACCTGGCCGAGCGCAGCGACGCCGCCACCGAGCAGCGCACCGTCACGCTCGAGGCCCTGGCCGCCGAGGTCGCCGACGCGGAGGACGCGCTCGGGCAGGCCGAGGCCGAGGTGGCCGGGAGCGAGCCGGGCACGGCAGCCGGGACCCGCGCCGCCACCGAGGCCCGCCTGGCCCAGGACGCGTACGACGACCTGGTCGAGCGACGCCAGGTCATCGAGGAGCTCGACCCCTCGGCCGGCGAGGTCGTCCGCCAGGCCGCCCTGCCCGACGAGCTGCTCCCCCGCCGGGCCCTCGGCACGGGCGCCGGCGCGTTCGGCCTCGTGCTGGTGGCCGGGCTCGGCCTCGCCGTCGTGGCCGACCGCCGCGACCGGCTCGGTGGCGGCCGACGTCGCGTGGAGCAGCTGGTGCCCGGAGCCACCATCCGCGTCCTCCCCACCGCCACCGACCCGAAGGCCCCACCAGCGGAGGTCGACGCAGCGATCGACCGCCTCGCGGTGGAGCTGGCCAGCGGTGGGTCGCAGGGGCGGGCCGCCTCGGCCCTCCTGGTGGGCACGGGCACCGAGCCGCCCGTGGCCCTCGCCGAGGAGCTGGCCTCGAGCCTCACCTTCGCCGGGATCCCCGCGCTCTTCGTGCTCGCCGGATCCACCGACCGCGGCCTGCGCCAAGCCCACGTGATCCGCTCGTTCACCGATCTCGTCACCGGCCCCAGCCTCGTCGGTCCGCCGGGGCTCCCGGCGGTGGCCGGCACGGGGGCCGTGCTCCACCCACCCACCGTCACCTGGCTCCGGCCCAGCGGCTCGGCCGAGGCCTCCGGGCTGCTCCGGCGGGCGGTGGTGGAGGCCCTGATCACGCGGGCCGGCCGGGAGGGCTTCGAGGCGGTGGTGTTCGTGGCCGCCACCCCCACCCGCAACGCGGCGGCGACGGCGCTCGGTCAGTGGGTGTCGCGCACCGCGGTCGTGGTCCAGCGCGAGGACAACCCCAAGGTGGAGCACGCGGTGCTCGCCCTCCAGGAGGCCGACGTGGCGATCACCGAGGTGGTCTGGACCTGACCGACCACCCCCACCAGCCGGCCGGCCGGCCCGATCAGCGGCCGGGACCGGGGGGCAGGGTGTCGTTGAGGTTGCCGGAGCGGAGGCCCTCGAGGTCGAGGGTGACGTAGCGGTACCCCGCCGCCCGCACCGCGGCCACCACGGCCTCGCGCTGCGCCACCACGTCGGCGAGGCGCGCCAGCGGCACCTCGAGGCGCGCCAGCTCCCGGTAGTGCCGCACCCGCAGCTCCCCGAAGCCCAGCCGGCGCAGCGCCGACTCGGCGGCCTCGACCTCGCGCAGCACGCCCAGGGTGACCGGGGTCCCGTAGGGCACCCGCGACGCCAGGCAGGCCGCCGCCGGCTTGTCGGCGGTGCGCAGGCCGAGCCCCCGGGAGGCGGCGCGCACCATCGCCTTGGTGAAGCCGGCGGCCACCAGCGGGAAGGCCGCGCCCCGCTCGGCGGCCGATCGCTGCCCGGGTCGGTGCTCGCCGAGATCGTCGAGGTTCACGCCCAGGGCCACGGTGGCCGCCGCCTCGCGAGCGATGGGCGCCAGGGCCTCGCCGAGGGCCTCCTTGCAGCGGTAGCACCGGTCGGCGTCGTTGGCGCGGTACTGCGGATCGTCGAGCTCGTCGGTCTCGACGGTGGACCAGGACAGGCCCCACTCGAGGGCCAGCGCCCGGCAGTCGTCGAGCGCGGCGGCCGGCAGCGACGGCGACACCGCGGTGACGCCGCCCACCCCGGCCCGCCCCAGCACGGCGGGGGCCCCCCA
>JBBRFU010000256.1:0-2863 GCA_038241315.1 Acidimicrobiales bacterium | reverse complement strand
CGAGGCCTCCGAGAAGGCGGCCCGCTTCGTGCGGACCTGCGACTCGTTCAACATCCCGCTGGTGACCTTCGTCGACGTGCCCGGGTTCCTCCCCGGCGTCGACCAGGAGTACAACGGCATCATCCGCCACGGCGCCAAGCTGCTCTACGCCTACTGCGAGGCCACCGTCCCCCGCATCCAGGTGATCACCCGCAAGGCCTACGGCGGCGCCTACGTGGTGATGGACTCCAAGAGCATCGGCTCGGACCTGGCCTACGCGTGGCCTTCGGCCGAGCTGGCCGTGATGGGGGCCTCCGGCGCGGTGGAGATCCTGAACCGGGCCGAGATCCTCGCCGCCGACGACAAGGACGCCAAGAAGGCCGAGCTCGTCGACGTCTACGCCGAGAAGTGGCTCAACCCCTACGTGGCGGCCGAGCGGGGCTACGTCGACGACGTGATCGACCCCACCGACACCCGCAAGATGCTCATCGACGGCCTGACGATGCTCGAGTCGAAGAAGGAGGAGCTCCCGCCCCGCAAGCACGGCAACATGCCGCTGTGAGCCTCGCCGGAGCCCGACGCCCGTGACCGATCTGCGCATCACCCCCGACCCCTCCGACGAGGAGGTGGCGGCCATCGTGGCCGCCGTCGAGCTGACGCGGCCGCGGGCCGCCGCCCCGGCCGCCCACGACGCCCCGCCGCGGTGGCGCTGGTCCGGTCGCTGGTGGTCCAGGCCGATCCCGCAGCGCCGCAACCGCCCCTGGTAGCTCGGGCCGCCCGGCGTCCGCACCGAGCTGAGCGCGCCCAGCGCGCCCAGCCCAGCCCGCCCCGTCGTGGGCCCTCGATACTGGTCGCGCCCTCCGGGCCCGGGAGCCCCGCCACCCTCCGTCGTCGGCCGGGGAGCGGAAGCGCTGACGTCCTCTCCTCCTGACGTGCCGCGGTCGGCCGGCCACGGGCGGCGCGCAGGTTGGCACAGATCGGGGATGTCGAGGTCGGTCGGCCGTGGGAGCTTGAGCGGACCATTCGCGTCCGGGGAGGGACCATGTCGGTACAGGGGGTGCGGTCCCGTCCACGGGCCGCCGGGTTGGTCGCGGCGTCGCTGGCGATCGTGGTGTCGGTGGTCGCCGGTCCGCTCGCCGGGCCGGTGGCGGCCGCGCCGGGCGACGTCGACGGCGGGTTCGGGGTGGCGGGCGCGGTGTCGGGCACCCCCGGCCTCGTGGACCACGTCGCCGAGGGCGCCGACGGCACCCTGGCCGTGCTGTCGGTCGAGACCCTGGAGTCCAGCTCGGTGGTGCACCTCCGCCACCTCACGGCAGGGGGCGCGCCCGACGGCTCGTTCTCGGACGACGGGAGCCTGTCGTTCCCGGCCGGGAACGCGGCGGGCGGCCAGGTCCACGTCGACGCGGCCGGGCGCACGATCGTCGCCCTCTCCGTGCTGGGCGGGTCGCCCCGCTACCAGCTCCGTCGCTACGAGCCCGACGGCGACCTCGACCCCACCTTCTCCGGCGACGGCATCATGGCCTTCGACGGCGAGGCCGCCGGGTTCCCGGGCGTGACGGGCATCGGGGTGCAGCCCGACGGCGACCTCGTGGTCGGCATCGTCGACTCGTTCCCGATCGGCGGGATCGCCCAGCTGCCGCAGGTCGTGCGGGTCACCACCGGGGGCACCGTCGTCCAGACCGTCGACGTGGTGGCGGACTACACCGAGAGCCGGCGCGGCGCCCTGGCCGTCACCCGGGTGGACGGGACCGGGCGGGTCTACGTCCTCCTGCCCGACGACGGGGACCTGACGATCCGGCGCTACACCGCGGCGCTGGCGCTCGACACCGCCTACTCGGGCGACGGCCTGGCCACGGTGGCCCGGCCGGGCGGATCGGCCGACAACGAGAACTGGGGACCCGCGGTGCTCGAGGTGAGCGACGCCGGCGTGGCCGTGGTGGGCGGCACGGTGGGCACCTTCACCCAGAGCGGCGCCAACCCGCCCGTGGAGGTGCAGCAGCCGCCACTGGTGGCGCGGCTCACCGCCGCGGGCGCGCTCGACACCTCGTTCTCCGGAGACGGCATCGCCTCGCTCTCCCGGGCGACGACGAGGACCGGCGTGTGGGACCTCGAGCTGGCGCCCGACGGCCGGGTGGTGCTGGCCGGTGACGCGTCCACCGAGGACGCCCAGGACTCGACCACGACGGTCTGGGTGCTGACCGCCGGCGGGGCGGCCGACGCCTCGTTCTCGGGCGACGGACGACTGGACCGCCCCGACCTGGCGCAGTCCTACCCGGGTCGGTTCCTCGTGGCCGGCGCCGAGCGGCTGCTGCTGGCCACGTACGACGTCGGGGCGGGGGGATCGGTCCTGACCGCGCTCGAGGTGCTGGCCCCGGTCACCCCGCCCGTCGGGTCGGTGTACGTGCCGATCACGCCGTGTCGGGTGGTGGACACCCGTGGCGGTGGTGGGGCGTTGGCGCCCGGTGCGCCGCGCCAGGTGCAGGTGGCCGGTTCGGGTGCGGGGTTCGCGGGTCAGGGTGGTCGTGCGGGTGGGTGTGGCGTGCCTGATGGTGCGGCGGCGGTGGAGGCATCGGTGACGGCGGTGGCGCCCACGGCGGGTGGGTTCTTCCGGGCGTGGCCGACGGGGGTGGCGGAGCCGAACGCGACGTTCATGAACTTCACCGCAGGGCAGAGCATCACCAACACCGGCGCGATCACGTTGGCCCCGACCGGGGTGCGGGACCTGACGATCAAGGGGTCGGGCGGCACCGCGCACTTCGTGGTGGACGTGCAGGGCTACTTCGTGGATCCCGAGGCCGTGCCGGCGGGTGCGGCGGGGTCGGTGTACGTGCCGATCACCCCGTGTCGGGTGGTGGACACCCGTGGCGGTGGTGGGGCGTTGGCG
>JBBRFU010000255.1:0-2877 GCA_038241315.1 Acidimicrobiales bacterium | reverse complement strand
GGAGGGTGCCGGCACGGCACTACAGGGCTTGCTCCTTGGCCCACCGGTAGTCGGCCTTGCCGGCGGGGGAGCGCTGCAGCTGGGGCCGGAACACGAAGGCCTTCGGCAGCTTGTAGCGGGCGACGTGGCGCTCGCACTCGGCCCGCAGCTCGTCCTCGGTGGCGATGGCGCCCTCGGCGAGCTGCACCACGGCCACCACCTCGGAGCCCCAGCGCTCGCTCGGCCGGCCCACGACGATGACGTCGTACACCGCGGGGTGGTGGGCGAGGGCCTGCTCGACCTCCTCGGCGAAGATCTTCTCGCCGCCGGAGTTGATGGTGACCGAGTCGCGGCCCAGCAGCTCGATGATGCCGTCGGCCCGCCAGATGGCGCGGTCGCCGGGCACCGCGAACCGGGTGCCCTCGATCACCGGGAAGGTGGCCGCGGTCTTGGCCTCGTCGCCCAGGTAGCCGAGCGGCACGTGGCCGCGCTGGGTCAGCCAGCCGGTCTCCTCGCTCCCGGGCGCGAGCTCGTGGCTGAGGTCCTCGCTGACCACCGACGTCTCCGGGCCCGGTTGGAACGTGCCGGTGCTGGTGGCGCCCTTGGAGGAGGTGTGGCCCATCTGGGCGCCGGTCTCGGAGGACCCGACGGCGTCGAGCACGATGGCGTGGGGCACCACCTCGAGGAAGCGGTCCTTGAGCGAGGAGCTCAGGGCGGCGCCACCGCTCACGAAGGCGAGGAAGCCGGAGAGGTCGTAGCTGGCGCGCTCGAGCTCGTCGATGAGCGGTCGGCCCATGGCGTCGCCGACGATCTGGAGGGTGAGGACCTTCTCGCGCTCGACGGTGGACCACACCGCGGCGGGATCGAGGCGCGTGGGGTCCTCGGGGAAGACCACGGCGTTGCCGCCCGTGAAGGCGGTGAAGGTGGCCCACTGGGCGGCCCCGTGCATGAGCGGGGCGACCGACATCATCTTGACCCCGCCGTTCCTGGACGCCTCGACCACGGACTCGAGCGACGGGAAGGCCTCGGTCTGGCCGAAGGGCCGGCCGCCCATGGCCCCGATGAAGATGTCGTGCTGGCGCCAGAGCACGCCCTTCGGCATGCCGGTGGTGCCGCCGGTGTAGAGGATGTAGAGGTCGTCGGGCGACCACGCCAGGTCGAGCGGCTCCTCGGAGCCCTCGGCCAGGAAGTCGTCCCAGCGGACCGCCCCTGGGAGGAGGTCGTTGCCGGAGCCGTCGGGCACCTGCACGAGCAGGGTCACGTCGGGGAGCGAGGGGAGGACCTCGGCCAGGGTGGGCGCGAAGGCGTCGTGGTACACGACGGCGCGGGTGCCGGCGTTGTCCAGCAGGTACTGGAGCTCCTCAGCCACGTAGCGGTAGTTCACGTTGAACGGGGCCACGCGCGCCTTGAACGAGCCGAGCATGGCCTCGATGTACTCGGGGCCGTTGTGGAGGTAGATGGCCAGGTGGTCCTGGCCCGACTCGTGGCCCTGGAGCTCGGAGCGCTCGCGGTGGGCGCCCAGGCCCCGGCCGGCGAGGGCGTGGGCGAACCGTCGGGTCCGCCGGGTGAGCTCGCCGTAGGTGATCGGCCCGTCGCCGGTGATCACCGCCGGCCGGTCGGGGTTGGCGGCGGCGACGGCTTCGTGCACCTGGGCCAGGTTGAAGGACATGAACGAGCGCTCCCCTGAGATCTGACGGATCGTCAGGATCGTAGCGGGGGACGCCCGTGGGGGTGTCCCCGCGTCGCCGGGCTCAGCCGCTCGTGTCGGCGAGGAGCTGGTCGCGCGCCCACGACAGGTCGGACTTGCCCGAGGGCCGGTGGCGGACGTGGTCGACGAGGACCAGCCGTCTCGGCACCTTGTAGTCGGCGAGGTGGTTCCGACAGTGCTGCTCGACGTCGTCGAGGTGGAGCGCCATGCCCGGGCGGGCCTCGATCACGGCCGCCACCCGCTCGCCGAACCGGGGGTCGGGCACGCCCACCACCACGGCGTCGAACACCGCGGGGTGGGCCTTGAGGACGATCTCGACCTCCTCGGGGAACACCTTCTCGCCGCCGGTGTTGATGGAGGACGCACCTCGGCCGAGCAGGGTGATCGAGCCGTCGGCCTCCACCCGGGCCAGGTCGCCGGGCACCGCCCACCGCTGCCCGTCGAGGACGGGGAAGGTCTCGGCGGTGCTCAACGGGTCGCCGTGGTAGCCGAGCGGGATGTGCCCCCGTCGGGCCAGGCGCCCGACCAGGCCGCTGCCGGGCGGGGCCGGTCGGCCGGCGTCGTCCAGCACCGCGGTGAACTCGTCGACGTGGAAGCGGGGCAGCGTGGTGGTGGGTTCGCCCGCCCAGCTCGGCATCTGCCCCTGCCCGCCAGTCTCCGAGGTGCCGTAGCCGTCGACCACGACGGACCAGGGCAGCTGGGCGAGCAGCTCCTGGCGCACCGTGCCCGAGAGGATCGCGCCCCCCGACAAGATGACGAGGAGGTGGTCGAGGTCCCACCGATCGGGCTCCCGCTCCAGCGCGTCGGCCAGGGGTCGCCCGAAGGCGTCACCCACGATCACGAGCACCGAGGCCCGCTCGCGCTCGGCGAGCGACCACAGGCGCGCCGCGTCGAACGCCAGCCCGGTGTCGACGATCACGGTGCCGCCGTTGAGGAGGGTGGACAGCGCCATCCAGTGGGCGGTGCCGTGGGCGAAGGGGGAGGCGGGCAGGCAGCGGGTGCGGCCGTGGCGGGCGTGCTCCACGAGCTCGTCGGGGTGCGACACCGGGTCGCCGCCGGGGTTGCCGCCGCCCAGGGCGGCGAAGACCAGGTCCTCGTGGCGCCACACCACGCCCTTGGGCCGGCCGGTGGTGCCGCCCGTGTAGAGGAGGTAGTGGTCGTCGCCGCTGCGAGGGCCGGGTGGGCGGTGG
>JBBRFU010000254.1:0-2919 GCA_038241315.1 Acidimicrobiales bacterium | reverse complement strand
TCGTCGAGGGCCTGCTCCGGGCCGACGAGCAACGTGAGGGCGCCGCGCTGGGTGCGGAAGATGCGCAGCTGCTCGGGGAAGCGGGCCTGGCCGACGGCCGGGCTCTCCACCAGGTCGGTCAGCGCCGAGTCGGAGATGTCGAGGACGACGCCGTCGTCGGGCACGAGGGCCAGGGCGAGGGGGTGCAGGCGGGCCAGGCTCTCGGCGGTGCGTCCGGTGCCGACCCCGATGGCGGGGCCCGGCGCGGCCACACAGGCCCACGTCCAGGTGGCACCACCGTCGGGGCACCCCTCGATCAGGACACCCTGGTTGCCGCTCCCGCTCCCGCTCCCGCCGCCGACGGCGAGCGCCGACGCGCCGAGCGGTCGGCTGGACGCCCAGGCGCCCTCGTGGTCGATGTCGGCGATGCCCGGCGCCGGGTCCCAGGTGATCCAGCCGTCGATGGCCTGGTCGGCCATGGCCTCGCCGTCGAGATCGAGCGTGGGCGGGTCTGCGGCGATGCGGCCGTCGGCGGCGAGGGCCTCGCATACCGGGAGCAGGTCGGGGGTGCAGGCCACGACCGGACGGCTGCCCCCGCCACCACCGCCGCCCCCGCCGGTGTCGTCGTCGGTGAGGGCGGTCCGCACCACGAACGCCACCGCGACGAGCGCGACGGCACCGACGATCGCCAGGATGCGCTCCCTCATGGGCGAACGCTACCGCCGGGCCTCCGGTGGCCAGCGGTCATGCCGTGTTCCCGTGGCGGGGGCCCTCGCCCGGCGGCGCGATGTCGGCTCCGGTGAGGGTGGTGAGCTGCTCGTCGGTGGGATCGGTGAGCTCCACCACCCGACCGGCCTGGCGGGCCACCGCGTCCTCGAACAGGTTCCGCGCCAGGCGACCGTTGCCGAAGCCCTTGTCGCGCGGCACCGAGGCGAACCAGGCCCGGACCTTGGCCTCGGCGCTCTCGTCAGGGTGGTAGCCCGCCTTCTCGCCGATGGAGGTGAAGATCCGCCACAGCTCGTCGTCGGTGTAGTCGGGGAAGAAGATGGTCTTCGGGAACCGGGAGGCCAGGCCGGGGTTGGCGGCGATGAAGTCGGCCATCTCGTCGGGGTAGCCCGCCGCGATCACCACCAGCTCGTCGCGCCGGTCCTCGATCACCTTGACCAGCGTGTCGATGGCTTCGCGGCCGAAGTCGTTCTCCCCACCGCGGGCGAGGGCGTAGGCCTCGTCCACCAGCAGCACGCCGTCGATCGCCCGCTCGGT
Organism: Acidimicrobiales bacterium; assembly: GCA_038241315.1. Classification (GTDB taxonomy): domain Bacteria; phylum Actinomycetota; class Acidimicrobiia; order Acidimicrobiales; family Iamiaceae; genus Aquihabitans. The sequence continues at coordinate 1,677 of JBBRFU010000254.1, read as the reverse complement.
GACCTCCATGACCTTGAGCGCCGTCTGACCGACGTAGCCCGACACCAGCCCGGACCGGTCGGTCTCGATCAGCTGGCCCTTCTCCACCACGCCGAGGGACCGGTAGATCCCGGCGAGTAGCCGGGCCACGGTGGTCTTGCCCGTGCCCGGGTTGCCGGTGAAGACGAGGTGGCGGCTCTGGGGCGACGTGGGCAGGTCGCGCTCGGCGCGCAGCTGCTGCACCCGCAGCAGGTTGGTCACCAGCCGGACCTCGGTCTTCACGCTGTCGAGCCCCACCAGGTCGTCGAGCTCGGCGAGGAGCTCCTCGATCGGTCGGGCCGGGGGCAGCTCCGCCTCCGCCGCCTCGGCAGCCGCCTCGGGCCCGGCGGCCGCGGTGGCCGCCGGTGTGGCGGCCGCGCCTGCGGGCGCGACCGGCGCGTGGGGGGTGAGCGGTGAGGCGGGGAGGCCGTCCATGGCCGCGAGCAGGTGGGAGCGGAGCCGGTCGATGGCCTGGAGCTCGGCGCGCGACGGGGCGGCGTCGAGGGCCGCGACGGTGAAGGCCAGGTGCAGGGCCCGGTCGTAGTACGAGCGGCTGTAGGAGGTGCCGAAGCGGCGGTCGGCGGTGACGAAGATGTCGAACATGGGCGACACCTGGTCGAGCCAGGCGGCCCGGCCCACGAGCAGGGAGCTGCGGCGGAGGTCGTCGGGCTTGGCCCGGGCCAGCTGGTCGGGCATCCACCGGCCGAAGGCGAAGATGACGCCCCAGAGCTCGTTGTCGGTGTGGCTGCGGTCCACGTCGATCAGCGCCGTCACCAGGTTGAAGGCCTCGGTGGCCACGTCGTGCTCGAGGCGGCGCCCGTCGACGGCGGGGAGGCGGCCGACCACGTCGCGGAGGCCCACCGACACCTCGAGGACGAACGCCTCGGCGGCCCGTTGGATCTGCTTCGGCTCGATCATCGTCGGCTCATCCCTGGGGCTCGCGCCACATGGTCCAGAGGGTGGGGGACCCGGCCGGGCGGACCACCTCGCGCACCGCGAACCCGTGGCGTGCGTAGAAGGGCACGTTCTGCTCCTTCGACGACTCCAGGTAGGCGGGGAGGCCCTCGGCGTCGCAGCGGTCGGTGACGGCACGGACCAGGGCGCTGCCGTTGCCCCGACCCTGGTGCGCCGGGTCGGTGCCGAGGATGCTCAGGTACCAGTGGGGCGGCTCCGCGGGGTGGGCCCCCTCGAGGCCGCTGACCATCCGCAGGACGCGAGGGGTCCGGCCTCGGAACAGGCGGAGCGAGGGGAGCACGAGGGCGACCGTCTCCCGCGGGGAGGTCCGCCAGCGCTTCGGCGGCGACCAGACAGCGGCGCCCCGCCCGTCGTCGGTCACCAGGACCTCGCCATGGCCCTCGAGCTGGAGGCGGGCCTCGGTGGCGAACCACCCCGGGGCCCGATCGGCCCACGTGGCCCGAGGGGCCAGCCAGGTCCAGACCGGGTCGTCGGCGAACGCCGCGGCCAGAGCCCTCCCCACCTGTGGGAGGTCGTTCGCTGTCGCCGCTCGGACCGTGGGCACGGTGGCAACCCTAGGGCCGCCACCGGTGCGCCCGGGGCGACCGGCCGGTCCCGTGGCGCGGGTGCGATCGGGAGGTGGGGCACCGCCACGACCGCGGTGGGACGGGTCGCTACCCTGGCCGTCGCGCGGACCGGGCTGGG
>JBBRFU010000253.1:0-2960 GCA_038241315.1 Acidimicrobiales bacterium | reverse complement strand
CGGGACACGACCTCGTCGGTCTCCCTCGATTACGTGAACCTCATCACCATCAGCGGCGGCCACCACGCCATCGGTGGCTCGGTGGTGGGCGCCCGCCAGGAGCCGGCCATCGTGGCGATCGACGACCACACGGTCGACGTGCCCCCGGCGGACCACATGCTCATCGTCCGCAACGACGATCGCCCCGGCATGATCGCCACCGTCGCTCAGGCCCTCGCCGACGCCGGCGTCAACATCGACGACATGCACCTCGGCCGCTCCACCACCAGCGGCGACGCCTCGCTCATGGTGCTGGCCACCTCGCCGGCCGTGCCGAAGGAGGTGGCCGACGCCCTGCGGGCGACCGACGGCATCTCCACCGTCCACGTCTTGTCCTGAACGGCTCCGCCGCACAGGACAAATCGGAGTTCTTCGGCAGGGCCTCAGAACTCCCACACCTGAGCTAGCGCTTGGCGGCGCGGAGGCCGTCGGCCTCGGCGGCGGTGGCGTCGACGTAGCAGCGGTCGGGTGTGGTGCGGTCGTAGTTGAGCTGGCCAGGGGAGTGGAAGATCTTCGAGCCCATCTTCGCCTTGATCGGGTACCCGTCGGGGCACTCGCCGCTGGCGGTGGGCTCGGTCCACGACGCGCCCTGCACGGGCGTGGCAGCCACCGGCACGCCGTCGGGTTCCGGGAGGCGGACGGTGGCCTCGTCGGTGGACTCGGGTCGGGGGGTGGCGGCGACCGGTGCCTCGGCGTCGGGGTCCGGCGTGTTCGGTGCCGGCGCCGCGTCGGGGGTCCACGGGGCGTCGGTGCGCTCGGTCGAGCCCTCGGCGCGCAGCGGAGGCCACGGCTCCGACGGGGTCGCCGCCGGCGTCGGGAGCGGGTCATTCGGACGCCGCATGGCCTTCACGGCGGCGAGGACGGCGGCCAAGGCGGCGGCGATGGAGGCGAACCGGACGAGGCGCTTCATCGGCCGGACCCTACCGACCCCTCTGGCGGCGCGGCCCGCCTGGCGATGTCCCCGACCACCGGGCTCGGGGACCAGGCGCCCGCCGATGTCGCCGGTGGCACCGGTGACGAGAGGACGGGGGGCACGGCCTCGTCTGGCGCGATCCGGCCGGCGATGGACGTCGTGGGAGGATGCCCCCGTGCCCGCCGCGCTCCCCGCACGAGCTGGACGGCTCCTCGTCGGCGCCCTGCTGGCGACGGTCCTGGTGTCGTGCCGGGCGAGCGACGTCAGCCTGGAACGCCCCGCCGCGCCGGCGACCACCACGAGCACCACGACCATGACGACGACCACCACGGCTGCCCCAGAGGTCGGCACCGCGGGCCAGGCCGGCGTGGGCGACCCCTACTTCCCCGAGCTCGGCAATGGCGGCTACGACGTGGCCAGCTACCACATCGCGCTCCAGTGGCTGCCCGACACCGGCTCCATCGACGCCACCACCACGATCGAGCTGACGCCGACGGTCGCGCTCGACACCTTCAACCTCGACCTGGTCGGCCTCGAGGTCACGGCCGTGACGGTCGACGGTGCACCCACCCCGATCGCCCGCGCCGGGCGCGAGCTGACCGTCGATCCCGAACCGGTGCTGCCACCCGGTGCCCCCGTCACCGTGGCCGTCGCCTACCGCGGCACACCCCAGCCCCTGTCGCTCGGCAGCGACGTGTTCGGGGCCGGCTGGCAGACCGACGGGCGGGATGCCTACGTGGCCTCCGAGCCGGCCGGCGCCGCCACCTGGTTCCCGGGCAACGACCACCCCATCGACAAGGCGCGGTTCAGCTTCGACCTCACCGCGCCGGGCGACCTCGTCGCCGTCGCGAATGGGCTCCTGGTCGAGGAGCGCACCGAGCCCGACGGTCGGCGCACCTGGCGCTGGGACGCACCCGACCCGATGGCGACCTACCTGGCGACCGTCGCCATCGGCGACCTCACGATCGATCGCAGGTCCGGGTCCACCGGTCTTGCGCTGCGCGATGCGTTCCCGCCCCGGTTCGCCGACGACGCCCGGGCGCTGTTCGCCCGCACCGGCGAGATGGTGGCGACGTTCGAGGAATGGTTCGGTCCGTTCCCCTTCGAGGTCTACGGCCACGTCGTGGTGGACGAGGTGCTCGGCTACGCGCTCGAGAACCAGACGCTGTCGCTCTTCGGCACCGACCTGCTCGGCGCCGGCGGCGCGGGGGAACGCACCGTGGCCCACGAGCTGGCGCACCAGTGGTTCGGCGACGCCGTCAGCCCGGCCACGTGGCGCGACATCTGGCTCAACGAGAGCTTCGCCACCTACGCCGAGTGGATCTGGGACCAGGAGTCGAACGGCCAGCCCATCTCCCGCTCGGCCGAGCGGGCGCACGCATCGGCCGACTTCGGCATCGCTCCGGGCGACCCGGGCAACCAGGAGCTGTTCCAGCCGACCGTCTACGTGCGGGGCGCGCTCGTCCTGCACGCCCTGTCGGTGGCGATGGGGGACGAGGCGTTCCGGGCACTGCTGCGCGAGTGGCCCCGTCGGTACCTCGACCGCTCCGCATCGACCGCTGACCTGCGGGCGCTGGCCGAGGAGCTGTCGGGCCAGGACCTCGGTCCGCTGTTCGACACCTGGGTGTACGGGGCGGCGCTGCCGCCGTTCCCCGGCTGAGGCCTACGCCGCCTCGGCGTCGCCCGAGACGGCGGCGAGGCAGATCTCGATGGTCGGGTGCCGGAACGTGAAGCCGCTGACCTCGAGCGCCGACGGCACGACCCGGTGCGACGTGTAGAGCAGGGCGTCCGAGAGCTCCTTGCCGAGCAGCAGGCGGGGACCGATCCTCGGGATGGGCAGCAGGGTGGGGCGACCCAGCTCGCGGCCCAGGGCCTTCGTGTACTCCTGGTTGGTGACCGGGTTCGGCGCGGTCAGGTTCACCGGTCCCTCCACGTCGGACCCGATGAGGTGGAGCATCGCCCGCACGTGGTCATCGATGGAGATCCAGCTCCACCACTGGTCGCCGGC
>JBBRFU010000252.1:0-3019 GCA_038241315.1 Acidimicrobiales bacterium | reverse complement strand
GGGGCCGATCTTCGCCGAGATCAACTCGACCATCGAGCACGACCTGGTGCGGGCCGAGCTGATCGCGGTGCCCATCACCCTCATCCTCCTGCTGATCATCTTCCGGGGCGTGGTGGCCGCCCTCCTGCCCCTGGTCGTGGGCGCGCTCTCGGTGGTGGGCACCTTCGTGGTGCTGTTCGCCATCAACGAGGTCACCGAGGTCTCGGTGTTCGCCCTGAACCTCACCACCGCGATGGGGCTGGGGCTGGCGATCGACTACTCGCTGTTCATCGTCAGCCGGTACCGGGAGGAGCTGGTGCACCACGACACGGCCGTGGCCATCCGCCGCACCGTGCAGACCGCGGGGCGGACCGTGCTGTTCAGCGCCCTCACCGTGGCGGCGTCGCTGTCGGCGCTGCTCGTGTTCGACATCGCCTTCCTGCGCAGCTTCGCCTACGCCGGCCTCGCCGTCTCGGCACTGGCGGGGCTCTACGCGGTGGTGGTGCTGCCCGCCATGCTGGCCGCGCTCGGGCCCCGCATCGACGCCCTGTCGCTCCGCCGCAAGCCGGTGGACCCCGAGGCCAGCGCCCACGGCGTGTGGCACCGGGTGGCCACCACGGTGATGCGCCGGCCCATCCCGATCACGCTGGTGGTCGTGGCCTTCCTCCTCGTGCTCGGCAGCCCCAGCGCCGGGATGAAGCTGGGCTTCCCCGACGACCGCGTGCTGCCCCCCGGCAAGGAGGCGCGCGACGTGCAGGACGTGCTGCGGAACGACTTCTCGTCGGAGGAGGCCGGGGCCGCCTCGGTGGTGGCGCTGGGCACCGGGTCCCCGGCCGAGCGGGCCGACGACGTGGGCGCCTACGCCGCCGACCTGGCCCGGGTGACCGGCGTGACCCGTGTCGACGCCGAGACCGGCATCTACTGCGGGTCCTCCGGCTCGGTGTCGGGGGTGACGTGTGAGGCCGGCGACCTCGTGCTGCCCGCGTCGGCGAGCCCCGACCTGGTGGCCCGCTTCGCCCGTCCCGACGCCACCTTCTTGTCGGTGGTCCCCGACGTCGAGCCCCTGTCCGACGCCGGCGAGGACCTGGCCCGGGACCTGCGCGCCGTGCCGGCCCCGTTCGACGACGTGCAGGTCGGTGGTCAGTCGGCGCAGCTGGTGGACGCCAAGGCCTCGATCTTCGGCGACATCCCCCTCGCCCTCACCCTCGTCGCCGTGATCACCTTCGTGCTGCTCTTCCTCATGTTCGGCAGCCTGCTGGTGCCCACCAAGGCCCTCGTGCTCAACCTGTTGAGCCTGTCGGCCACGTTCGGCGCCATGGTGTGGGTGTTCCAGGACGGCAACGGCGCCGACCTCCTCGGGTTCACCCCCACCGGGTCGCTGGCCGCCACGGTGCCGGTGCTCATGTTCTGCGTGGCCTTCGGGCTGTCGATGGACTACGAGGTCTTCCTCCTGTCACGGATCAAGGAGGAGCACGACCGCGGGGCCGACAACGTGGCCTCGGTCGCCCGGGGCCTGGAGCGCACGGGCCGCATCGTGACCGCCGCGGCGCTGCTGATCTCGGTGGTGTTCCTGGCCTTCGCCACGTCCGAGGTGAGCTTCATCAAGCTGTTCGGCATCGGGCTCACCCTCGCCGTGCTCCTCGATGCCTTCGTGATCCGGGGCACCCTGGTCCCGGCGTTCATGCGGCTGGCCGGCGAGGCCAACTGGTGGGCCCCGGCCCCGTTGCGCCGGTTCCACGACCGCTTCGGCATCAGCGAGCACGTCGACCTCGCCGACGAGGCGGTCGATCTCCGCGACGGCGACCGGCCGGACGGGCCGGTCCCCGAGGGCGCGGAGTCGGTCGGTGGCGAGACGGGAGGGCGGGGCCCGGCGGCTGGTGCCCCTGCGGACCCGGAGGGTGCCAAGGTTGGTGCGTGAGCCCGTCGACCCCGCCACCCGCCGAGGTGCCGCCCGGACCCCCGCCGGTGCCGCCGGTCGTCCACGGTCGCCCGCGCGCCCGGCGCGGTGAGGGCGATCGCACCCGCGAGGAGATCCTCGAGGCCGCCGAAGCCCTCCTGGTGCGATCGGGGTCGGAGGACGCGGTGTCCATCCGGGCCGTCGCCGACGCGGTGGGCCTCACCCCGCCGGCGCTCTACCGCCACTTCCCCGACAAGGCCCACCTGATCTTCGAGGTGTGCGCCCGCCGGTTCGAGGTGATGAACCAGACCATCGTGGAGCCCACGGTGCGGGACGCGGCCGACCCCGTCGCCCTCATCCGCTCGCTGGCCGAGCGCTACGTGCGCTTCGGCGTGGAGAACCCCGAGCACTACCGGATCATGTTCATGGGCCACGCCGACCACACGCCGGAGATCTACGCCGACGAGCGCATCCTGGAGACCGGGTCGTTCGGTGCGGTGGTGCCGCTCATGCAGGCGGGGATCGACCAGGGCCTGGTGCGCGACGACCTCGGTGGCGCGCTGGTGGCCACGTGGACGGTCTGGGCAGCGCTCCACGGCCTGGTGGCCATCGCGGTGGCCAAGCCCAACCTGCCCGGCCCCCCGCTCGACGACCAGGTGCGCGCCATGGTGGACGTGCTCATCGGCGGCATCTCCGCGGCCTGAGGGCCCGGTCTTGCCTCCCGCGCCGGTTGGGTCAGGCGGGAGGTGCGGCGCCGGGCTCGGACGCGTCGGCCGTGGGGGGCGCGGCCACCGGCTCGTCGGCGGGCGGGGCGGTGGGGACGGCCGCGGTGGGCGCGTCCGGCGTCGACGGCTCGGCGGCCTTCAGCTCGGCGTCGACCTTGGCGGGCTCGCCGGTGGCCGGCGGGGCCGAGGCGTCGGCGCGATCGGGGGAGGTGGCGCCGTCGGGGGACGCGGCGGTCTTGGGGGCGGCATCGGCACCGGCCGGTGCGGCCTTCTTCTTCTTCTTGGGCGGGGGCGGCGGCATGCGCTTCGGGAAGGCGATGGCGTCGGCGGGCCAGCGGTTGCGGCTGACCCGGGACAGGCGGTCCATGAGGGCGATCGCCGCGGGGTCCTCCTCGGCCGGCTTGACCTCGATGACGCC
>JBBRFU010000251.1:0-3057 GCA_038241315.1 Acidimicrobiales bacterium | reverse complement strand
CCTGACCCGGCGGCGGGCCGCCGGGTAGACAGCGGCGGTGCTGTTCGCCGAGATCGTCGCCACGTCTGCCGCCGTCGGTGGCACCTCGTCCCGCACGGCCAAGGCCCAGGCCCTCGCCGACCTGCTGGCTCGCCTCGAGCCAGCGGAGGTGGAGCCGGCCGTCGGGTTCCTGGTGGGCGAGCCCCGGCAGGGCCGCATCGGCGTCGGTGGGCGCACCCTCCCGGCCGCGTCGGCCGGCGGGGCGCCCGCTGCCGAGGCGACCCTGACGGTGGCCGAGGTCGACGACGCCATCAGCACCCTGGCCGGCCTCTCCGGGCCCGGGTCGGCCGGCGCCCGGGTGGCGCTGCTCGGGGAGCTGTTCGGGCGGGCCACGGCCGACGAGGCGTCGTTCCTCACCCGGCTGCTGGTCGGCGACCTCCGCCAGGGCGCCCTGGCCGGCGTGATGACCGATGCCGTGGCCAAGGCCTCGGGCATCCCCGCCACCGTGGTCCGGCGGGCCGTGATGCTCGGCGGCCGCCTCGACACCACCGCGCTGCTGGCCCTCACCGAGGGTCGGGCGGGGGTCGAGGCGGTGGGCCTGGAGGTGGGGCGGCCGCTGCAACCGATGCTGGCGTCCACGGCCGCCTCGGTGACCGAGGCGGTCGAGTCCATCGGTGAGGCGTCGGTGGAGTGGAAGCTGGACGGCATCCGCATCCAGGTGCACCGGCGCCACGACGACGTCACGATCTACACCCGGAACCTCAACGAGATCACCGAGCGGCTGCCCGAGGTGGTCGAGATCGTCCGCGGCCTGCCCGCCACCCACCTGGTGCTCGACGGCGAGGCCCTGGTGGTCGACGCCGGGGGCCGGCCCCTGCTGTTCCAGGACACGGCCTCGCGTGTCGGCGCCGAGGCCGAGCGGGCGGCCGCGGTCCTCCCCCACTTCTTCGACGTGGTGCACGTCGACGGGGTCGACCTGATCGATGAGCCCCTCGCCACCCGTCGGGCCGAGCTCGAGCGGGTGGCCGGCCCGTGGCGGATCCCGGGCACGGTCACCGCCGATGCTGCGGCCGGCGAGGCCGTGCTGGCCGACGCCCTGGCCGCCGGCCACGAGGGCGTGGTGGTGAAGGGCGTGTCGTCGCCCTACGAGGCCGGGCGGCGGGGCAAGGCCTGGCGCAAGGTCAAGCCGGTCCACACGCTCGACCTCGTGGTGCTGGCCGTGGAGTGGGGCTACGGGCGGCGCACCGGCTGGCTGTCGAACCTGCACCTCGGTGCCCGGGCCGACGACGGCTCGGGGTTCGTGATGGTGGGCAAGACGTTCAAGGGCCTGACCGACGAGCTCCTGCGCTGGCAGACCGAGCGCTTCCTGGCGCTCGCCGAGCGGGAGGAACCGTGGTCCGGGCCGCAGACCGGCGTGGTGTGGGTGCGGCCCGAGCAGGTGGTGGAGATCGCCCTCGACGGGGTGCAGCGCTCCACCCGCTACCCCGGCGGCGTCGCCCTCCGCTTCGCCCGCGTCGTGCGCTACCGCGAGGACAAGGGCCCCGCCGACGCCGACCTGCTCACCACCGTCCAGGCGATGATGGCCGGCCCGCCCCCGGCGACCGACGAGCCCGAACCCGTGGGCGACTGACGACGCCCGCTCCGCCGCGGCTCCGTCAGGTGCGGCCGGAACGGACCTGGTGCCGCCCGGGCGCCGTCGTGGGCGCCCGCATCGACAGCTGGTCGGGCAGTTCGAAGTGGGCGACCAGGGCGTGGTCGAGCACCGGCAGCACCCGCTCGTGCTCGCAGAGGTGCTGCACCCGGGCGAAGGGCACGGTGATCGGCCGCGCCACCAGCGGCTCGCGCGACGGGAGGGTGCCGTCGGCCAGCCCCGCCTCGACGACGGCTGGCACCTGCTCGGCCCCGGCCGCCAGCACCGCCCGCCACAACCGGGAGCGCGACGCCTCGGTGTGCCCGTCGAGGCCGTGGAGGTGGATGCGGTCGGGGTTGTGGAGGGCGACGGCGAAGACCTGGAACGGCTCGCCGTCGCGGAGGACCCGGATGCCGATGGCATCGGGGTCGATGAGGTTCAGGGCCACGTGGCCGCTCGAGAACCCGGTGAACACCGCCATGGGTGCCTCCTCGCATGCTCGTCCCGTCCCACGATGCGACCTTCGGGCCTCGTTGGCAACCGGTCCGTCGGCCATGCCGGCGTCCGGCGCGTCGCGGTCGTCGTCGCGGATCACCGCTCGGCGTGGGTCGATCAGGGCGGGGGCTCGGGGCCGATCCAGGTGAGGACGTGGAGGAGGTGGCCGGCGAGGTCGAGGTCGTAGGCGCCGACGAGCTCGAAGCCGGCGGTGAGGTAGAGGCCGTGGGCGGCGTGGAGGTTGTCGGCCATGTCCAGCACCGGGCGACGGCCGAGGGCGTGGGCCGCGTCGACGGCGGTGGCGAGGAGGGCCCGCCCCGTCCCGCTCCGATGGGCGCGCCGGTGGACCACCAGGCGTCGGACCACCGCCAGCTCGTGCTCGGGCCGGCCGGTCGCCGCCACCCATTGGGCCGTGGCCTGGCCGCGGTCGACCTCGGTCAGCACCGCGTGGCCGACCACTCGCCCGCCCGCCGCGGCACCCGCGGTCCGTTCCTCACCCGTCGATTCACCAGCGGCCGGTTCACCAGCGGCCGATGCGGGTTCCACGGCGACCCAGGCGGCCAGCACGTTCTCGGCGGCACCCCACGCGACCAGGTCGGGCGGCAGCACGATGGGGTACGCGTCGCTGTGGTGGGTGGCCAGGAGGAGGTCGGCCACCGCGACCCGGTCGGCATCGGTCCGGCGTCGGATGGGGAAGGGGGCCACCCCGCCAGCTTGGCCTGCCGACGACACCGAGCCGGGCTGGGATCTGGTCGCCCCGAGGGCCACATCGCATCCCGCTTCGCTCGTGGAGCGCGACCCTCGACCCCGGATCAGGTGAGGTCGGGGGCGTAGCCCTGGCGCTGGGTGTTCTCGGTGACCACGACGGGGGTGGCGAACTGCTCGAGGTAGCCGGGGCCGCCGGACTTGGCGCCCGAGCCCGACAGCTTGTGGCCGCCGAAGGGCTGGCGGGC
>JBBRFU010000250.1:0-3090 GCA_038241315.1 Acidimicrobiales bacterium | reverse complement strand
CACCATCGCCTCGTTCCACTCGGCGAAGGGCCTGGAGTGGGACGTGGTGCACCTCACGGGCGTGGAGAAGGGCTACGTGCCCATCAGCCACGCCAAGGTGCCCGAGGCCAAGGAGGAGGAGCAGCGGCTCTTCTACGTGGCGGTGACGCGAGCCGCCGACGTGCTGCGCTGCACCTGGGCCCGGACCCGCACCTTCGGCAGCGATCCCGTCGACCGCTCGCCCTCGCCGTACCTCCAGTGGGTGCGAGGCACCGCCGCCGAGCTGGAGCGCACCGTGGCCCCCACCCCCGAGCCCGACTCCGGCCTCGAGCGCTCGCGCCGCGCCCTCTCGCCCGAGCCGGTGGTCGACCCGGTCACGCTCACCGCCACGGTGGCCTCGAGCCTCCGGGCCTGGCGCACCGAGCAGGCCCGCCGGGCGGCCGTGCGGCCCACCGTGGTCCTGTCGGATCGGGCCCTCGACGCCATCGCCAAGGCGTGCCCACGCGGCGCCGAGGAGCTGGCCGAGGTCCCGGGCCTCGGCCCGCTCAGCCGGGAGCGCCACGGCACGACGATCCTGGCCATCGTGGCCGAGCACCTCGACGAGACCCAGGGGGCACCATGCGGTTCGAGCTGATCCAGACGTACGCGGCGGCACCGGCCGACGTCACCGACGCCTACGCCGACCCGGACCTCTACCCCACGCTGGTGGGGCTGCCGAAGCTCGGCGGCATCGAGGTGCTCGACCGCGACGGCGACGGGAAGCGGGCCACGCTGCGGGTCCGCTTCCGCTTCACCGGCCACCTCCCCGGCGCGGTCACCGCGGTGATCGATCCGCAGCGCCTCACGTGGGTCCAGGAGACCGACCACGACCTCTCGGCCGGCACCACCTCCTTCGAGCTGGTTCCCGACCACTACCCCGACCGCCTCCAGGCGTCGGGCACCTTCGTGGTCGTCGGCCACGGCGACGGCGCCCGCCGCGTGGTCACCGGCCAGCTCAAGGTGCGCGCCCCGCTGGTGGGCGGCCGGGTGGAGCAGGCCATCGTGAGCGGCCTGGAGGAGTACCTCGTGGCCGAGGCCCCCGCCGTCGACGCCTACCTCGCCGGCTGAGCCCCACCGCCCCCTAGCGCTGTTCGGCCTGGCGGGCCTCGCGCTCGGCGATGAGGTCGAGGAAGGTGCCGGGCTGCATCGAGACGAAGATGCCGGTGGCCGTCGCGGTGAGCAGGTCACCCGCGTAGCACGACGCCTCCACGAAGATCTTCCGTCGCTCGACGCCGACCAGCCGGCCCTCGAAGCGGAGGTCGACGTGGAGCGGCGTGGGCTTCTCGTAGCGGACCGAGAGCGTGCCGGTCATCCCCGGCGCACCCGAGAGCGACTGGGTGGCGCCGAGCACCTCGTCGAAGGCGGCGGCCACGTAGCCGCCGTGCACGCAGCCGGGCGGCCCCTCGTAGGCCTGGCCGAAGGTGGCGTGGGCCACCAGGGTCCCGTCGACCTCGGCGATCGTCATCGGCGGGGCGAGCGGGTTGGCGATGCCGATCATCGGGCTGTGGTCGAACAGCGGGTCGTCGTGGTCGCCGGCGTTGGCCGCCTCGCTGAACCCGTAGAGGGTGCCCTGGTGGTAGCCGGCGAACCGTTCGGCCGCGGCCGACACCTCGGCGGTGGCGTCGGCGATCACCTCGATCGGCGCGTCGGTGGCCACCAGCCGGTCGGTGAGGAGGCGGGTGGCGTCGGCCAGGTCCTGGAGGGAGGCACGGCGGGGCGAGAGCTGCTTGGCACCGGCGGCGCGCAACCGCTTGGTGACCATCTCGAGGCGTTCCGGATCCGCCTCGCCCGTCATCTTGGGCAGGAAGTCCGAACCCCAGCCGGACGTGGCGGCCGCTGCGGGAGCAGGGTCGGTGGTGGCGTCGGGCTGGTCGGGCATGGTGGGTCCTGTCGGTGCGGGCGGTGCGGGCGGTGCGTCAGTCGGCGAGGTCGACGATGACGGGGGCGTGGTCGGAGGGCTGCTGGCCCTTGCGGGCGTTGCGGTCGATGGTGGCGAAGGTGACGCGCTCGGCCACCGGGGCGGTGCCCAGGACGAGGTCGATCCGCATGCCCTCGTGCTTGTGGAACCGGCCGGCCCGGTAGTCCCACCAGCTGAAGAGCTTCGGCTGCGGCTGCTTGAGGCGGAAGGTGTCGACCAGGCCCCACGCCTCGATGGCCGCGAGTGCGTCGCGCTCGGGCGCGCTGGTGTGGGTGGCGTCGACGAACTGCTCGGGCGCCCACACGTCGTCGTCGGTCGGGGCGATGTTGAAGTCGCCGGCCACCACGACCGGCTGCGCCGGGTCCTCGGCCTGCTCGAGCCGGGTGCGGAGCCGGTCCAGCCAGGCCAGCTTGTACTGGTAGTGCTCGTGGTCGAGGGACCGGCCGTTGGGCACGTAGGCGCTGGCGATCCGGACGCCGCCGCAGGTGGCCCACAGCAGCCGGGCCTCGGGATCGGGATCGTCGGGCCCGAAGCCGTTCATCGGGTCCTCGAGGCCGACCTTGCTGAGGATGGCGACGCCGTTCCACCGGCCCTCGCCGTGGTGCACGCTCTCGTAGCCGAGCGTCTGGAAGGCCATGGCGGGGAAGGCGCCGTCGGCCAGCTTCGTCTCCTGGAGGCACACCACGTCGGGGGCGACGTCGGTGAGCCAGGACTCCACGCGCTCGAGACGGGCCTTCAGCGAGTTCACGTTCCACGTGGCGATGCGCACCCTGCGACGCTAGCGGCCGAACCGCCGTCGGCCGACGAGACGACGACCGGTGCGGCCTACGCTCCCGCCATGGACGCCACCTGCTGGAGCGACTACGTGTGCCCGTGGTGCTACCTCGGCCAGCACCGCGACACCGTCCTCCGGGGCATGGGCGTGACCGTGACCCACCGCCCCTTCGAGTTGCACCCCGAGATCCCGCCGGGCGGGCGGCCCGTCCGACCCGACGGTCGGCTGCGGGCCACCTTCGACCGCATCGGCGCCGAGTGCGACGCGGTGGGCCTGCCCTTCCGGCCGCCGACGCGCTCGCCCAACACCCGGCGCGCCCTGGAGACGGCCGAGTGGGTGCGCGTCCACCACCGGGAGTCCTTCGGCGCGCTGCACCACG
>JBBRFU010000249.1:0-3125 GCA_038241315.1 Acidimicrobiales bacterium | reverse complement strand
CACCAGGCCGAGGTCGACACCGACCAGGCGGAGCTGCTCGCCAAGTACGTCGACGCGTTCGAGCGCTACGACATCCCGTCGCTGGTGCAGCTGCTCCACGACGACGCCACCTTCTCGATGCCGCCCCACCCCATCTGGCTCGAGGGCCCGCTCGAGGTCAGCCGCTGGATGCTCGGGCCCGGCATCGGGTGCGACGGCTCCAAGCTGCTCGCCAGCCACGCCAACGGCTGTGCGGCCTTCGGGTCCTACAAGCGGATGGTCCCGGGCCGGCGCGACCCGTGGGCGATCCAGATCGTCGAGGTCGCCGACGGCAAGATCTCCGGCCTGCACAACTTCTTGTACCCGGAGCTGTTCGAGCAGTTCGGCTTCCCGCCCTACCTCGACGACTGATCGTCGCTCTCGCTCTCGCCGTCGCCGTCGCCCTCGCCCTCGCCCTCGCCCTCGCCCTCGCCCTCGCCGTCCGCTCCGTCGCCCGTCTCGGCCGCGGGCTGCTCGAGGAGCTCGGACAGGCCCACCAGCTCCAACAGCGCGGTCAGCTCGGCGCAGGCGCCGCGCACCCGGATGACCTGACCCTGGCGCCGAGCGGCGAGCTGGAGGCGGGCCAGGTGCTCGACCGCGCCGATGTCGGGGCGCCGGAGCAGGCTCAGGTGCGCGATGGTCACCTCGTGGCCTTCGTGGTCCACCACCACGATCGTGTGCTCCCCCTCGGCGGTCACCGGCGGGCCTCCTGTCGTGGACCCTCGCCCGGCGGGTGGTCGTCGGGTCGCAACGGTCACCCCAGAGGACCGGCAGGCCGGTCGGAACTCACCGGCGCCTCCGTAGGATGACGGCATGGTCCCCCGTGCGCCGGTGGGCGCGGCCAACGCCCGGTGGGCCCGCTCGGTGGCCACCGCGGAGCTGGCGGCCGTGTGGCAGGTGCCCCGCCTGGCCCTCGCCAGCCCGCGGCTCCTGGCCCGGCGGCGCGCCACCGGGCCCGTGGTCGTGCTGCCCGGCCGGGGCGTGGGCGACGCCAGCACGTCGGCCCTCCGGGCCTACCTCACCGCCCTCGGGTACCGCTGCCGGGGGTGGGGGCTCGGCCTCAACGACGGCGAGGTCGCCCGGCTGGCGCGCGCCGTGGTGCCGTTGCTGGAGCGGGAGGCCGAGCGCGCCGGCGCACCGGTGGGGCTCGTGGGCCAGAGCATGGGCGGCACGGTGGCGCGCGAGGTGGCGCGGGCGCGGCCCGAGCTCGTCTCACGGATCATCACCCTGGGCTCGCCGCTGCTGGGGTCGCGGTCCTCGCGGCCGCTCACCCGGCCGGTCACCGCGATCTACAGCGAGGTCGATCGCATCGTGCCGCCGAGCTGGGCCGTGCGCTCCCACCCGCTCGTCGAGCACGTCGAGGTCACCAGCACCCACTTCGGCATGGGCATCGACCCCGACGTCTGGCGGATCGTGGCCGACCGGCTGGCCACCCCTGTCGGGGTGCCGCCGGTCCCGTGACCGCCGTCAGGCCGTGCCCACGCGGGCGGTGGGCGTGAAGCGCACGGGCAGGTGCTTGATCCCGCCCACCAGCGGGACGCCGATCCCCTCGAGGTAGACGGGGTCGCCCACGACCTCGAGGTCGGGGAGGCGGGTGAAGAGCTGGCGGAAGATCACGCTGAGCTCGCGGCGGGCCAGGTGGGCGCCGAGGCAGAAGTGGGGGCCCGGTCCGCCGAAGCCGACGTGGGGGTTGGGATCTCGGCGCACGTCGAAGCGCTCCGGGTCGTCGAACGCCCGCGGGTCGCGGTTGGCGGCGCCGTAGAACAGGATCACCTTGTCGCCCTCGGTGAAGTCGTGGCCCGACATGGTGAGGTCGTGGGTGACGGTGCGCCGCATGAAGGTGACGGGCGAGGCCACCCGCACGATCTCCTCCACCGCGGTGGGGGTGAGGCCGTCGAGGTCGTCCTGCCAGGCCCGGCGCTGGTCGGGGTTCTTGGCCAGCAGGTCCATGCCGATGCTGGTGGCGGTGCGGGTGGTGTCGTTGCCGGCCACCGCCAGGAGGATGAAGAACGGGGCGATCTCCTCGGGCGAGAGCAGGTCCTCGCCCACGGTGTTGTGGACCAGGGCCGAGGTGAGGTCGTCGGTGGGGTTGGTGCGACGGAACTCGGCCAGCTCGTTCATCAGCCCGGTGAGCTCCATGCCGGCGCCGAAGATGGCGCCCATCACGTCGGCGTTGCCGCCGAGCATCTCGGGGTCGCCGGCGCCGAGGATGATGTTGGTGGCCCGCAGGACGGTGCCGAACTCGCTGCGGGGGATGCCCATCATGTCGCAGATGACCAGGAGCGGGAACGGCTCGGAGATGGCCTGCACGAGGTCGACCTCGCCCTGCTCGCACATGTCGTCGATGACCTCGGTGCAGATCGTCTCCACCGAGTCGAGCACGCCCTGGAGGCGGCGGGGCGTGAACGAGCGGCCGACGATGCCGCGCTGGCGGGCGTGGCGAGGGTCGTCCATGGCGATGAACGAGCCGAAGAACTCCAGCGCCTCGGCCGGCATGTCGGAGATGTTGGTGGAGCCCTGGCCGGAGCAGAAGTCCAGGGGGTGCCGGCTGATCTCGACCAACTCGGCGTAGCGGGTGACGGCGTAGAAGTCTTCGATCTCGCCGGTGAGCAGGTTGGGCACGGTGGCCTTGGTGAACGGGCCGTCCTCGCGCAGGACGGCGAAGTCGTCCATGCGGTCCTGGAGGGGGCGGCGCCAGAACTCGGCGTCGCCGATGGTGAGGCCTGCGGTCGTCATGGTTGCTCCCCTGCTGCGTCGGTCGCCGACCACACTAGCGATCAGCGCTCGCGTGTGCCGCCCGACAGGAATCGGGCCTGCAGACCATCCAGGAACGTGGCCAGCCCGAAGGCGAACACGGCGTCGGCGGTCGGCGCCGCCACCGCGCCGCCCGTGGCCCGCAGGTCCGCGAGCTCCTCGGGCGCCAGCAGGCCCAGCAGCTCGACCCCGCCGTCGGACCCGGCGGCCACGGCCCGCCCCGCGGTGCTGGTGTCGAAGAACACCGTGCCCAGCACGTAGTCGATGAGTGCCAGGTAGGCGGGCACGGCCACCGTCACCGGGTAGCCGGCGGCCAGAAGGTACTGGAGGGCGCCGTCGGTGCCGCGGAGGGC
>JBBRFU010000248.1:0-3145 GCA_038241315.1 Acidimicrobiales bacterium | reverse complement strand
GCATCGCCGACCTGGCCCTGGCCGCCGTCCCCGCCTGAGCCACCCGGGCCCGGGCGCGCCGGCGGGCGGCCCGGCAGGGCCGCCCGTCGGGGTGCGCGTGGGCTACTTGTTGGGCTGGGGGGTGACCCGGAGGTAGGGCTTCTTGGCGTCCCATCCCTTGGGGAACTTCTCCTTGGCATCCTCATCGGAGACCGAGGGGACGATGATCACGTCGTCGCCGTCCTTCCAGTCGGACGGGGTGGCCACCTTGTAGTCGGCGGTGAGCTGGAGCGAGTCGATCACCCGGAGGATCTCGTCGAAGTTCCGGCCGGTGGAGGCCGGGTACGTGAGCGAGAGCTTCAGCTTGTTGTCGGGCCCGATGACGAAGACCGACCGCACGGTGGTGGTCTCGGAGGCGTTGGGCTGGATCATGTCGTAGAGGTCGGCCACCTCCTTCTTCGAATCGGCGATGAGCGGGAAGTTCAGCGCGCTGCCGGTGACGTCGAGGATGTCCTGCGCCCAGCCCTCGTGGCTCTCGGAGGTGTCCACCGAGATGCCGATCACCTTCACGTCGCGCTTGTCCCACTCGTCCTTGAGGGAGGCGACCCGACCGAGCTCGGTGGTGCAGACCGGCGTGAAGTCCTTGGGGTGCGAGAAGAGCACGGCCCAGCTGTCGCCCTTCCACTCGTGGAAGTTCACCGTGCCCTCGGTGGTCTCGGCGGTGAAGTCGGGGGCGTCGTCGCCCAGCCGGAGGGTAGCCATGTGATGTGGCCTTTCTCGTAGGTCGGAGTGTGCTCGGGTCAACCTACTCGTGGTCGCCCTGATTCCCGACCAACTCCGTCAGGATTCACCCCGGCCGGGTCAGGACCAGATGTCGTCGTCGGGGTCGATGGCCCGGTGCTGGCCGGTGATGGTGGCGTAGTCGGGGTCGTCGGGGTCGATGTGGCCGGCGTGCTCGGCGACGAAGCCGCCCGTGGCCCGGTGCTCGTCGTGGACGTCGGGCTCGAGGTAGATCACGCGGGCCGCCGGCACGTTGGCGCGGATGTTGGCCTCGACCCGGTTGATGGTCTGGGACACCTCGGCCACCGAGAGCTCGTGGTGGAACTCCACCTTGGCCCCCACCAGGAGCTCCTCGGGGCCGATGTGCTCGGCGCGGAAGTGGATGACCCGGATGACGTCGGGCTCGATCTCGATGGCGGCCCGCATGGCCTCGAGGTCCTTGCGGGACGCCGATTCGCCGATCAGCAGGCTCTTCATCTCCCACACCAGCACGATCGCGATGAGGCCGAGCAGGATGCCGATGGCGAGGGTGCCGTAGCCGTCCCAGATCCCGTCGCCGGTGATCACCGACAAGCCGACGCCGGCGAGCGCCAGGAGCAGGCCCACCAGGGCGCCGAGGTCCTCGAGCAGCACCACCGGCAGCTCGGGGGTCTTCGAGCGACGGATGAACTGCCAGTAGCTGGCCTGGCCACGGATCTTGTCGGCCTCTCGCACGGCGGTGCGCAGCGAGAAGCCCTCGGCGACCAGGGCGAAGAGCAGGATGCCGATGGCCCACTCGGGGCTCTCCAGCTCGTGGTGGCCCTCGCCGATCTTGTGGAGGCCCTCGTAGATGGCGAACATCGAGCCGAGGGTGAACAGCACCAGCGCCACCACGAAGCCCCAGAAGTACCGCTCCCGGCCGTAGCCGAACGGGTGCTCCTCGTCGGCGGCCTTCTTGGCCCGCCTGCCCCCCAGGAGCAGCAGGGCCTGGTTGCCGGAGTCGGCCACCGAGTGCACGGACTCGGCGAGCATCGACGACGATGCGGTCACGAGGAAGCCCGCGAACTTGGCCACCGCGATGGCGGCGTTGGCGACCAGCGCGGCCACCACCGCCTTGGTGCCGTGGCTCTGGGCGCCCTCCTCGGTGTGGACCGGCACCGGAGCGGGTGCCGGGCCCGGCAGGGGCGCCGGGCTCGCCTCGGACCCCACCTCGGCCTCGGCGGCCGCCTCCGGAGCGGCGTCGCCGGTGGGGGGGATCGTGGCGTCGTCGGCCATGGCCGTGTGGGGCTCCTTGGTGGTGGGGGGCGAGGCCATCGTACGGCCCCGGTTCCGGGGCGAACCGGACACCACCTGCCCCGCCGAGCGGGAGGACGAGAACCGCCGCCGGTACGCGAGGGCCGCCGATAGGTTCCCCGGGGTGAGCATCGCCGACGCCCGCTACGTGTCCTTCACCACCTACCGCCGCACCGGCGAGGCGGTCGCCACCCCCGTGTGGATCGCGCCCCTGCCCGACGGCCGGGCCGGGTTCACCACCACGGCCGACGCCGGCAAGGTGAAGCGGCTCCGCAACGACCCCCGCGTCACCGTGCGGCCCTGCGACGTCCGCGGGAACGTGGCCGACGGGGCGCCCACCGTGAGCGGCACGGCGATCGTGGTGACCG
Organism: Acidimicrobiales bacterium; assembly: GCA_038241315.1. Lineage (GTDB taxonomy): Bacteria > Actinomycetota > Acidimicrobiia > Acidimicrobiales > Iamiaceae > Aquihabitans. The sequence goes on along the minus strand of JBBRFU010000248.1, from coordinate 746 downwards.
AGGGCGCCGACCACGCGGCCGCGGTGTCGGCCCTCCGGCGCAAGTACGGCATCCAGTTCGCGGTGGTCCACCTGGGATCGACCCTCAAGGCCCGACTCGGTCGGGGGGTGAGCACCGCGGTGGTGGTCACCCTCGACGGCTGATCCCTGCCGACGCGGCGGCGGTCACCCCGGTCGTCGGGTGTGGGCGTCGAGCACGAGGGCGACCGCGGCGGTGACCCGCCGGCCGGTGGGGAGGTGGAGGAACTCGTTGGGCCCGTGGGCGTTGGAGCCGGGGCCGAGCACGCCCGTGAGCAGGAACTGCGCGGCGGGGAACCGCTCGCCCAGCATGCCCATGAACGGGATCGAGCCGCCCTCGCCGAGGCTCCGGGCGGGTCGGCCGAAGGTGGCGGCGCTGGCCCCGGCCAGGGCGTCGTCGAGCCAGGGCGCGGTGGCGGGGGCGTCCCAGCCCGCCTCGGCGCTGGGCACGGTGGCGGTGACGCGGGCGCCGTAGGGGGGATCGGCCGTGAGGGTGGCCACCACGGCGTCGCCCGCCGCGTGGGCGTCGACGCCCGGGGGGAGCCGGAACGACAGCGACAGGGTGGTGGCGGGCCGGAGCACGTTGCCCGCCGTCTGGGTCGGGGGCAGCCCGTCGGCGCCGATCACCGTGAGGGTCGGCTCCCAGGTGCGGGCGGTGAGCTGGGCGGCGGGGTCCGTGTCGGGCACGGCGGGCCCGGCGCCGGCCACGAAGGGGTAGCTCGAGGTGAG
>JBBRFU010000247.1:0-3226 GCA_038241315.1 Acidimicrobiales bacterium | reverse complement strand
CCGCCGCCGCCCACCGCCTCCTCGGCTCGCTGGTCCAGGTCTCGGTCGACCGGGCCGACACCCTGCCCGACGGCGGCGTCCGGTTCGCGGCCGACAACCCGGTCTTCGTGGCGTGGGGCGATCGGCCCGCCGGCCTCGGTGCCCCCGACGCCCCCGTCGCCGTCGCGGTGGTCGTCGGGGTGGGGTGCTCGTCGCACGCCACCGCCGAGGAGGTGGCCGAGGTGGTGGAGGCGGCGCGTGCGGCGATGCCCGACCCGAGCGCCCCCGTCGTGGTGGCCACGGTGGACCGTCGCCTCGACCACCCCGCGCTGCGGGCGCTGGCCGGGCCGCCCGAGGCGGCGGGGCCCGACCTGATCGCCTTCCCGGCCAGCCTGCTGGCCACCGTCGCCGTGCCCAACCCGAGCGCCGCCGTGGCCGAGGCCGTCGGCACGCCGAGCGTGGCCGAGGCCGCCGCCCTCCTGGCCGCCGGGCCCGGGGCCCTGCTGGTGGTCGCCAAGCAGCGCGGCGCCACCGCCACCGCCGCGATCGCGGTGGGGGCGCGGCCGCGCGCCGTCGGCCGGTTGACCGTGGTGGGCCTGGGGCCCGGCGCCGCCGCCCACCGGACGCCCGCTGCGGTGCGAGCGGTGCGGGCCGCGGAGGCCGTCGTGGGCTACGGCCCCTACGTCGACGCGGTGGCCGACCTGGTCCGTCCCGACCAGCGGCTCGTGCGCTCCACGATGGGCGCCGAGGCCGACCGGGCCGACGTGGCGGTGTCGCTCGCCGTCGCCGGCTGGCGGGTGGCGATGGTGTCGTCGGGCGATGCCGGGGTGTTCGGCATGGCCTCCACCGTGCTCGAGGCCGCCCTCGGACGGGTCGGCGCCGACGGCCTCCCGCTCGCCGTCGACGTGATCCCCGGCGTCACCGCCGCCCACGCCGGTGCGGCCGCGGCCGGCGCCCCCCTGGCCGGCGCCCACGCCGCGGTCACCCTGTCCGACATCCTCGTGCCGTGGGACCGGATCGAGGCCCAGTTGCGGGCCGCGGCCGGCAGCGGGCTGGCCCTGGCGCTCTACAACCCCCGCTCGAAGGGTCGTCCCGACCACCTGGCCCGGGCCCTGGCGGTGCTCGCCGAGGTGCTGCCGGGCGCGGTGCCGGTGGTGGTGGTGACGGCGGCGGGCGACCGCGACGAGCAGGTCCACCGGGCCACGCTCGCCACCCTGGACCCGGCCGTGGCCGGCATGCGCTCGGTGGTCCTGGTGGGCACCGTCGACACCACGGTCGACGAGGTGGGACGCGTGGTCACCTCCCGGCACCACCCGCCGCCCCCCACCGACGAGGACGCACCGTGACCGATCCGAACGCCGCACCCGTCGACGGCACGGTCGTGCACCCCATCGAGGCCGAGAGCTACCGGATCCTCGCGTCGCGGCTGGATCTCGACCGCTGGCCGCCGCTCAGCCGGGCCGTGGTGGCCCGGGTGGTGCACGCCTGCGCCGACGTGGCCTTCGCCGACTCGCTCGTGCTCGACGAGGAGACCTGTGCCGCGGTGGTGCGGGCGCTCCGCGCGGGCGCGCCCGTGGTGTCGGACGTGGAGATGGTGGCGGTGGCGTCCAAGCGGGCGGGCACGGTGAGCCTGCTCGGCGAGGGTCGGGGCCGCGCGGCCCGGGATCGGGCCGCCGGCGAGCCCGACCTCACGGTGTCGGCCGCCGCCATGCGCGTGGCCGCCGACCGGTGGCCCACGGGTGCGGTGCTGGTCGTGGGCAACGCTCCCACGGCGCTGTTCGAGATCGTCGACCTGGCCGCTCGGGGCCGCCTCGTCCCCGTGGCCGTGATCGGGCTCCCCGTGGGGTTCGTCGGGGCCGCCGAGTCGAAGGCCGCGCTGCGCGAGAGCGGCCTGCCGGCGATCTCCAACGTCGGCGAGCGGGGTGGCAGCGCGGTGGCCGCAGCGGCGCTGAACGCGCTGTGGCGCCTGGCTCAGGACGAGTCGGTGGTGGCGTGACCGGCGAGGGCCCCGCCATCGGGGAACCGGGCTCGGGGGAGACCTCCACCGGCGCGCCGGGCGGGTCCGGTGCGCCCCCCGTGGTGCACGTGGTGGGCGGCGGGCTCGGCTCGGTGGGATCGCTCACCCGGCGTGCGGCGCGCCTCCTGGCCGACGCCGAGGTGGTGGTGCTCGACCGGCCTTCGCTCGACCAGGTGGCGGCGCTGGCGCCCGAGTCGGCCCTGCGCGTCCACGTCGGGCTCCATCGCGAGGGCGTGGCGTGGTCCACCGACGAGGTGGTCGAGCTGTTGGCCGCCTGCGCGCGCAGCGGCCTCCGGGTCGTCCGCCTCAAGGGTGGTGACCCGCACGTCTGCAGCCGGGGCGCCGAGGAGGCGCTCGCCCTCGCCGCGGCCGGCATCGCCGTGGAGGTGACGCCGGGGGTGACCGCGGCGTCCGCCGCCGGCGCGGCCGCCGGGATCGCCCGAGGCACCTCCGTCACCGTGGCCTCGGGCAACCACGACCCGGCCGGCCCCGCCGTGGACTGGCCCGGCGTGGGCGCCGTCGACGGGGGCCTCGGGTCGGTGGTCGTGCTCACGGGCCGCGCCCACCAGGGTCGCATCGTCGAGGCGCTGCTGGCGGGTGGCCGCCATGCCGCCGCCCCCGCCGCCGTCGTGCACGGCGCCGGCCGACCCGACGAGGTGGTGGCGGACGCCGACGCCGCCTCGGTCGGCGGCGTGCGCCTGCCCGCCCCAGCGGCCATGGTGGTGGGCCCGTCCCCCGAGGGAGGTCCGCGTGCACATCCCTGACGGCTACGTGAACCTCCCCGTCTCGCTCGCCGGGGCCGCCGTGGCGGCCACCGGCGTGGCCCTGGCGGCCCGCCGGGCGGCGATCGTGGTGCGCGAGAAGGTGACCACCCTCCCCGCGGTGGTCGCCGCCTACCTGCTCGTGGCCCAGTTGCTGGTGGTGCCCGTGGGCTTCGGCACCAGCGCCCACCTGGTCGGCACCGGGCTGGCCACGGTCCTGGTGGGACCTGCGGTGGCCATCGTGTGCGTGGCCACCGTGGTCGTGCTCCAGGCGCTGGTCTTCGCCGACGGCGGCGTCACCGCCATCGGCTTGAACGTGCTCGACGACGGCCTCGTGCCGGCCCTGGTGGCCGCGGCGACGGTGGCCGCGCTCCGGCCGCTGGTGGGCCGGCGGCCCGAGCGCTTCGCCGCGGTGGCCGGCGTCGCCGCCGGGCTGGCCGCCCTCTCCGGCGGGCTGGCCGCCGCCGGC
>JBBRFU010000246.1:0-3239 GCA_038241315.1 Acidimicrobiales bacterium | reverse complement strand
GATGGATGGCGACCTGCCGGTCAACATGAGCGGCGGCGTGCTGTGCACGAACCCCATCGGCGCCTCCGGGATGCTGCGCTTCGGCGAGATCGCCATGCAGGTCCGCGGCACCGCCGGCGAGCACCAGGTCGACGGCGTCCGCCGCGGCGTGGGCCACGCCTACGGCGGCGGCTCCCAGTTCTTCGCGATGTGGGTCGTCGGTTCCGAGAAGCCCTAGCCGCTCGGCTGGCGCCTCGCAGGATCCCTAGACGGGCGCGGCCTCGGTCGTCCGGCGGGCGGCCACCGCGGCCTGGGCATCCTCGGTCGCGAGGTCCATGTTGATGGCGGCGGCGGCCTTGAGGCCGGCGGCGGCGGAGCCGATCACCTGCTCGCTCAGGTTGGCGACGTTGCCCGCCACCCACACGCCGGCCACCGTGGTGGCCCCGGTGGGGTCGGCGGCCACGTAGGTGCCGATGACCTGGCCGGCCATGACCTGGTCGGCGAGCGGCAGGCCGAGCTGCACCAGCAGGTCGGCGCGGGCGGTGAAGCGGGGCTGGACCACCACGTGACCGCAGGCGACCACGCCCCCGTCGGCCAGGCGGAGCCCGGCGAGGCGGTCGTCGACCACCTCGAGGCCCACCGCCGGACCGGCCACCACGCGGATCCCGAGGGCCGCCAGTTGCTCGGCATCGTCGCCGGTGGGTGCGGCCGTGGCGTGGAGGACGACCGTGAGATCCGCGGTCCACTGCCGCCAGAGCAGGGCGTGGTGCATGAGCAGCGGGCTGGTGGCCAGGATGGCGATCGGCTCGTCCCGCACCTCCCACCCGTGGCAGTAGGGGCAGTGGAGCACCTCGCGACCCCAGCGATCGGCGAGGCCGGCCACGTCGGGCAGCTCGTCGACGAGCCCCGTCGTGACGAGCAGCCGGCGAGCCGCCACCGGCGGCGCGTCGTCCCGCTCGACCCGGAAGGCCCCGTCGTCGAGGCGGCGGACCGCGGTGACCCGACCGGGCACCACCTCGCCGCCGTAGCCCGCCACCTCCTGGCGGCCGATGGCGAGGAGCTCGCCGGGCGGCGTCCCCTCCCGGCCGAGGTAGTTGTGGACGTGCCCGGCGGGGGCGTTGCGGGGCTCGCCGGCGTCGATCACGAGGACCGAGCGTCGGGCCCGAGCCAGCGTGAGGGCGCCGCCCAGGCCGGCCGCGCCGCCGCCCACCACCACCACGTCGTAGCGGTGGGTGGGGTCGCCGGCGGTGGGGTCGTTGGCGGCGGGGTCGCTGGGGGTCGGGGCCGGCGGGGGAGTGCCGGGGTCGATCCGATTGGGGTTCGTCGTGTCCATGGTGGAGCACCTCCTGGGAACGAGTCTCGAACGCGTCGGGCGCCGGGGCAACCACGCGTGCCGTTCTGGCAAACTCCAGCGATGGTCGACGACCTCGCCTCCGTGCTCACGTCGGTGGGCCCCCGGCTCCGGGCCCTGCGCCACGACGCCGGGCTCACCCTGGCCCAGCTGGCCGAGACCACGGGCATATCGGTCAGCACGCTCTCCCGCCTGGAGTCCGGCCGGCGCCGGCCGGTGCTCGAGCTGCTGCTGCCCCTGGCCCGGGCCCACCAGGTGCCGCTCGACGAGCTGGTCGGCGCCCCGCCGATCGGCGACCCTCGCGTCGAGGCCGTGCCCTTCACCCGCGCCGGGGTCACCTACGTGCCCCTGTCCCGCCCCGGAACGGGCCCGAAGGCGTTCAAGCACACGCTCCCGGTGGGGTACGGGGCCGACCCGCTCGAGCTCCAGGTCCACGACGGCTACGAGTGGCTCTACGTCCTGTCGGGCCGGCTCCGCCTGGTGCTCGGCGACCACGACCTGGTCCTCGAGCCGGGCGAGGTCGCCGAGTTCGACACCCGCACGCCCCACGGCTGGACCAACGCCGGCCCCGAACCGGTCGAGCTCCTCAGCCTGTTCGGCGAGCAGGGCGAACGCCTCCACGTCCGCGCCCGCCCCGGCCCCGCCCTGGGCCGCGCCACCGATCGCTCATCCGACACCTGAGCCTGCAGCACCCGGCACGCGGCACGCGGCGTGTGGCCCAGCGGCGCCTGGCCGGGGGTGCGTGGCGTGCGGTGCGCAGGGCTCGGGCCGTGGGCCGGGCCGAGTCCCGCGGGACCGGCGTCGTCGACCGGTCGCGGTCGGATCGGCGTCGTCGGGGTGGGTGGTTCGTGTCGCCGGATGGTCCGTCGAATCGGCCCCGTGCCGGGAGACCGGCCGCTGCCGGGCGTGCTCGGGAGGTTTCCGCGTTCCTCTTGTCATCGAACACCTGTTCGGGTAGTGTCGGTCCATGGACGAACGGCAGGCTCCGGCGAGCGGCAGCGACCCAGGTCCACGCCGCGCGCTCGACGTCGGGCTGCTGGGGGAGTTGCTCGGGTCGGCGCCGGGGGAGCTCACCGACGGGGAGGTGGCCGACGGGGTGCTGGCGCTGGTGAAGCTGGCGGGCCAGGTAGACGCCGCGCTGGCCGGCTTCGCCTCGGTCTTCGAGGCCCGGACGGTGCACGCGGGCGACGGCGCTCGCACCGCCGGGTCGTGGGTGGCCGCCCGGTCCGAGGTCACTGCCGCCGCGGCCACGCGGCTCGTGCGCCGGGGCCGGGACCTTCGGTCGTGCCCCTGGGTGGCCGACGCCTACGCGCAGGGCTTGATCGGCACGGCGAAGGTCGGATACCTGCTGGAGGCTCGGGAGCGGGTCGAGGACCTGTTCGCCGAGCGCGAGGAGGAGCTGGTCGGGCTCATCCGGCCCCTCACCGTGGCCCACGCCCGGCTGGCGGTGGCCAAGTGGCGTCGCCTGGCCCTGGCCGAGGCGGGGCTCGAGGAGGACGCCGAGCCGTGCGACGAGGGGGCCAACCGCCTGCACCTCTCCCGGACCTCGGGCGGGCGCTACGTGCACCGGGGCGACCTCGATGCGGTCGCCGGCGCCGAGCTGGCCGGCCACGTGGAGGCCGAGGTCACCGCGATGTTCGCGGCCGGCACGTTCGCGGCGGGTGACGGCCTGGTGGCCTCGCAGCGCAACGCCCGGGCCCTGCGGGCGGTGGCGGCACGTGGCGCTGGCGGGGTCACCGCCCACGGCGAGCCCCGGCCGTCGGTGTCGCTGGTGTGGGACGCGGCCGACCTGCTGGGTCGCCCGGCCGACTCGTGCGAGGAGGCGTTGGAGCGCCGCTGCATGCTGGCCGACGGCACGCCCCTGCCCCGAGCGGTGGCCGAGCGGCTGCTGCGGGAGGGCACCGTGCGA
>JBBRFU010000245.1:0-3253 GCA_038241315.1 Acidimicrobiales bacterium | reverse complement strand
CCCCGACGACCTCGTCACCGTCATCTACACCTCGGGCACCACCGGGCCGCCCAAGGGCGTGATGATCAACAACGCCAACGTGCTCTTCGTGGTCCAGGCCCTGTGCGACCTGCTCGGCCTCGACGACTACACGGGCAAGCGCGTGGTGTCGTACCTCCCCATGGCCCACATCGCCGAGCGGGCCGTCAGCCACTACCAGCAGGTGGTGCTCGGCTACGAGGTGAGCTGCTGCCCCGAGCCCGGCCAGATCGCCGCCTACTGCGCCGAGGTGCGCCCCCACGTGCTGTTCGGCGTGCCCCGCGTGTGGGAGAAGATCAACGCCGGCCTCACCGCGGCGCTGGCGGCCGACCCGGAGAAGGGGAAGCAGTTCGACGACGCGGTCGAGGCCGCCCGGCCGATCGCCCTGCGCCGGTCGTGGGGCACGGCCACCGAAGAAGACGAGGCCACGTGGTCGTTCCTCGACGAGGTGGCGTTCGCGCCGGTCCGAGCGATGCTCGGCCTCGACCAGCTCATGGCGGCGGTGAGCGGGGCGGCGCCCATCCCGCCCGACCTCCTCGGCTGGTTCCGGGCCATCGGCGTGCCGATGTCGGAGGTCTACGGCATGTCGGAGAACACCGGCGCCATGACGTGGACCCCCGAGAAGATCAAGCCCGGCACCGTGGGCCCGGCCCTGGGCGGCACCGAGGTGGCCATCGCCGAAGACGGCGAGGTGATCTGCCGTGGCCCCCACGTGTTCCAGGGCTACCTCGACGACCCGGAGAAGACCGCCGAGGCCCTGTCGGCCGACGGTTGGCTCCACACCGGCGACATCGGCGAGCTCGACGAGGACGGCTACCTCCGCATCGTCGACCGCAAGAAGGAGCTGATCATCACGGCCGGCGGCAAGAACATCAGCCCGGCCAACCTCGAGGCGGCGCTCAAGATGATCCCGCTCGTGGGCCAGGCCGCCGCCATCGGCGATCAGCGGCCCTTCGTGTCGGCGCTGGTGGTGCTCGACCCCGACACCGCGCCGGTGTGGGCCCAGCAGCAGGGCATCTCGTTCACCACGCTCGAGGACCTCGCCTCGGACCCGGCGCTGGTGGCGGCGATCGAGGCCGGGGTGGAGGAGGTCATGGCCGGCTTCAACGGGGCGGAGCGGGTCAAGCGGGTGAAGGTGCTCGGCCAGGAGTGGCTGCCCGACTCCGATCTCCTCACGCCCACGTCCAAGCTCAAGCGCCGGGGCGTGAACGCCACCTTCGCCGCCGAGATCGAGGAGCTCTACCGCCGCTGAGGTGGCCGGGGGCTGGCCGGGGGCTGGCCGGGGGGTGGCCCGGGGGTGGCCATCGGTCGGGCACGCCGCGCCGCGGTGGCCTACCGTTCGGCGCCGGTGCACGGGAGCGGGGGGCAACACATGTCGGTTCTGGGGAAGCGGATGCGGGGCGTCCTGACCATCGGGGCGGTCGCGGCGGTGGGCGCGAGCGGGCTCACCGGGTGCCGGGTCGCCAGCCTGGTCCACCGGCCCAGCGCGCCGGTGGTGCTCACCGGGAGCCGCGTCCCGTCGCTGGTGGGCACCCCGCCGAGCCGGGTGGTGGCGTTCCGCCACAACGAGAACGGTGACGGCACGGGCCGGGCGTGGACCCAGATCCCGGTGCAGGTCGACCAGCGCAAGGTCGTGCCCTTCGGCACCCAGCCCGCCAACAACACCACCCCCGGCGTGGCCGGCACGGTGTACGGCTCCGGCAGCGGTGGGCCCACCGCCCTCCAGTACGCCGATCCCGACACGTGGGTCGGTGCCGACACCGACCCGAACCTCGACGCCGACGACGAGGTGGTGTTCATGGCCGGCGACGCCGGGGGCGTGCTGGCCCCCGAGGTGTCCAGCGAGCCGGCCGGGGTGGTGCCCGGGTCCGGGGTCTCGATTCGCCTCACCGACCCCCGGGCCACCGCCGAGCAGGGCTGGGTGTACCTGTTCGCCTCCAGCGGGGGCCTCGACCCGGCCGCAGGCCAGGACTACGTCGACTACGACTTCGCCCTCACCAGCGGCGGGTACCGGGCCAGCTACCGGCGGGCGTCCGGGCCCAACCCGGAGACGTCGACGGCGGTGACCGCTGCCTACGAGATCGGGTTCTCGGACCGGTGGAAGGACGACGTCTGGCGGGTCCGGGCGCCCGGCGCCTCGGGGGTCGACATCCTCGACGCCCACAAGAACCAGTTCGCCATCGACTACTGCGGTCGCAGCAACATCACCTTCTCCACCGGGGAGGGGGCGTTCGTGGCCAACCTCGACGGTCCGGTCCGGGCCATCCGCTCCTACGTGGGCGCCAACAGCGGCCCCCTCACCCAGCGCACCACCGTCATGTACCGCGACCAGGTGGAGGTCCGGACCGCGCTGCGGGTCCACCCGATCCCGGGGGTCATGGACTTCATCGACTACAGCGCCGCGGCCCAGGGCATGACCTACCGGAGCTCGACCCATCCCGGTGGCGCGGTCATCGACGGGGTGCCCGACCCGGTGTCCACCGCGACCCCGACCTGGGAGGCGGTCGACGGCCCCCAGGGCCAGGTCTTCACCAGCATCAGCAACCAGACCTCCATCACCGGCGCCACCACCTACGGGTGGTTCCACCGGGACCAGACGTCGCCCCCGGAGCCGCAGTGCTGGGGCGATGGCTCGCTCCTGGGCGCCAGTGGTTCGAGCGTGACCGGGGGGATCCCCAACACCGACCCCGCCCTCGGCACCGCCGCCACCCTCCTCGCCACGCGCACGACCCGGTTCGGCTCGCCCGCCGCCGATCCGTCCACCGTGGCGGCGACGGCCGCCGACTGGGCCGCCGACCTGGCGGCGCCCCTCACCGCCACGGTCACCCGCTACCAGCCCTGATCCACCCGGGGGCCGGGGGCCGGCTCGACCGAGCGGGCTCGACCGGGCCGGCTCAGCCGGGCGAGGCGCCCAGGATGCTCACGAAGCTGACCATCTCGCCGGGGTAGCCGCCCAGGTTGTGGGTCAGGGCGAGGTCGCGCTCACCCCCGAAGGAGTGGACGGTGCGGTCCTCCGGGGCCTCGCCGCGCAGCTGGAGGTAGGCCTCGAACATCATGCGGAGCCCGCTCGCCCCCACCGGGTGGCCGAAGCTCTTCAGGCCGCCGTCGGGGTTCACCGGCAGTTCGCCGTGGAGGTCGAAGCGGCCGGCCTCGATGTCTTTCCACGCCATGCCCCGCTCGGAGAAGCCGAGGTCCTCCATGAGCACGAGCTCGGTGGGGGTGAAGCAATCGTGCA
>JBBRFU010000244.1:0-3422 GCA_038241315.1 Acidimicrobiales bacterium | reverse complement strand
AGCCCACCCCCGCACCCTTGCATCGAACACCTGTTCGTTCAATTCGTCCGGTTCGGCCAGGTCAGCGACCCGTCTGCGCCCGACGGCGACCGACGGCCGTCAGCGATCGCCCTCAGCCGCTCCGCGAGGAGGCTCCGGTCGATGATGGCGTCGCTGGTGACCAGGCCACGGAGGCGGCCGACCCCGTCCACCACGAGAAGGTGGTTGATGCCGGCGTCCGGCCCGCTGGGGTCACGGTCGCGTGCGGCGGCGATCGGCCACCAGCCGGCGGGCCTCGGCCACGGCGACCACCCCCTCGGCGTCGGCGACCCGGTCGGCGAGCTTGCCGAGGCGGACCTCCCAGTCACCGAGCACGCCGTCGGTGGTGACGGCGTCGGGCGCCGCCCCGCCTCCCCCGTCGATCCACCAGAGGTCGCGGGCCAGGAGGGCGAGCTGGTGCTCCACCTCGGTGTAGCGGGTGACCACCAACGGGAGTCGATCCGACTTGGCCACCGGGTACGACGTGGCGGCCACGAGGTCGTGGGGCTCCATGCCGAAGCAGCCGGCCAGGAGGGCGAGGGTGCGCTCCGACGGGGTGTTCAGGTCGGTCTCCAGGTGCGACACCGCCACCCGGGAGATGCCGAGGCGATCGGCCAGGTGCTGCTGGGTCCACCCCCGGCCGGCACGGAGCCGAGCGATCCGCTGACCGAGCGAGCTGGGACCGGGCGGACGGCCGGGCCAGGAGGGTTCCCAGGTGTCCACGAGCTCGGTGGTGCTCCCCATCGGTCGGATCGGCTCTCGATTCGTGCCAACCCAGTTGACAGACGAGCGAACCGGAGGCGGGTACAACGGTAGCCATGACGAAGCGCGCGCTCATCACCGGCATCACGGGCCAGGACGGCTCCTACCTCGCCGAACTGCTGCTCTCCAAGGGCTACGAGGTCATCGGCATGGTCCGCCGGTCCTCCACGGTGAACTACGAGCGGATCGCCCACCTCCAGGACAAGATCACCTTCGTCCCTGGTGACCTGCTCGACCAGGTCTCGATGATCCACATCCTCCAGGAGCACCGCCCCCAGGAGGTGTACAACCTCGCCGCCCAGTCGTTCGTGCAGACCAGCTTCACCCAGCCCGTGCTCACCGGTGAGATCACCGCCCTCGGCGTCACCCGCATCCTCGACGCCATCCGCCTGGTCGACCCGGAGATCCGCTTCTACCAGGCCTCCTCCAGCGAGATGTTCGGCAAGGTCCAGGCCGTGCCGCAGGCCGAGGACACCCCGCTGTACCCCCGTTCGCCCTACGGCGTGGCCAAGGTCTACGGCCACTGGATGACCATCAACTACCGCGAGAGCTACGACCTCCACGCCAGCTCCGGCATCCTCTTCAACCACGAGTCGCCCCGTCGGGGACTCGAGTTCGTCACCCGCAAGATCTCCAACACCGTGGCCAAGATCAAGCTGGGGATGGCCGACGAGCTGCGCCTCGGCAACCTCGACGCCCAGCGCGACTGGGGCTTCGCCGGCGACTACGTCGAGGCCATGTGGCTGATGCTCCAGCAGGACAGCCCCGACGACTACGTGATCTCCACCGGCGAGACCCACACCGTGCGGTCGTTCTGCGAGCTGGCCTTCGGCCGGGTCGGCCTCGACTACGAGCAGTACGTGAAGGTCGACCAGAAGTTCTTCCGCCCCGCCGAGGTCGACCTCCTCGTGGGCACCCACGACAAGGCCACCAAGGCCCTCGGCTGGACGCCCTCCACGCCGTACCCGGAGCTGGTCAACATGATGGTCGACGCCGACCTGGCCCTCCTGAGCGGCGATCTGGACCACCTCTCGCACTGACCCCTCGTCCCCTGGACGCCGACCCTCGCGGTCGGCGGGCGGACCTCGACGGCGTCGGCCTCGGCCGGCGCCGTCGTCGCGTCGGCTCCCAGGGGCGCCGATAGGGTCGCCGCGATGACCGGGTCGGAGATCGTGGTGGTGTCGGGCGGGGTCGGCGCGGCGCGGATGCTCTCGGGCCTCGTGGCCGTGGTGCCCGCCACCTCGGTGACGGCGCTGGTCAACGTGGGCGACGACCTCGAGCTGCACGGCCTGCGCATCAGCCCTGATCTCGACACCATCACCTACACGCTCGCCGGCGAGATCAACCCCGAGACGGGTTGGGGCCTCCGAGGCGAGTCCTGGCAGGCCATGGCCACGGTCGAGCGCTACGGGGGCGTGTCGTGGTTCGGCCTCGGTGACCGGGACCTGGGCACCCACCTGTACCGGACCCAGCGGGCAATGGAGGGCGCCCCGCTCTCGGTGGTGACCGCCGAGATCGCGGCGGCCTGGGGACTCGGCCTGCGGCTGCTGCCCGTCACCGACGACCGCCTCCGCACCAGGGTCACCCTGGACGGCACCGGAACCGACGACGGCCTGGAGGTCAGCTTCCAGGAGTACTTCGTGCAGCGTCGCCACGCCGTGCCGGTGCGCGCCGTCCGCTTCGAGGGGGCGGCCTCGTGCCGACCGGCCCCCGGGGTGCTCGACGCCATCAGCGCGGCCGGGCGCATCGTGATCGCCCCGTCGAACCCGGTCGTGTCGATCGATCCGGTCCTCGCCGTGCCGGGCGTCCGAGACGCCCTGATCGCACGCCGGGCGGACACCGTGGCCGTCTCCCCCATCGTCGCCGGGGCCGCCCTGAAGGGTCCGGCCGCTCGCCTCCTCGAGGAGCTCGGCCACGAGGCCACGGTGGTGGGCATCGCCCGGTGGTACGCCCCCCTGGCGGCCGGTCTGGTGATCGACGAGGCCGATGCCGACCTGGCCGGCGCAGTGGCGGCCGAGGGGATCCGCCCGGTGGTGGCGCCCACCGTGATGCGCTCGCCCGAGCTGGCTGCGGACCTGGCCCGGACGGTGCTGGCCCGGTGAGCGACGACGTGCCGGGCACCGAGCTCCGCATCTTCGGGGTGACGGGCATCGGGGAGATCCGCCCGGGCGACGACCTCGCCGGGATCATCGCGGCCGCCGTCACCGACCACCACGGCGGCCTGGTGGACGGCGACGTGCTCGTGGTCACCCAGAAGGTGGTGTCGAAGGCGGAGGGGATGCTCGAGCCCGTCGACCCCGACGACCCCCTGAGCCACAAGGCGCTGGTGGAGCGCGAGACCGTGCGGGTCCTGCGGCGCCGGGGCGACCTCGTCATCTCCGAGACCAAGCACGGCTTCGTGTGCGCCAACGCCGGAATCGACCTGTCGAACGTGGAGCGCGGCTATGCCGCCCTCCTGCCCGAGGACAGCGACCGATCGGCCCGCCGGATCCGCGACGGCGTCCGGGCCCGGGTCGGCGTGGAGGTGGCGGTGATCGTCAGCGACACCTTCGGCCGGACGTGGCGGCGGGGGCTGACCGACGTGGCCATCGGCTGCGCCGGGATCGGCGCCATCGTCGACTACCGGGGCACCACCGACACCG
>JBBRFU010000243.1:0-3425 GCA_038241315.1 Acidimicrobiales bacterium | reverse complement strand
TCGGGGGCGGGGCGTCGGTGCGGTCGGGGGTGGGGTCGAAGGCCACCCACCCGATCCCCTCGAACCGGATCTCCGGCCAGGCCTCGAGGTCACCGGCCCGGACGGTCCAGGTGTCGCCCTCGGCGTCCTGGGGCGGCCGGGCCCCGACCACCACGCGCGCTGGCAGGCCCTGGAGCCGGGCCAGCACGGCGAAGGCGGTGGCGAACTGCTCGGACGTGCCCCGGCGGCCGCCCTGGTCGGGCTCGTTCAGCAGGAAGAACTGGAGGGTGGCCCACGAGGACCCGGAGGGGGCGTCGGGATCGAAGACCGCCCGCTCGCGGAGGAACCCCTCGAGCAGGAGCGCCTTGGCGTACGGCGTGGTGCCCGACGGGGTGGCCTCGAGGGCGAGGGAGCCGAGGCGGGCTGGTGCGTTCGGGGTCTGGAGCGTCGCCGGATCGGAGGTGTCGGCGTCCCGGTCGCCCACCTCCTCGGGCGGCGGCACCGCGGACGTGACCTCGTAGCGCAGGGGGTCGTCGCCGGCGACGGGGTCCTGCCGGTAGAGGATCCCGTGCCGCGCGTCCCACCACGCGGCCGGCCCGTCGTAGGCCACGGGGTGCTCGGCGGCGGGCAGGAACCGGCCGGGCAGGTCGTCGAGGGTCACCGCCTGGCGGACGCGGGCGCCGCCGGCCCCACCGCCCACCTCGTCGGGCGGGAGGGTGGAGCCCGCCACCTGCAGCACCGTGGAGGCGGTCCACGACGTGCCGTCGAAGCGGTCCAGCACCCCGAGGCGGATCGGCACCGGACGATCCGCGCGCACCGTGGCCACCACCGCGTCGGGCTCGGCCGCCCAGCCGGCGAGCAGCGACAGCGGGTTCACCGGCGTCACCTGCTCCTCGGGGCGCGGCTCGTCGGGGCGGGGGTCCTTGGTGGGCGCGTCGCCGATCCACGGCAGGTGCGGCGCCAGGGCCGCACCGGCCACCAGCACCACGACCCCCATGGCCGCGGCACGCACGGGGCGGACGGAGGGGAGGCCCCGACGGGCGTCAGGCGAGGAGCCCAGCACCAGCAGCCCGGCCGCCCCGATCCCCAGCAGGACCGCGGCCGGGACGCGGGAGCCGCCCGCCGGCACCACCAGCACGGAGGCGGCCACCAGGGCCGCCACCGGGGGGAGCACCCCGTAGGCGGGCGCCCGCGTGCGCAGCACCACCTCGGCCCCCAGCCACGAGGCGGCCCACGCGAGCAGCGGGGCCACCAGGACCATCGACGGGCGGGGCGGGGCGGGGATGCCGGTGCTGAGGATCTGGGCCCACCCGTTGACCACGGCGTCGGCCACGGTGCGCACCAGCTCGGGCCCGGGCACCACGCGAGCGATGCCGCCAGCGTCGGCCACGGTGGCACCCACGGCCACGAGGCCGGTCACCACGGAGACCAGGGGGCCGACCACGGCAGGCAGCCCGCGCCAGCGGGCCACCAGCGGGCCGGCCGCGCCGGCGAGGGCGAGGGCCACCACCGGGACGAGCAGGGTGCCCAGGTCGAAGACCCGCCGGAGCTCCAGCCCGGCCACCGCGGCCAGGACCGTGGTGATGGCCACGGCCGCGAGGTGCCGGCGGCTCAGCCCCCTCACCGTCGGACCCCGGCGTTCCAGCGGTCCACGGCGTCCTCGCCCGACGTGGCGGTGAGGACCTCGATGCGCGGCGCCAGCGCCAGCGGCTCGTCGCCGTTGACCGCCACCACCACGAGGCGCGGGTACTGGCGGCGCAGGCCCACCACCGGGGCCAGGTCACCGCCGGCCGGCCGGCCGGTGGCCACCACGAGGGTGTCGCGGGCCGGCTCCAGCCCCAGCGCGATGGCCGCCGCGCCCAGCGGCGCCTCGGTGAGCTCGAGGGCGGCCAGGAGGTCGAGCGACGCGGCGACGCTGCCCACCGTGTCGGCCCCGCCCGCCACCTCGCCAGACACGGCCCGGACCACGCAGGCGTAGCGCTCGCGGGCGGCGGCCACCACGAGCGAGGCCACCAGCTCGAGCGAGCCCTCGAACGACCCGGTGTCGTGCACGGCGGCCCGGTTGTCGACGAGCACGGTGATGACCGGCACGCTCACGTCGATGTGCTCGCGCACCATCAGCTGGCCGATGCGCGCCGATGTCCGCCAGTGGACGTGGCGCAGGTCGTCGCCCCGCACGTACTCGCGCAGGGCGTGGAAGGTGATGGTGCCGTGCGGCAGCTTGTCGACCTCGGGCCCGTCGAGGCGCCGGACCCGACCGCCGCCCACCGAGCGCACCAGGTGCTGACGCGGGTGCACCCACAGCGTCTCGGTGGTGCCCTGGTCCTGGACCCGGTGGGCCAACCCGAGGGGGTCCACGCGGGCGATCCGCAGGGGGCCGACCGTGAACCGGCCCCGATCGGCGGTGGGCAGCTCGTAGGTGCGGGACCGCTGGCGGCCCGGGGCCAGGCGGGGCAGGTCGATCTCGGTGACGAGGGGCCCGCACGGGTCGAGGCCCACCGCCGGCGTCGACGGCAGGACGGCCCGGTTGGCCACGCTGACCCGCCCGACCGCCTCCTCGCCCCGCATCACCCGGTTCGGGTAGATCTCGCGGCTCACGACCAGTCGGGGGCGACGGGCCACCCACGCCACCGCCAGCACCACCGCCACCAGCCCGCACGCGGTGAGGGTGGCCAGCTCGCGGGAGCCCAGCACGCCGGCGGGGACCCCCAGCGCCACCGACCCCACGAGGACGCCCCAGCCCCGACGGGTCAGGAGGCCCCGCGCGGGCCGAGCCGGGCCGGGCTCGTTCCCGGCGTCGTCGGCGGTGTCCGTGTCGAGGTCGGCCCGGTTGGCGGCGTCGGCGTGGGTGTCGGCGCGGCGATCTGCCGTCGCCGTGGGATCGGACGTGGTGGTACGTCGAGCCCGACGGCTCCGCCGGGCGGGGGCCTCGGCCGGCCCGTCGGCGACGGGTGGGTCAGCCGCCATCGGCGGGGACCGGCACCCGGGCGACGATGCCCGCCACCACGTCGGCCGCCTTGGCGCCGCGCAGCTCGGCTTCGGGCGCCAGCATGAGCCGGTGGGCCAGCACCGGCACGGCCAGGCCCTGCACGTCCTCGGGCACCACGTAGGTCCGGCCGGCCAGCAGGGCCGTGGCCCGGGCCGCCTTCACCAGGGCGACGCTCCCCCGCGGGCTGCTGCCCAGGACGATGTCGTCGTCGTCGCGGGTGGCCGCCACCATCGACGGCTCCTGGTCGCGCATCCAGTTCACGCCCGACCTCCTGCCGTCCGACGTCACCGGTGTCACCATTTTCAACCAGAAGACCGACGCCTTCGAGTTCCACGAGGGCTCGATCTTCGCCAACGTGGTGATCGCCGACGAGATCAACCGGGCCTCACCGAAGACCCAGTCGGCGCTGCTGGAGGTCATGGAGGAGCGCCAGGTGTCGGTGGACGGCGTGCCCCGT
>JBBRFU010000242.1:0-3584 GCA_038241315.1 Acidimicrobiales bacterium | reverse complement strand
AGCTCGTCGAAGTCGTCGAGGGCGGGCAGCTGCGGGAACTCGGCCACCACGTTCGGCGGCGCGTGGAACAAGAAGCCGGCGTCGGCCGCCAGCAACATGGTGGTGTCGTTGTAGGAGTCGCCGGCGGACACCACCCGGTAGTTGAGGCCGCGGAAGGCGTGCACCGCAGCCCGCTTCGGGTCCGGCATGCGCAGGCGGTAGCCCACGATGCGATCGTCGGCCACCTCCAGGCGGTGGCAGAGGATGGCGGGCCACCGGAGCTGGCGCATGAGCGGGTGGGCGAACTGCTCGAAGGTGTCCGACAGGATCACGACCTGGGTGCGGGTGCGGAGCTCGTCGAGGAACTCGACGGCGCCGGGGAGGGGCGAGAGCCCGGCGATGACCTCGTCGATCCGCGACAGCGTGAGGCCGTGCTCGTCGAGCAGGTCGAGCCGGTAGCGCATGAGGACGTCGTAGTCGGGCTCGTCCCGCGTGGTGCGCCGGAGGGCGTCGATGCCGGTCCGCTCGGCCACCGCCACCCAGATCTCCGGGACGAGCACCCCCTCGAGGTCGAGGGTGACGATCGTCTGCTGGGTGGGGTCGGGCGTGGAGGGCACCCGGGCAGTCTGGTGGACCGGACGGGCTCCGGGCACCTCCCGAGGGGAGCCGGTAGCCTCCCGGCGTGACCGCCGCCGAGATGCCCGGCGACGTCGAGGTCGACGCCACCATCAAGCTCATCACCGACCACGCCCCGCGGGTGTTCCTCTGGGACTACGAGCGCAGCCGCGGCCAGCTGGTGACGCTCTACAACAAGGCGATGGCGTCCCAGTGGAGCTCGGTCACCGATCTGGACTGGGCCACCGACGTCGACCCGGAGCGCCTCGTGGTCGAGGCCACCACCCCGAACATCACCGTCGAGCTGGCCCGGGCCGCCGCCGTGCTGCCCGGTTCGCCGCTGCGGTCGTGGGGCGAGGCCGAGTTCACCCAGCTGGGCATCGAGTCGCTCAAGGCGTCCCTGTCGCAGTTCATGCACGGCGAGCAGGGGGCGATGATGACCGCCGCCAAGATCGTCGAGACGGTCCCGTGGATCGACGCCAAGTACTACGCCGCCACCCAGACGATGGACGAGGCCCGCCACACCGAGGTCTTCGCCACGTACCTGCACACGAAGCTCGGCGACGCCTACCCCATGACGCCGTTCCTCGAGGAGCAGATCACCGCGCTGCTCGAGGACAGCCGCTGGGACATCGCCTACCTCGGCATGCAGATCGTGATCGAGAGCCTGGCCCTGGCCGCGTTCGGCGCGCTGCTGCGGTCCACCCAGGAGCCGCTGCTCCGGAAGCTCCTCCGCTACGTGATGGCCGACGAGGCCCGGCACGTGGCCTTCGGCGTGCTGAGCCTGGCCGAGTACTACCAGGACCTGTCGGCCGCCGAGCTGCGGGAGCGCCAGGAGTTCCTGCTCGAGAACACCATCCTCAGCCGCAACCGGTCGACCACCCCCGAGATCTGGGAGCGCCTGGGCCTCGACGGCGGGACGGTCCGGCCGTTCCTCATCGAGGGGGCGGCCTCGCTCGACCGCAGCCTGTTCTCGAACTTCGAGCACGGCTTCTTCGCCAAGCTGGTCCCCAACGTCCGCAAGCTGGGGCTGCTCGACGCCAACGACGGCTACCTCCGCAAGGCCTGGGAGCAGCACGGCCTCATGCGCTTCGAGTTCGCCGCCGACACCGCGTCGGACTACGAGTCCTACGACGCGGTCGCCGCCGACCGCGCCTCGGCGACGTCGGCCTGACGTCGGCCCGACGCCAGCGGTCGAGCCCCGCCGTCCGCAGCGAAGCGAGGACCTGCCTGCCGGAACCAGGGTCGTCCGCCGAGGGCGGCCCACGAGACCCGAGACCCCCTCCGCTTCGTGTGCGCCGACCACCTCGCGGAGGGTGCCGGTCACGGCACTACGGGGCGACGACCCGCTTCACCACGAGGGCCACGTCGTCACGACCGTCGGGGTCGGCCAGCTCGTGCAGCAGGCCGTCGGCCACCCCCTGGACCGCACGGTCGGCCAGGTGCTCGGTGGCCGCCCGCAGGCGGGCGAGGCCCACGTCGAGGTCCTCGTACCGTCGCTCCACCAGCCCGTCGGTGTAGAGCACGATCAGGTCGCCGTCGCCCAGCGGCTCCACCGACTCGGTCCGCGGCGCGTCGCTGACCGCCAGCGGCAGCCCCCGCCCGCCGTCGAGCCACGAGCTGCCGTCGTGGCGGACCACCAGCGGGGGCGGGTGGCCGGCCGACGAGTAGGTCAGGGTGTGGCGCTGGAGGTCGACGACCGCGCAGACCATGGTGGCGCACGCGGCCCCGTCGACCGCTCGGGCGAAGCGGTCCATGGCCTCGAGCGTCTCGCGGGGGGAGTGGCCCTCGAGGAGCAGCGTGCGGCTGGCGGTGCGGAGCTGGCCCATGGCGGTGGCGGCGGTGAGCCCGTGGCCCACGCAGTCGCCCACCACCAGCGCTCGGCGGCCGTCGGGCAGCTGCAGCACGTCGTACCAGTCACCGCCCACCGACAGGTTGCCCACGGCCGGGACGTAGCGGGCGGCCACCGTGGGGATGTCGGCCGCCGGGGCGACCATGGCGCTCTGGAGGGTCTCGCTGATGTGGCGCTGCTCGCCCAGCTCCACCGACCGGTGGTAGGCGTGCTGGAGGGCTGCGCCGACCGTGTCGCCGAGCAGCTCGAGCCACGTGCGGTACCCGTCGTCGAAGGGCCGCACGGGGCTGAGGCCGACCACGAGGACGCCGCCGGCCTCGCGGTCCCCGATCGGCACCGCGAAGCGCCGGGCCGGTCGTCCCTGCTGAAAGTCGGCGTCGAGCACCATGGGGCGGCCCGCCTCGGCGACGCGGCGCACGGCCTCGGCCGTGGCCACCTCGGCCGGGTCCCGTCGGCTGGTGGCCACCGGCACCAGCGCGTCGCCGACCCGGAGGTGGATCTCGGCCGACGTGAGGTCGTCGGGGAACCGCATCAGCGCGTTCACCGCCCGGATGCAGACGTCGGTGACCTGCCGGGCGTCGGCCACCTGGGCGCTCAGCTCCCCGAGGGTGGTCAGGCGCCGCTGGGAGATCACCTCGCCCGTGGTCTCGTTGACCGTGTCGAGCACGCCGCCGATGGCCCCGGTGTCGTCGGGGATCGGGCTGTAGGAGTAGGTGAAGTAGCACTCCTCCACGAACCCGTTGCGGGAGATGTCGAGGCGCTGGTGCTCCGACCAGGTGGCCACGCCGGTGGTCATGGTCTGCTCGAACTGCGGGCCGATCGTGGACCAGATCTCCGGCCAGATCTCGCGAGCCGGGGCGCCGAGGGCCCGGGGGTGCTTCTCCGAGCCGAGCACCGGGACGTAGGCGTCGTTGTAGACCTTGATGAGGTCGGGCCCCCACACCACCAGCATGGGGAAGCGGGTGGCGAGGCAGATGGAGACCGCGGTGCGCAGGGCGGTGGGCCAGCGGGCGGACGGTCCGAGCGGCGTGGCCGCCCAGTCGAAGTCGGCGACGCGCCGGCCCATCTCGGAGCGGGCCGCGAACGGCTCGAGCCACGAGGTGGCCGGCCCGTCCCCTCCCCCTCCAGCGTCCATGCC
>JBBRFU010000241.1:0-3627 GCA_038241315.1 Acidimicrobiales bacterium | reverse complement strand
CCGGACCATGCGCCGGCGGCGGACGGTGTCGACGAACTCCACGGTGCGCCTCCGGGCGAAGGGGTGGGCCACGGCCCACCCCGCGCTAGGCCAGCTTGACCAGGTCGTCGGCCATCGCCCACCCGAAGGCGATCAGGGCGTCGCCCCGGGCGGCGTCGACCTGGCCGAAGAACTGGTGGTACCCCGGGTCGAGCTTCTCGGGCTTCAGGGTCTCGTGGTCGAGCGCCTCGGGGTACGACTCGTCGCCGCGCACCACGAAGGAGCGCTCGTCGTAGCGGGTGCTCTCGATGCCGAACCGCTTGGCGAGGCGCCGGCCCCAGGCCCGCTCCTCACCCGTGGCGGTGTACTCCGGCCGGGGGACGATGTCCTGGAGGGTCTTGAAGGCGTCGTAGCCCGACACCGACGCGAAGCGGGTGCCCACCAGCACGTCCTCGTCGGGGAAGGCCAGCACGGCGCGGCGCAGCTGGTCGTGCACGATGGCACGGAGGACGGTGTCGCGCTTGGCCGTGCGCTTGATGGACGCCAGGCCCACGATGACGCTCGGCGTGCCGCCGATGCGCTCGAGGGTGCTGAAGGAGAAGCCCTTCAGCCGGCCGGCGTCACGGGCCAGCGTGACCAGCACCCACGATTCCGCGGCCTTCGACAGCTGCCCCATCTCGAAGCGACTGGGCCCGTCGGCGCACAGGTCGGCGAGCTCGGCGAGCTCGGCGTCGCCGAGTGCCGTGCAGTCCTTGGTCTCGATCTCGATTGCCATGAGACTGCCTCGACCCCCGGAAACTGGGCGAATACGTGCCAAACAAGTCCAGTCCACCAGCCCAGGAGACGCAAACTCGCAGCCCAGAGGCCCCGGCGGACCGGTGCCGGGCCTCCGCGCGCCCGGGGTGCGCGGCCGGTCCCACCCGGCCGTGCGAGGATGCCAGCGGCTCCGTTGTCCGTCGCCGCCGTCGAGGAGGAACCCGTGCGCCACCGCTGGTCGGCTCCCCTCCTGGTGGGCCTCGTGCTCGTCGGCACCGCGTGTGCCGACGACGACGTCGACCCCGCCGAGGCCCGTGCGGATCGCGTCGAGGCGCGCCTCCAGGACTCGTTCTCGGCGGCCCAGGCCCGCTGCATCGTGGGCCGGATCGACGACCCGGTGCTGCAGGCGCTCGACCGCACCGCCGACCTGGCCGCCGACGCCGAGGCCCTGGTGGCCTACAGCGAGGCCGTGGCCTCCTGCGTCGCCGACCCCGACGGCACCACCTCCACCACCTCCACCTCCCCCTCCGCCACCCCGCCGGCGGCGGGCGCCAGCTCCACGACCGCTCCCGGGTGACCGCCGTCGGCCCGGCGTCACGGCCGCCGATGCCCCGTGTCACCATGGGTGCGACACCGGTCCGCCACCACGAGGAGGTCACCATGGGGAACCCACGCCGACGGCGTCGCCGCCGCTGGTCGACCGCCTCCGCGGTGGCCGTCTCGGCGGCGCTGACCGTCCTGGCCGCCTGCTCGTCCACCCCGTCGGAGACCGACGCCGGGAGCGATGCCGGCGAGGTGCAGCCGCTCGGCCGCCGCGAGGTCGAGGAGGCCAACCGGGCGTACCTGCTGGAGCTCGGCTACGAGGAGGAGCAGGCGCGCTGCGTCAGCCGCAAGGTCACGGTGGACCTCGAGCAGCTGCTGTCGGGGTCCGACGGCGGCGGCAAGCCCACCGAGAAGCCCGGCTTCGACGAGTTCGCCGACGCCACCCGGTCGTGCATCGCCGCCGACGCGGAGCTGACCACCACCACCGCACCGACCGGCTGACGTTCCGGCTCCGGTACCTTCTGCCCATGCTCCCCACCGGAATCGACGAGCTCGACGCCCGCCTGCTGGTGGCGATCAGCCGGGCGCCTCGGGCGGGGGTGATGGAGCTGGCCCGCCAGCTCCAGGTGGCCCGGGGCACGGTCCAGGCCCGGCTCGAGAAGCTGCAGTCCCGCGGCGTCGTCACCGGCTTCGATCCCGACCTGCACCTGGGCACGCTCGGGTACCACGTCACCGCGTTCGTGCAGCTGGAGATCGCCCAGGGCCGCCTCGACGACGTGATCGACCACCTGCGCAACATCCCCGAGGTCACCGAGGCCCACTCCATCACCGGGCCGGGAGACCTCCACTGCCGGCTCGTGGCCCGCACCAACGAGCACCTGCAGTCCGTGCTCAACGCGGTGCTCGACGTGTCGGGGATCATGCGCACCTCCACCCAGATCGCGCTGACCGAGCAGATCCGCATGCGCACCCTGCCGATCGTGGAGCAGCTCATCGAGGACGACCAGGCCCCGTGAGCCGCCGATCGCCGGGCCGGCGCCCGTGAGCCCCACCCCGCTCCCCCGCGAGCAGTTTCCGGTGGCCGACCGCTTCCGGTACCTCAACCACGCCCGGGTGGCGGCGCCCCCCACCGTGGTGGCCCACGCCCTCGCCCGCGACGCCTCGGCCGCCACCGTGCTGGGCTCCACCGGTCAACGCCGGCGGGTCGATCGGGTGGAGGCGGTGCGGCGCACCTGCGCCGACCTCCTGGGCGCCGACACCGACGACCTGGCCTTCGTGCGCTCCACCACCGAGGGCCTCGCCCTGGTGGCCAGCGGGCTCCGCTGGTCCTCGGGCGACCGCGTCGTGGTGGTCGACCGGGACCACCCGCTGACGGTCGGCCCCTGGGACGCGCTCGGCGACCTCGGCGTGGAGGTGGTGCGGGTCACGGCCGACGCACCCTCCGGGGCCGTGCCCCTCGAGCGCTTCGAGGAGGCGCTCGTGGCCGGGGGCGGATCGGTCCGGGCGGTGGTGGTGGCGTGGGTGCACCACGCCACCGGCTGGCGCCACGACCTCGCCGCCCTCGCCACCCTGGCCCACGCCCACGGCGCCCTCGTGGTGGCCGACGTGATCCAGGGCCTCGGGGTGGTGCCCATCGACGTGCGGGCCTGGGGCGTCGACGCCTCGGTGGCCGGTGGCCAGAAGTGGCTGCTCGGCCCGGAGGGGGTCGGCCTGCTCCACACCTCGGCCGCGCTCCGCTCGGACCTGCGGTTGCACGCCCCGGGATGGAGCTCGATCGTCACCGGGCCCGACGGGCGCCACGTGCTCGACCTGGGCGCCGACCCCACGGCTCGCCGGTTCGAGGGGGGCACCCGCAACCTGGGGGGCATCGGCGGGCTCGGCGCATCGGCAGACCTGCTCGCGGGTGCGGGCATCGGGGCCGTGTGGGCCCACGTGGACGCCTGGTGCGACCGCCTGGTCGAGGGCCTCACGGACCTCGGGGCCACCGTGGTGTCGGACCGCACCCCGTCCGCCCGTTCGGCGCTGGTGGTCGCCCGCTTCGACCACCTCGACGCCGACGAGCTGGTCGACCGCCTCGTGGCCCACGGCGTCGTGGCCGCCGCCTGGCACGGCAACGTGCGGTTCTCCCCCCACGGCTGGAACGACGACGACGACCTCGCCGCCACGCTCCACGCCCTGCGCCGCGCCACCCGGCGCTGATCCCCCGGCCGCTGGACGGTCGCCCCAACCCCCGCCGGGGCGCTCGGGGCCGTCCGCTAAGGTGACCCGGCCTGGCGGCGTGGCCGAGTGGCTTAGGCAAGGGACTGCAAATCCCTGTACGGGGGTTCGATTCCCCCCGCCGCCTCCAGC
>JBBRFU010000240.1:0-3635 GCA_038241315.1 Acidimicrobiales bacterium | reverse complement strand
GGGTCCACAAGCGGTTGCTCGACATCGTCGATCCCACGCCGAAGACGGTCGATTCGCTGCAGCGGCTCGACCTCCCGGCCGGTGTCGACATCGAGATCAAGATCCAGCAGGTCTGATCCCGGGCCCACGGGCCACCAGAGGCAGTCGACGAGGGGGCGCTCCGGCGCCCCTTCGTCGCGCCCGGCACCAGCCGCCGGACGGGACCGGTCGTCGTCGAGCCGGTGGGGCGACCCGACCGTGGGCCCGTGGGAGCCGGTGGGGGCGTGCTCGGCGGTGGCGTCAGGAGTGGATCGGTCCGTCGGTGGCGTGGAGCGGGCGGCCGTCGTGGCCGGTGCGGACGGCGATGATCTCGGCGCAGATGGCCACCGCCGTCTCCTCGGGGGTGCGTCCCCCCAGGTCGAGGCCGATGGGGGCCCGGACCCGGTCCAGGTCGGCCGGGTCGGTCACGCCCTCGTCGGCCAGCCGGGCGAGGCGCCGCTCGTGAGTGCTCCGGCTGCCCATGACGCCCAGGTAGCCGACCCCGGTGGCGAGGGCGCCGACGATGGCCGGCACGTCGAACCTGGGATCGTGGGTGAGGACGCACACGGCATC
Organism: Acidimicrobiales bacterium; assembly: GCA_038241315.1. GTDB lineage: Bacteria > Actinomycetota > Acidimicrobiia > Acidimicrobiales > Iamiaceae > Aquihabitans. The sequence continues at coordinate 3,044 of JBBRFU010000240.1, read as the reverse complement.
GCCGGCGCCCAGGTCGGGGCCGACCCGGTCGAGCAGGCGCTGGGGCCAGCCCACCACCACCTCGTCGGCCGATGGGAACCGGTCCCGGGTGGCGAACACCGCCCGGGCATCGCAGACCGTGACGTGGTAGCCGAGCACCTTCGCCACCCGGCACAGCGCGGCGGTGAAGTCGACCGCGCCGAAGATGACCATCCGGGGCGGTCGGGCGTGGGTCTCCACGAACACGGCCACGTCCCGCTCGTTGGCCTGGCCCCGGGGCCCGTAGTGGCGGGTGCCGGAGCGGCCCGCGCCGAGCTCGCCCAGCGCATCGCGGGCCACCACCCGGTCGAGCTCGGGATCACCCAACGTCCCGAGCGGCGGGTGGTCCGGAGCCACCAGGAGCTTGGCGCCGAGGTGGGGGCCGTGGACCACCGTGGCCAGGGCCACCGGCCGGTCGTCGGCGAGGGCGGCCCGCAGGGCCTCGAACAGGGTCACCAGTCCACCGCCTCCACGAAGAGGTGGATGGTCCCGCCACAGGTGAGGCCCACCGCGAAGGCCTCGTCGTCGCCGTAGCCGAAGGCCACCAGGCGCCCCGGGCCGTCGGTGGCGAGCACCTCGAGGGCCTCGCCGACCACCGCGCCCTCCACGCAGCCACCGGAGACCGAGCCGGCCACCCGGCCGTCGTCGCGGACCGCCATGGCGGCCCCGGGCCCCCGGGGGCCCGATCCCTCCAGGTCCACCACGCGGGCCAGGGCCACCCGGTGCCCGGCGCCTCGCCACGCGGCGATCTCCTCGACGATCTCCCTCACGGCGCCTCCTTGGCACGACCTGCGGCGCGGCCAGGCTACGGCGGCACCGCAGGGGTCCCGGACGAGCCGCCACCCGCCCCCTACGCTGACGCAGAGGCCCGACGGTCCCGGCGGGTGCGCCGGGCCCGTCCCCCGGCATGGCCGGGGTTGGTGTCGATCCGAGGACGCGGCTAAGGTCTCCAACTCGTCGCCCCCTGGTCTGCGGACCGGATGGCGAGCGTTTGGAATCTCTCCGAAACCGACGTCCGTGTCGGCCTGTCCGCAGGTACCCCACGGCACATCCGAACAGGCGCTCCGCCGGGACTTCCCGAGCGGAGCGTCCGCGTGAACGGGCCCCGTTCCTCCGCGACCAGGAAGACGCATCTGATGGCAACCAAAGCAATCGTCGGCCAGAAGGTCGGCATGACGCAGATCTGGGACGACCAGAACCGGATGATCCCGGTGACCGTCCTGCAGGTCGAGCCCGTCCGGATCGTGCAGATCCGCACCCCCGAGAAGGATGGCTACAGCGCCCTCCAGGTGACCTTCGGCCACAAGAAGGCCTCGAAGCTCACCAAGCCCGTCGCCGGCCAGTACACCAAGGCCGGGGTCGACCCCGGCACCCGCCTCGTGGAGCTCCGCCTCGACGACGTGTCGGGCTACGAGATCGGCCAGGAGATCAGCGTCAACGAGCTGGTCGACGGCGAGCTCATCGACGTCACGGCCGTGAGCAAGGGCAAGGGCTTCGCCGGCGTCATGAAGCGCCACGGCTTCGCCGGCCAGCGCGCCAGCCACGGCGCCCACCGCGTGCACCGGGCACCCGGCGCCATCGGCCAGTGCGCCACCCCCGCTCGGGTGTTCAAGGGCCAGCGCATGGCCGGTCGCATGGGTGGCGAGAAGGTCACCACGCTGAACCTGACCATCGTGTCGTCCGACGCCGAGCGCAACCTGCTGCTGGTCAAGGGCGCGGTGCCCGGGCCCAAGGGCGGCCTGGTCCTGATCCGCAACGCCGTGAAGGGTGGTGCCAAGTGAGCAGCGTCGACGTGCCCAGCCCCGCTGGCCAGAAGGCCGGCACCGTCGAGCTCGACCAGGCCGTCTTCGGCCTCGAGCCCAACGTCTCGGTGATGGCCCAGGTGGTCACCGCCCAGCTCGCCGCCCGTCGCTCGGGCACCCAGTCCACCAAGACCCGCTCCGAGAGCCGGGGCGGCGGCGCCAAGCCGTGGGCCCAGAAGGGCACGGGCCGCGCCCGTGCCGGCTCCAGCCGGTCGCCGATCTGGCGTGGTGGCGGCGTGGCCCTCGGCCCCAAGCCCCGCTCCTACGTGCAGAAGACCCCCAAGAAGATGGTGCGCCTCGCGCTGCGCTCGGCCCTGTCCGACCGTGCCGCCGACGGCAAGGTCCTCGTGGTCGACGCCTGGAACTGGGACGCCCCCAGCACCAAGAGCGCCCGCCAGGCACTGGTGGACCTGGGCGTCACCGGTCGGGCCCTCGTGGTCCTCGACCGCACCGACGCCGTCGCCGCCCGCTCCTTCCGGAACCTCCCCGAGGTCCACGTGATCTCCACCGGCGAGCTCAACGCCTACGACGTGCTCGTCAGCGACTACGTGGTCTTCACCCAGGCCACCCTGCCCACCTCGGCGCCCGCGCCGGCCGCCAGCCAGGAGGAGGGCCAGTGAAGGACCCCCGCGACGTCATCATCGCCCCCGTGGTGTCGGAGAAGAGCTACCAGCTCATCGAGCAGAACGTCTACACGTTCCTCGTCCACCCCGACGCCGCCAAGCCCGAGATCCGCAGCGCCATCGAGGCCATCTTCAACGTGAAGGTCGCCAACGTGAACACGCTCAACCGCAAGGGCAAGTCCACCCGCAACCGCCGCACCGGCAAGGCCGGCAGCCGCCCCGATCGCAAGCGGGCGATCGTCACCCTCGCCGAGGGTGACTCGATCGACCTCTTCAAGGAGGCCTGAGCCCGATGGCCCTTCGCAAGCGCAAGCCCACCAGCCCCGGTCGTCGGTTCCAGACCGTCTCCGACTTCGCCGACATCACCAAGTCGACGCCCGAGAAGTCGCTGCTGTCGTACAAGACCAACACCGGCGGCCGGAACTCCTACGGCCGCAAGACCGCCCGCCACAAGGGTGGTGGCCACAAGCAGCAGTACCGCCTGGTCGACTTCCGTCGCACCAAGGACGGCGTGCCGGCCAAGGTCGCGGCCATCGAGTACGACCCCAACCGCAACTGCCGCATCGCCCTGCTCCACTACCTCGACGGCGAGAAGCGCTAC
>JBBRFU010000239.1:0-3636 GCA_038241315.1 Acidimicrobiales bacterium | reverse complement strand
CCATCCACAAGGTCTCGATCGTCGCCCGCGGCCGGGCCCTGGGTTGGACCCTCGCCCTCCCGACCGAGGACAAGTACCTCGTCACCCGCTCCGAGCTGCGGGCCCAGCTGGCGATGCTCCTCGGAGGGCGCACCGCCGAGGAGCTGATCTTCGCCGACCCGACGACCGGCGCCCAGAACGACATCGAGAAGTGCAGCCAGATCGCCCGGGCCATGGTCACCGAGTACGGGATGAGCGACCTGCTCGGCCCGCAGCAGCTCGGCCAGAAGCAGGGCGAGGTCTTCCTCGGCCGCGACTACGGCCACCAGGCCAACTACTCCGACGAGGTGGCCGCCCGTATCGACGCCGAGGTCCGGGTGCTGATCGACGAGGCCCACGAGGAGGCCCGGGCGATCCTGTCGGCCCACCGCGCCGTCCTCGACCGCCTGGCCGATGAGCTGGTCGAGAAGGAGACCCTCGACACCCCCGAGCTGGCCGACATCATGGGCCACCTCGAGCCCTGGCACGGCCGGGAGTCCGCCGCGGCACCCGACGCGCCGGCCAAGAGCACCCGCGGTCGGGCCAAGGCCCCCCGCAAGGCGGCCGCGGCCGACGATTCGGCCAAGCCGGCGCGGGCGCCCCGCACGCCGTCTCGCAAGCCCGCCTTCGGGACCTGACGGACATGGCGGTCGATGCGGCCCGGGTCGAGGCCGCGGTACGCGAGCTGCTGGCCGCGGTGGGCGAGGACCCCGACCGCGACGGTCTCCAGAACACGCCGGCGCGCGTGGCCCGGATGTTCGGCGAGATCTTCGCCGGCCTGGGCACCGACCCCGGGGCCGTCCTCAACGTCACCTTCGAGGCCGACCACGACGAGATGATCCTGGTCAAGGACATCCCGTTCCACTCCCTCTGCGAACACCACCTCGTCCCGTTCATCGGGAAGGCCCACGTCGCCTACATCCCGAACGCCGACGGGCGCATCACCGGCATCTCCAAGCTGGCCCGCCTGGTCGAGGGATACGCCAAGCGGCCCCAGGTGCAGGAGCGGATCACCTCCCAGGTCGCGGACACGATGATGCGGGTGCTCGAGCCCCGCGGCGTGCTCGTGGTGCTCGAGGCCGAGCACCTCTGCATGTCGATGCGGGGGGTCAACAAGCCGGGCGCGGTCACCGTCACCTCGGCCGTCCGGGGGCTCTTCCGCGACGACGCCCGCACCCGGGCCGAGGCCATGGCGTTCATCCACGGTCGCTGAGGGGTCCATTCGGACCGGTAACCTCCGGCACCGTGACCCTGGTGATGGGCGTGGTGAACGTGACGCCCGACTCCTTCTCGGACGGTGGGCGGTGGCTCGACGCTGACGCGGCGATCGCCCACGGCCTCGAGCTGTTCGCCGAGGGCGCCGACGTGGTCGACGTGGGCGGCGAGTCCACCCGGCCCGGGGCCGAACCCGTCTCCGAGGACGAGGAACGGCGCCGGGTGCTCCCGGTGATCGAGGCGCTGGCGCCCCACGGCCGGGTCTCGATCGACACCCGGCACGCCGGCGTGGCCGAGGCTGCGGTGGCTGCCGGGGCCACGCTGGTGAACGACGTGTCGGCTTCGCCCGAGCTGTGGGCGGTGGCCGCCGGCGCCGGCGTCGGGTACTGCGCCATGCACATGCAGGGCGAGCCCCAGACGATGCAGGCCAACCCCACCTACGACGACGTCGTGGCCGAGGTCGCCGCCTTCCTGGCCGAGCGGGCGGGCGCCGCCCGGGCCGCCGGCGTGGCCGAGGTCTGGATCGATCCGGGCATCGGGTTCGGCAAGACGTCCGCCCACAACCTGTCGCTCCTGAAGCACCTCGGCGTGCTCGTCGAGACCGGGTTCCCGGTGCTCGTGGGTACCTCCCGCAAGCGGTTCGTGCAGCAGCTCACCGGCGCCGCGGGTCCGGCCGACGCCCTCGAGGGCAGCCTGGCCACGGCGGTGGCGGCCATGGACGCCGGCGCCGGCATGGTGCGGGTGCACGACGTGCGCGAGACCGTGCACGCCGCCCGCATCGTCGGCGGGGGGCCGGCGTGAGGGGCAAGTGGGAGCGGGGGATCGAGCCCCGCAACTTCGCCTGGGTGCTGAAGGACCAGCTGGCGGTGAGCGAGCGCCCGGGCGGCTACGCCCGCAACCACCGCAAGGTGCGCCGCCACGAGGAGATCCTCTGGCTCCGCAACCAGGGCTTCACCCGCGTGGTGTCGCTGCTGCCGTCGCCCCACAACCTCGTGGCCTACGACGAGCTCGGGCTGCCGTGGTCGCACTTCCCGTTCGGGGCGGGCACCGACAACAAGGCGGCGCTGGTCGAGCTGTTCACGGCCATCCACGGGTTCCTGGCCGCCGGCGAGAAGGTCCTGCTGCACCAGGAGGAGCTCGGCGACCGGATCATGGGCGTCGTCGCCGGCTACCTGCTGGCGACCCGGGCGATCGACACCGGCCCCCACGCGGTCACCGTCGTCGAGCAGATCCTCCACCGCCAGATGGGCCCGGCCGGGCGCGAGCTCGTCGCCATCGCCGCCGGCCTGTAGGCCGCCGTGGACGAGATCTGGCTGAGCGGGCTGCGGGTCGTCGGCACCCACGGGGTGCTGGCCGAGGAGCAGACGCGGGCGCAGCCCTTCGAGGTCGACCTGGTGCTGGCCGTCGACCTGGCGGCGGCGTCGCGGTCCGACGACCTGGCCGACACCGTCGACTACGGCGAGGTCTCGGGCACCGTCGAGCGGATCGTCCGCGAGGAGCACTTCGCCCTCCTCGAGCGCCTCGGCGGCCGCATCGCCGAGGTCGTGCTCGGTCTCGACGAGCGGATCGAGGCGGTCACGGTGACGGTCACCAAGGTGCGCCCCCCGGTGCCCGTCGACCTGGCCAGCGCCGGCGTGACGATCCACCGCGACCGGGATTCGGCCTCGTCGTGAGCCGGGTCTTCCTGGGTCTTGGCTCCAACCAGGGCGACCGCTGGAAGCTGCTGCGCGAGGCGGTGGCGTCGTTGCCCGACGTCGTCGCCGTGTCCCCCGTCTACGAGACCGACCCCGTCGGCGGCCCCGCCGGCCAGGAGCCGTACCTCAACTGCGTCGTCGAGCTCGACACCGAGCTCAAGCCCCGCCAGCTCCTGGGCATCTGCCACCGCCTGGAGACGGCGGCCGAGCGGGTGCGCCACGAGCGTTGGGGGCCCCGCACCCTCGACGTCGACATCCTCCTGGTCGACGGGGTGACCGTGGGCGACCCCGACCTGCAGATCCCGCACCCCCGGATGCGGGAGCGGCGCTTCGTGCTCGAGCCGCTCCGCGACCTGGCCCCCGAGCTGGTGACCGAAGACCTCGAGCGGCTTGGCAGAGGCGTGCGCCGCGTGGGTACGATCTAGGCGTACGAACGGCACCCGGGCGACCGGGGCTGGAACGTCGAAAGAAGAACAAGCTGGTGGCTGCCAAGGCAGTTCGCGTCATCGGCCCGGGTCGCGCCGGGCACTCCTTCGCACGAGGCCTCGAGAAGGCCGGCTGGCGCGTCGCCGGCGTGCTCGGCCGCGACGACGCCCCGTCGTTCGCCGGCGCCGCCGCCGGCGTCGACCTGCTGGTGATCGCCACCCCCGACGGCGCCGTGGCCACGGTGGCCGGCGCCGTCGAGCCCGCCGAGACCTGCGTGGTCGCC
>JBBRFU010000238.1:0-3677 GCA_038241315.1 Acidimicrobiales bacterium | reverse complement strand
CGTCGAGCGGTGACGGGCGCTGGACGCCGGGCCCTCGAGCTGATCGAGGTTCCCTTCAGGCACCTCTGGGCCCCGACGGCAAGCCCCTCAGGAATCCATGTCAGCTCAGCCGGGAGCGGATCCCCCGCCGCCGCCCTTCATGGCCCGAGCCATCTCCAGGATCTCCTTGCACGTGGGGCAGACCGGGTAGCGGCCGGGGTCCCGGGTGGGCACCCAGGTCTTGCCGCACAGGGCGGTGACCGGGGTGCCGGTGATGTAGGCCTCGGTGACCGCCGAGGCCGGCACCACCACGTGGGCGAACTTCTCGTGATCGCCGTCCTCGGTGGTGCGGAGATCGGTCCGTTCGTCGAGGTCGACGTCCACGTGGCTCATGGCCGTCAGTCTCGCGCCGGGGAGGCGCACCGGTCGACGCGGTGGCCGGCCACCGGCGGACCGGCTGGACAGCGCCCGGCGCGGGTGGTGAGGAAGGCGCCGGCCAGCACGAGGGCCAGCCCCACGAGCGCGATCAGCTCCACGGTCTCGTCCCGGAACACCACCCCGAGCACGAGCGCCACCACCGGGATGAGGTAGGCCAGCACCGATCCGCGGGTGGCGCCCACCCGGCCCATGAGGGTGCCGGCGGCGATGAAGGCCACGCCCGTGCCCACCGCCCCGAGCACCAGGACGGCGAGGAACGGCGACCAGGCGAAGCGCGAGCCGCCGACGCCGGCCAGGCCGAACGGCGCGGTGAGCACGATGGCCACGGCCTGGGCCCGCCAGATCACCGGCACCGTGCCGTAGCGCTGCTGGAGCGGCACCACCAGGTTGGTGGCGAACCCGTAGGACACCATGGCCAGCACCACCAGCGAGGCGCCCAGTGCGGTGCGGGAGCCTCCCTGCATCGACGGCAGGCTGATGGCCACCACCCCGGCGAAGCCCACGGCCAGGCCGAGGAGCTGGCTGCGGCCCGGCAGCCGCCGCAGCAGGAGCCCGGCGACCGCGGCCGAGAAGATCGGCATGGAGCCGTTCAGCATCCCGGTGACCGACGAGGAGATCCACTGCTCGGCCAGCGGGAACATGGTCATGGGGAAGGCGATCCAGACCACCCCCACCAGGGCGATGCGGGGCCAGTCGTCTCGCTCGATGCCCACCCGGCGTGCCGCCGGCAGGACGCCCAGGGCCACGAACCCGAACACGATGCGCAGCAGCGTCACCAGGCCCGGCTCGAACGCCTCCAGGCCCTCGGCGATGAGCAGGAACGACGCGCCCCAGACCACCGACGGGATGAGCAGCAACCCCCAGTCGGTCGGGGTGAACGGGTGGCTGCTCGTGCCCTCCGCCGTGCTGATCAGCCGCCGCGGTGCAGTCGGCACGGCCGGAGCGGCCGGTCCGACACGCTCGGGATCGTGGATGCGCGGGCTCACCCGGGCAACCTACGGCCGTCGCCCGCCAACCCGACAGCGAGATCCGGACCTGGCGCTCGGCGCCCTCCCGGCACCCGGGCGGCGGGGCCAGGCCGGTCAGGCGTAGGCGTTGACCCGGTTGAGCGCGGCGTCGGCCTCGGCCATGAAGCGGGCCACCAGCTCGGCGGCGGGGACGAGCTCGTGGATGGCGCCGGCGCCCTGGCCGGCAGGCATGAACTCGACCGCGGGGTCGACGCCCTCGGTGTGCTCGTCGCCGCCGAGGTGGTTGGCGCCGTCCTGGACCGACTTGATGAACTGGCCGGGGCATGGCTCGGCGACGCCGCCGGCGGCGTCGAAGGCGTTGGTGTAGTCGTTGCGGATCACCCGGCAGGTCTTGCCGGTGAAGGCCCGGGTGACCACCGTGTCGTCCTCGTGCATGGCCAGGATCTTGTCCTTGTAGCCGACCACCGAGCGGGCCTCGGGGGTGGCGATGAAGCGGGTGCCCACCCAGATGCCGTCGGCGCCCAGGGCCAAGGCGGCGGCCAGGCCCCGTCCGTCGTTGATGCCACCGGCCGCCACCACGGGCACCCGATCGCCCACGGCGTCGACCACCTGGGGGAGCAGGGCGAAGGTGGCGATCTGGCCGGTGTGGCCGCCGGCCTCGGTGCCCTGGGCCACCACGATGTCGCACCCGGCCTCCACGGCGGCGATGGCGTGGCGCACCTTGCCGCACATGTTGACCACCAGCAGGTTGCGGCGGTGGCAGAGGTCGACCACGTCACGCGGCACCCCGAGCCCGGCCACGAACACGGTGGCGCCGTGGTCGGCCATGGCCTCCACCGAGCGGCTCATGTCGCCGGGGGCGGCGGTGAGGAGGTCGACGCCGAAGGGCTTGTCGGTGGCGGCCCGGACCTTCTTCACCTCGTCGACCATGACGTCGTAGCCCATGGCCGAGGCACCCAGGCAGCCGAAGCCGCCGGCCTCGGAGACCGCCGTGACCAGGGCGTGGTACGAGACGCCGCCCATGCCGGCGAGCATCACGGGGTGCTCGATGTCGAGGATCTCGGTCAGTCGGGTCTTCATGAGGACCGAGCGTACTCACGAATCTTGACCGGCGGGTCAAGTGGCGTCGTCGAGGAAGCGGCGCACCTCCCGCCAGCCGCGGAGGCGCACCACCCGCACGTGCGGGCCCGGCGGGTCGGCCTCGAGGCGATCGAACAGCGCCCGGGCCCGGGGCACGTTCTCCCAGGTCCACCGGACCATGCTCCGGTCCGGGTCGCCGAGGGGCCAGAGGTTGCGGACGCTCTCGCGGTTCCCGTTCCACAGCTCCTCCCGGGTGAGGGCCCGCCGGATGGTGCGGCGCGCCACCCGGGCGGTCTGGCGCACCCGGTGGTGGTCGAGGCACACGATGGTGTCCGCCCGCTCGAACAGGATCGGGCGGACGGCCGCGTACTTCCCGCACGTGACCCAACGGTCGCCCGCGCAGAAGGCCGCGACCTCGGCCCGGAACTCGTCGTCGGGCAGCGGGGTCCAGCCCGGCTGGTGGAACACGGCATCGAGCTCGAGGTGGGGGAGGTCGAGCCGGGCGGCCAGCTGACGGGCGAGCGTGGTCTTGCCCGACCCGCTCGTGCCGATGACGGCGATCCGCTCCACCGCCCCATGGTGACAGGACGGGTCGACGCCGCCGGGCCGCCGGGCCGCCGACCTCGGGCGCGTCGGAGCCCCAGCGGGCCACGAGGGCGCGCTGGGGCTTCGGTGGGCGCCTGGGATCAGGCGATGCGGGTGTGGAAGGGGGTGTCGAGGAGGGTGCCGTCTGGTCTTCGGATCTCGACGCCGTCGCGTGTCCGTCTCGCCGTGAACCCGCCTTCGTGAAGGCATCGGTGGTGGTGGTTGCAGACGAGCATCTCGTTGGCGAGGTCGGTGGGGCCGCCTGCTTCCCAGGGTCTGATGTGGTGGACGTGGCAGCGGGTGGCGGGGGTCTCGCACGCCCCGAACTCGCAGGTCCCTCCCGATACCGCGATCAGCGCCCGCCACTGATCGGCGGTAGCCAGGCGGTGCGTGCGGCCGACGTCGAGCGGGGCCGAGGGGCCGGAGGTGACGACGCGGCACACGTCGCCTTCGCACAGCAGCCGCCGGATGGTCTCCACCGGCACGGGCCCGACGCCGATGATCTCGCAGCGGCGCGTCGGCCCGGCCGGCACGCCGACGCCGCCAGCCGCAGACTCGCCGTTGCCGAGCGGTCCGGTCTCGTGGTCTCCCGGCCCTGCTGACCCATGGTCACCTCGGGGCGCAGAC
>JBBRFU010000237.1:0-3705 GCA_038241315.1 Acidimicrobiales bacterium | reverse complement strand
ATGAACGGTGAGCCCCTGCCGCTCGCCCACGGCTTCCCGGCCCGGCTGATCGTGCCCGGCCTCTACGGGTTCGTGTCGGCCACCAAGTGGCTCACCGAGATCGAGCTCACCACCTTCGCCGACTTCGACCAGTACTGGGTCGAGCGCGACTGGGCCGCCGAGGGCCCGATCAAGACCATGGCCCGCATCGACACGCCGAAGGGCCTGGGCAAGGCGCCGGCGGGCACGGTGGCCGTCGGCGGCGTGGCCTGGGCCCAGACCCGTGGGATCGAGCGGGTGGAGGTGCGCATCGACGACGGCCCCTGGGAGGAGGCCGAGCTCGCCGTGGAGGACTCCGCCGTCACGTGGCGGCAGTGGACCTACGCCTGGGAGGCCTCGCCCGGGCGGCACGAGATCGCGGCCCGGGCCGTCGACGGCGAGGGCAAGACCCAGACCGAGGAGCGGGCCAAGCCCTTCCCCGACGGTGCGTCGGGTTGGCACCAGATCGTGGTCATCATCGAGGGCTGATCAGGCGGGGATCACCAGCGAGGGCTTGGCGGTGGTGCCGCGGAAGGGCTCGTAGACAGCCAGCAGCGCGCCGTCGGGCCCCAGCACGGCCCACGGGCCCGCGCCGGTGACCCCCAGCTCGGCCTGCTCGAGGACCTTGCCGACCTGCACCGCCTCCCGCCCGGCCTCGTCGACCGTGGTGGCGTCGAGGTGGCGGACCGCCTCCACCATCGGGCGGACCCGGTCGGGGTCGACGGCCTCCAGCGGCACCGCGTCGTCGAGCGTGAACGGGCCCACCGACGTGCGGCGGAGCAGCCGGAGGTGGGCCCCGCCGCCCAGCGCCGTGCCGATGTCGGCGGCCAGGGTGCGGATGTAGGTGCCCGACGAGCACGACACCGCCAGCGTGAACACGTGCGGCTCATCGGGTGGCCCGGGGAGCACCTCCAACGAGTGGATGGTGACGGGGCGAGGCGGTCGCTCGACCTCGATCCCCTGCCGGGCCAGCTCGTGGAGGCGTCGGCCGTCGATCTTCACCGCCGACACCATCGGCGGGATCTGCTCGATGGGGCCCACGAAGGCGAGCGCCGCGGCCCGCACGTCGGCGAGCGTGACGTGGCCCATCTCGTGGGTGGCGGTGACCTCGCCGGCGGCGTCGAGCGTGGAGGTCTCGGTGCCGAGCGCCACCTCACCCACGTAGGACTTGCCCAGCGGCGAGAGGAAGCGGAGGAGCTTGGTGGCCTTGCCGACGCCGAGCAGCAGCACGCCCGTGGCGTCGGGGTCGAGCGTGCCGGCGTGGCCGACCTTGCGCGTGCCGAGCAGACCACGGCTCTTGGCCACCACGTCGTGGCTGGTCCAGCCGGCCGGCTTGTCGACCACCACGAGCCCGTCGGGCCCGGTGTGGGGGCGGCGCGCCATCAGCGGGCCGGCTCGGCGGGACCGACCGGCCGGGCCGGGCTCACGGCACCTCGGCGTCGGGCGGGACCGAGTCCACGGGTGGCACGGGCGGCTCGGTGCTGAGCCCCCGGAGGACCTCCTCGATCTTGAGCGCGTCGCGCAGGACGCCATCGGTCTCGAAGCGCAGCTCGGGCGTGCGCTTGAAGGTGGTCTGGCGGCCGACCGCTCCCTGGAGGCGCTTGCGCTGCTCGGCGAAGGCTGCGGCGACCTCCTCGTCGGCCTCCTCGCCACGCGAGTGGTCGTAGTAGACGACGGCGCGCGCCAGGTCGCCGTCGACGACCACCGAGGTGAGCGTCACCAGCTCCAGCCGCTCGTCGTCGATGCGCTCCAGCTCGTCGGCCACGATCTCGCGCACGAGCGTGTTCAGGCGTGCGGTGCGGGGATAGTCCCGCGCCGTGGGTCGCTTCTTCATCAGCGGTCCTCCTCGTCGTCGGCCCATCGGCGCCAGGATTCGACCACCTCGACCTCGGGGAACGTCCAGACGAACCGCTCCACCGCGTCGAGGACCTCCCGGGCCTGGGTCTCACTGGACGCCACCGTGGCGAAGGCCAGCTCGCTGCGGCGCCGCTCGTCTTGGTGACCGACCTCCGACACCGCCACCCGGTGCCGACGGCGAGCGCCCTCGAGGATGGGGGTGATGATCGCCCGCTTCTCCTTCAGGGAGCCGGGGAGCGGGAGGTGGAGGTCGACGACCAGGACGCTGGCGTACACAGCTCGACGAGCCTACCGAGGCGCGGCGCGCCGGAGAGATCCCGAGCTGCGGGACGCGGCCCCGTCGGGCGCCGCGGCGAGCCGGCTCAGGTGGCCAGGGTGAGCGTGCCGTCCTCGGCCACCGCGAGCACGGCCACGCCCGATGGGGCCGCCTGCACGGCCCGGTCCTCGGCATCGCCGCCCTTCAGGCGAGCGAACAGCCCGGGCGAGTCGAGCCCGGCGGGCACCACCACGAGGTCGGCGCCCACCTGCTCCACGGCGTCGGTGAGCGCCTCGTCGCCGGGCAGCGAGTGCTGGAAGGCCGTGGCGTGGACGCCCGCCGCGTCGGCCTCGTCGATGCCCGCCAACAGGTAGGGCCGGTCGAGCGCGGCCACCGCGTCGCGGTCGAGCTCGTTGATCCGCGGGGTGTCGGCGTAGGTGGTGTCGGACCGGTCGAGCAGCACCAGCTTGGCGCCCGCCAGGCCGGCCACCGCGATGGCCGCCCGGCGGGCCCGGACCAGCGCCTCGTCGCCGCCGTCGTCGACGGGGACCACGATCGTGGTCGCCCGCTCCACGACCGGTCGGACGTCGGGGGCGAGCTGGTCGAGGTCGGTCGGGGTCTGGTCGGTGGTGGCCATGGGCTGGCCCCTACCCGTGCCCCTCGCCGTGATTCACCCGATGGGGGGTGGCCACCGACCCGAGAGCGCGGCGACGTCGGCCGGGTCGAGGCGGCCGGTCTCCCCCGCCAGCCAGTGGCGCCGGCAGAGCAGCTCGTAGGACACCTCGGCATCGGACGCCACGTCGCCCACCATCACCACGTCGCCGTCGTACACCTGGGTGCCGCCCAGCAGCCGGGCGTTGTGGGTGGCGCGGGCGCCGCACCAGCAGCGGGCCTCGACGTGGAGCTCGCAGCGCTCGTCGGCCACCTCCAGGAAGCGGGCCGTGCCCGCGAAGAGCCGGCCCCGGAAATCGGTGAGCAGGCCGAAGGCGTGGACGTCGACCCCCAGCTCGTCGACCACCCGCGCCAGCTGGTCCACCTGGGCGGGCTCGTAGAACTGGGCCTCGTCGCAGACCAGGTAGCGCACGCCCCCGCGATGGCCGTCGTGGCGCTCGACGAGCTCGTAGAGGTCGACCTCGGCGCCGACGTCGACCGCATCGGCCGACACGCCCAGCCGGCTCGACACCCGGGCGCCCTCACGGTCGAGGCGGGTGCACAGCAGGCCCCGGAGGCCCCGCGACGACAGGTTGTGGTGGATCTGCAGGGCGAGGGTGGACTTGCCCGAGCCCATCGTGCCGAACGAGAACCGCAGCGAGGCCATGGGGTCCCAAGCTACTGCCCGGAACCGACGATGCCCGGGCCGAGGGCCCGGGCATCGCCTGCTGATCAGGGGGCGTCATCGCCCGCTCTCGCCGGTGGGGCGGGAGGGACACCGATCACGTCCTCGGGATCTCGCGCTCCTCGAAGGTCTCGATGACGTCGCCGGCCTTGAGGTCCTGGAAGTCGGTGAGGCCGATGCCGCACTCGAAGCCCGACTTCACCTCACGGACGTCGTCCTTGAACCGCCGCAGCGATTG
>JBBRFU010000236.1:0-3767 GCA_038241315.1 Acidimicrobiales bacterium | reverse complement strand
CGGCCTAGAAGGTCGTGGTGAGGAAGTGGATGGCGACGCCCACCAGGCCGCCCACCACGGTGCCGTTGATGCGGATGAACTGGAGGTCGCGGCCGACCTGCAGCTCGATGCGGCGGCTGGCGTCGTCGGCGTCCCAGCGGGCCACGGTGCCCGAGATCAGGTCGGCCACCTCGTCGCGGTACTGGTCGAGCACGTAGAGCACGGTCCGCTCCACCCACGCGTCGATCTTGGCCCGGAGCTCGGCGTCGGTCTGGAGGCTGCGGCCCATGCGGACGATGCCGTCCTGGAGCCGGGCGCGGAGCTCGCTGTCCGGGTCGGCGCTGGCGGTGACGAGCGAGCCCTTGAGGTCGGCCCAGAGCGTCGAGGTCCAGGCGAGCAGCGCCGGGTGGGCGAGCAGCTGGGCCTTCAGCTCCTCGCCCCGGGCCTCCATCTCGGGCGACGTGCGCAGCTTGATCACCAGCTCGGCCACCCGGTCGTCGATCTGGAGGCGGACGTCGTGGTCCGGGTCCCGGGCCACCTCCTGGAGGAAGGTGCGACCGCCGTCGGTGAGGCGGGCGACGATGCGGTCGTCGACGGCCTCGGGCACCCACCAGGGCGACTCCTTCTCCACGAGCAGCCGGATGGTGTCGGTGTTGCGGTCGAGGAAGGTGGTGGTGGCCTCGAGCAGCGAGGCCACCACCACTCGGTGGTGGCCGTCGGCGATGGCGGCGTCGAGCACCTTGGACGCCAGGGCGGCCGCCGGGATGTCGGCCACCCGGTCCGTCACCATCTGGTGCACCACCGGCGCCACGTCCTCGTCTCGCAGCACCTCGACCGCGGCTTGCACCGCGTCGCCGGCGTTGTCGCCGAGCTTGCGGGCGTTCTCGGGGTCGGCCAGGTACTGGCCGAGGCGGTCGGCCACGCCCACCGAGCGGATCTTCTCGGCGATCACCGGGCCCGACAGGAAGTTGCCCTGGACGAACGTGCCCAGGCCCTTGCCGATGTCGTCCTTGCGCTCCTTGATGATCGCGGTGTGCGGGATGGGCAGGCCGAGCGGGTGGCGGAACAGGGCGGTCACCGCGAACCAGTCGGCGAGCGCGCCGACCATGGCGGCCTCGGCGAAGGCCTCCACGTACCCGGCCACGCCGCCGTCGAAGGTGCGGGCCACCACGAACACCACCGCGGCCAGGACCAGCAGGCCGGTGGCGACGACCTTCATCCGGCGCAGCGCCACCCGACGGGCGGCGTCGTCGAGGAGCTCGGCGTCGGGGCGCTCGGCGTCGGGGCGCTCGGCGTCGGGGAGGCTGGTGGTCGACGACATCGCGGCCGCTCCTACCCCGGCTCGGCGGTCGTCGTGCGGCTCAGAGCCCGGCGGCGCGGGCGGCCTGGGACTCGGCCACGAGGGCGTCGAGGGCGGCGGCCGCCTTGCCGTCGACCAGGGACGAGCGGGCGGCATCGACGCCGTCGGCGAGGTCGTCGACCAGGCCGGCCGCCACCAGGCCGGCCGCCGCGTTGAGCACCACGATGTCGCCCTGTGGGCCCGGTTTGCCCGCCAGCACCGCTCGGGCCAGCCGGGCGTTGGTGGTGGCGTCGCCGCCCCGGAGGTCGTCGAGCGTGCCGCCCGCGAGACCGAGGGCGCCGGGGTCGACCTCGTAGGTCCGGACCTCGCCGTCGCGCAGCTCGTGCACCGTGGAGGTCGTGGTGATGGTGAGCTCGTCGAGGCCGTCGTGGCCGTAGACCACCAGGGCCCGCTCGGCCCCGTTGTCGGCCAGCACCTGCACCATCCGCTCGGCCATGGACGGGTCGGCGACGCCGGTGACCTGCCGCCGCACGCGGGCGGGGTTGGCCATCGGGCCCAGCACGTTGAACACGGTGGGGACGCCGAGCTCCTTGCGGGTCGGGCCGGCGTGGCGCATGGCGCCGTGGAAGCGGGGGGCGAAGCAGAAGCCGAAGTCGACGACGTCGACGCAGCGGGCCACGCCGTCCGGGCCGAGGTCGAAGGCCACGCCGAGGGCCTCGAGCAGGTCGGCGGTGCCGCAGGCGGACGAGGCCGCCCGGTTGCCGTGCTTGCACACCCGGCCGCCGGCCCCCACCACGGTGAGGGCGGCGAGGGTGGACACGTTGATGCTGTGGCTGCGGTCGCCGCCGGTCCCCACCAGGTCGATCACCCCGTCGGGACGGGCGAGGTGCACGGGCGTGGCCCGCGCCACCATCGCCGACACCAGGCCGGTGAGCTCGGTGACGGTCTCGCCCTTCATGCGGAGGGCCACGATGAAGCCGGCGATCTGGGCCGAGGTGGCGTTGCCGTCGAGGATCTCGGCCATGGCCGCCGACGCCTGCTCGGCGTCGAGGTCGCGGCCGGCGGTGAGGGTGTTGAGCACCGTCGACCACCCGCCCAGCTGGTCCAGCGTCGCCTCGGTCATGGCGCCAGCATGGCACGGCGCACGCGGCGGTCGGCCCGTGCTTCCGTCCCGGCCGGCCGGGCCGCGATCGGCAGGGATCGTCAGGAACTGGTCATTGCCGCCACGGCCCTGCGGCTCCACGATGGGGTGGTGACCCGGACCCGCAGCGTCGTGCTCGTCGCCTTCGACGGCATCCAGCTCCTGGACCTGGCCGGCCCGGCCGACGTCCTCGACGCCGCCACCCGCCTCTCCGCACGGGACGGCGGGGCGGGCTACGACGTGCGCATCGCCACCCCGGGCGGCGCCGGCATCCGCACCTCCAGCGGCATCGCGGTGGGGGCCGACCTCGACCTCACCGACCCCGATGCGCTGGCTCGGGCCGTCCCCAGCCTCGACACCCTCGTGGTCGTCGGGGGGACGGGCACCCGTCTGGCCCGCACCGACGAGGACCTCCTCGACGCGGTCCGCGCCCTCGCCGACCGGGCCCGACGGATCACGTCGGTGTGCACCGGTGCGCTGGTCCTCGCCTCGGCCGGCCTGCTCGACGGCTACCGCGCCACCACCCACTGGGCGTCGTGCGACCTGCTGGCCCAGCGCTCCCAGGTGGAGGTCCTCCCCGACCAGATCTACGTGCACGACCGCGACCGCTGGACCTCCGCCGGCGTCACGGCCGGCATCGACCTGGCCCTGGCCCTGGTCGACGACGACCTCGGCCCGGTGGTGGCCCACGAGGCGGCCGGCTGGCTGGTCGTGTTCGCCCGCCGTCCCGGGGGCCAGGCCCAGTTCAGCGCCTCGCTCCGGGCCCAGGTGGCTCGCGCCCCCGCCATCGCCGGGGTGCAGCGCTGGCTGCCCGACCACCTGGCCGAGGACCTGACGGTCGACCGCCTGGCCGACCGGGCCGGCATGAGCCCCCGCAGCTTCGCCCGCGCCTTCAAGCAGGAGACCGGCACCACCCCGGCCGCCCACGTCGAGGAGCTCCGCGTCGAGGCGGCCCGCCGCCTCCTCGAGACCACCGACCACACGGTGGCGGTGGTGGCCCGGGCCGTCGGCCTCCGCCACGCCGAGACCCTGCACCGCTCCTTCGCCCGCCGGGTCGGCACCACGCCGGCCCAGTACCGCCGCCACTTCGCCCAACGGGCCTGACGTCCGCCCCACCGCCGGCACCGCCCCATCGCCCCATCGCATCCATCGACCCACCAGCAACCCCAGGAGCACCCCGTGCAGATCGCCATCGGCCTCTACCCTGGCCTCACCGTCCTCGACGCCATCGGCCCCTACCAGGTCCTCAGCCAGGTCCCCGGCGACGAGGTGGTGGTGTGCGCCGAGCGCACCGGCCGCCTCACCGACGACAACGGCCTGCTGTCGTTCGACATCGACCACACCTTC
>JBBRFU010000235.1:0-3784 GCA_038241315.1 Acidimicrobiales bacterium | reverse complement strand
GGCACGGTGGTGGGCAGCGTGACGGGGACCGTGGTCGTCGAGTCGACGGACAGCGGCAGCTCCTCGGACGCAGCCTGGTTGGCGCCGGCCGGCAGTGTCTGCGCCTGCTTCTTCGCGCCCGAGCACCCGGAGGCAAGGATCGCTGCTGCCGCGATCGATCCGATGCAAATCTGGTGGCCTCGTCTCATTGTGCGCACATCTTGACCGATCCGGGAGCGCTTCGCGACAACGGGGTAAAAAGGATGCTTGTGAACGCGTGTCGTCGGCCGCTCAGCTGAGCCGCTGGAGGAACCTGAGGGGCGACGCCGCCTGGTGGTTCGGCACCAGGGCCCTCCTCGGCGCCACCACCCTCGCCGGGTTGCGCGGCTCACCGTCGCTGCTCGTCGCAGCCGGCGCCGTGCTGCTGGTCGCCTGCTACAGCGCCATCTCGGCAGGGCACTGCCTCTCGATCACGGCCGGACCGCTCGAGCGCCTCGGGCGGGTCGCGCCGCCCGTGCTGGTGGTCGTGGACCTGCTGGTCCTCGCCGCCGGGCAGTGGCTCCTCGCCGCCGAGGGGTTGCCGGTCGTCGCCGTGCTGGCGCCGATCCTGCTGGCCGCGGTCACCGCTCGCGAGCACGGGCTCGAGGCGGCCCTGCGCATCGGGGGCGTGGCCACCGTCATCCTGGCCGCCGTCCAGGTGGTGGGCCCCGGCCCCGATCCGTCGTGGCGCACCGCGGCCGGAGTGGTCGCCGCCGCTGTTGTCGCGGCGTGGGCCGCGATGCTCGGTGCCGCCGGGCGCCAGGCCCAGAAGGCCCTCGTCGCCGGTCAGGAGTCGGTCGAGGCGCTGAAGGAGCAGGTGGTGACCACGGTCAGCCACGAGCTGCGCACGCCGCTCACCATCATCCAGGGGCTGACGTCCATGCTGGTGAGCCGGTGGGACGCCCTGCCCGAGACGCGCCGCCTCGACCTCATCGACTCGTTGGGGGTGAACGTGGCGTCGCTCGACGCCTCGGTGCTCCACTTCCTCGACGCCGGGCGCCTGTCCAAAGGGGGATGGGAGGTGCGGCCGAAGGTGGTGAAGGTCCAGCCCCTGCTCGACCAGGTCACGGCCAAGCTGGAACCCGTGCTGGCCGGCCACGACGTGCAGCGCCGGGTCGAGGACCAGGAGGTGTGGGCCGACCCCGAGGCGCTCGAGCGCGTGCTCGAGCTCCTCCTGGTCAACGCCTGCCGGTTCTCGCCGCCCGCCGGATCGATCACCGTGCGGGTCTCCGGCTCGCGAGCGACCGGCTGGGAGGTGTCGGTCGGGGACCGGGGTCAGGGCATCAACCCCGACGACCTGCCCAAGGTCTTCGACCGGCTCTGGCGGGCCGACGTGTCCGAGACGGGCGTCAGCCGTGGCGCCGGCCTGGGCCTCGCCATCGTCAAGGAGCTGGCCGAGCGCCACGGCGGCACGGCGGCGGCATCATCGAGGAAGGGCCGGGGCTCCACCTTCCGCATCACCCTCCCGCCGCCGCCGCCCGGCTCGGCCGCCGACTGAGTTCGGGGTCGAGTGCTGGTCTGTCCGTCGCGCCGCTGGGCGGCCCGCCACTGCGGAGCCCGGGCGCCCGTCAGGAGCCGGCGGCACAGCGGAGGAAGGAAGCCACGGCGGCCGGCTCGCCGGCCGGGTGCACGTGGAGGTAGCTGGCCACCAGGGTGGCGGTGGCGAAGCCGGCCCGGCCCCGACCGGAGCGGCCCTCGAGGTCGAGCGCGTCGCCCGGCGGGTCGAGGTCGGAGTAGCGGAACTCGTGGCCCTGCAGCGTGGTGCCGGCCGGGCCCAGAGGGGAGGCGACGCGGGTGCGGGCCGTGCGGTAGCCGAGGGTGAGGCGGTCGGTCATCCGGGCGTCGGCGGCGACGACGCCGGCCAGGTGGCGGCCGTCGAGCGAGCGGGCCAGCCACAGCAGGCCACCGCACTCGGCCCAGGTGGTGAGGCCGGCGCCGACCCGGCGGCGGACGTCGGCCAGCAGCGGCTCGTTGGCGGCCAGCTCGGCGGCGAACACCTCGGGGAAGCCGCCGCCGGCCACCAGGGCGGTGGCCTCGACCGGCAGGGCGGGGTCGTGGCGGGGGTCGAAGGCGACGACCTCGGCCCCGGCGGCGGTGAGGGCCTCGGGCAGCTCGGGGTAGGTGAAGGAGAAGGCGGGCCCGCCGGCCACGGCCACCACCGCCCGCCTCCCGACCGGGGGCGGTGCCGGGATCTCGCCCGCCGCGACCGGCCCGGCGGTGCGGGCCACGGCCACCACGGCGTCGAGGTCCACCCTGCTGGCCACCAGCTCGGCCAGGACGGCGAGGGAGGAGCGCACCTCGTCGGGGCGCTCGGCGACCGGCACCAGGCCGAGGTGACGGTCCCGCCATGTGAGCCGGTCGTCGCGCCGCAGGGCGCCGAGAACGGGCACGCCCAGGGGGGCGAGGGCCTCGCGCAGCAGGCGCTCATGGCCGTCCGACCCCACCCGGTTCAGCACCACCCCCGCCACCGGCACCGCGGGGTCGAGGCGGCCGAAGCCGTGCACGACAGCGGCCACCGACCCACTCATGGCGGCGGCGTCGACCACCAGGAGCACGGGGGCGGCGAGGGCCTTGGCCACGTGGGCGGTCGAGCCCTCGGGGCCTGACCCGCTCCCGTCGAACAGCCCCATGACGCCCTCGACGACCAGCAGGTCGCACCCCGCCCCGGCCCGGGCGGCGACGGCGAGGACCACCTCCTCGCTGCACAGGCGCAGGTCGAGGTTCCGGCTCGGCCGCCCGCAGGCCAGCGCGTGGTACCCGGGGTCGATGAAGTCGGGCCCCACCTTGGCCGCCCCCACCCGCACACCGCGACCGGCGAGGGCGGCCTGCAGCCCCGTGGCCACCGTCGTCTTCCCCACCCCCGAGTGCGTGCCGGCGATGACGACGCGCGGCGGAAGCGACGGCACGCGGACGATCCTGGCACCGGCAGCCGCCAGGTCCCGGCGGTGTTCGCTGCACACCGGCCCGTCGGCCCTCACAACTGTGCGCCGAGCGGCCGGCTCTGGGGGAGGTCTGGAGGGGGCTGGCCCCCTCCGGTGTCAGTACTCGATGCCCTTCATGGCGCCGATGCCCTGGTCGTAGGCGTGCTTTACCTTCTGCATCTCGGTGACGGTGTCGGCCACCTCGATCAGCTCGGGCGCGGCGGCCCGGCCGGTCATCACGACGTTGGTCTTGGGGGACCGCTCGCGGATCCCGGCCACCACGTCCTCGACGGGGACCCACCCGTAGGTGACGGCGTAGGTCAGCTCGTCGAGGATCAGGAGGTCGTAGTCGCCCGACCGCAGCTTGGCGTCGGCCACCTGCCAGGCGTGGCGGCCCTTGGCCGCCGTCTCGTCGAGGTCGGTGGACTCCCAGGTGAACCCGTCGCCGAGGGTGTGCCACTCGATGTCGAGGTGCTCGGCCAGCTTGCGCTCACCGGTCTTCCACTTGCCGCCCTTCACGAACTGGACTACGCCCACCCGCCAGCCCCGGGCCCAGCCCCGGCCCATCACGCCGAAGGCGGCCGACGACTTCCCCTTGCCCTGCCCGGTGTTCAGCAGGACGATCGATGCAGCCCGGGCCATGGCCGGAGACGGTATGCCGTCGGCAGGTCGGCGACCGGGGCGGCACTAGCCTCGCCGGCGGTGTCGGAGGGAACCCGGTGGGAATCCGGGGCTGTCCCGCAACTGTGACCGGGCTCCACGTCGAGCGGGATCCGGGAGCCAGGAACCTCCTCGCCCGCCAGCCGATCTCCGGCCGGTGGACCGTCGTGCGAGGACACAGCCAC
>JBBRFU010000234.1:0-3809 GCA_038241315.1 Acidimicrobiales bacterium | reverse complement strand
CGGCCACGACGACCACCAGAGCGTCCACGGCGGCCACGATGAGCACGGCTCCGGCGGCGACTTCTTCGTGGTCCCGCCCCTGGTCATCGGCCTGGTGATCGGCATCGTCATCGTCGTGCTCCTCGGCCTCCAGAGCGGCGCCACCGCCTTCGGCTGACCCCGACCCGCTGACGTCGCCTCCCGGCGTCACCCCCGCTCGGTACGCTGGGCCCACCTTCCCCATTGACCGTCGCGATCTCTGGGGTGTTCCATGCCGTTGTCCGAACGAAGCCGATCGGCCCTCTATCTCGGGCTGGTCGAGGTGGTCCACGACCAGGAGGCGGTGGAGGAGTTGTTGTCCTACTTCCCGGCCCGCGACGTCGACGAACCGGTCACCCGGGAGTTCCTGCGCGCCGAGCTGGCCGGGGTGCGGGGCGAGTTCGCCGACCTCCGTGCCGAGGTCCGGACGGAGTCGGCGGCCCTGCGGGGCGAGTTCGCCGATCTGCGGGCCGAGTTCGCCGATCTGCGGGCCGAGTTCGCCGAGCTGCGGGCCGAGGTCCGGACGGACCTGTCCTCGTTCCGGGTGGAGATGCACGCCGAGATCCGCCGTCAGACCGCCTGGCTGATGGCCACCATGATCACCTTGGGCGGGGTGCTCGTGGCGGGCGGAGCGATCGGCTGACCCGGCCTCACCCGGACGTCGGTCCGGGCGGGGTGTCGGGCTCGGGGTCGTCGTCGGCGCCCTCCCACGGGCAGTGGCGGCAGCCGCTGCCGCAGCACGCGCCGCGCTCGGCGAGGTAGTCGGCGGTGAGCACCGAGTAGCCGGTGGCCGGGTCGAGGTAGGAGCTCAGGCCGGCGGCCATCGCCCGCTGGTGGCGGGCGGTGATCTCCTGGTGGCGCGGGTTGGCGGGGTCGAGCCGCGACGGGTGGGGGGCGGTCCGCCACCCCCGCCGACGAGGGCCGGGATCGCCCGGTCTCACGCCTGCACCGGCACCGTGGCCGTGCTCACCCCTCGGCGGCCGACACCTCGGCGAGGGTCACCGCCACCGAGAGCTCGGTGCCCTCGGGGGCGACCGTGGTGGTGAGCTCGGCCACCTTGCCCGCGTCGCGCACGTCGTCGACGGCGAGGGCCAGAGCGGCCAGCCGGTCGCCCGTGTCGGTCACCACCGCCGTGGCCACCTCGGCGCGCATGGAGACCTTGGCGTCGGACTTGGCCTTGCGGATGCGGCCGAGGACCTCGGCCGCCACCATCAGGGGCGATGGCGTGCCGTCGGCGCCGAGCTCCTCGCCCACCATGGCGCGCAGCTCGTCGGCGGCGGGCCAGGCGGCGCGGTGGACCGACGGCGCCTCGAAGCCGGGCAGGGCGCCCTCGTCGGTGCGGCACCAGGACCACACCTCCTCGGTGACGTACGGGAGGAAGGGGGCGAACAGCCGCAGGAGCGTGTCGAGGGCGACGCGCAGCGCCACCCGCGCCGAGGTGGCGGCGTCGTCGTCGCGGTAGGCCCGGCCCTTCACCAGCTCGAGGTAGTCGTCGCAGAAGCGCCAGAAGAAGTCCTCGGTGCGCTGCAGGGCCCGGGCGTAGTCGAAGGCATCGAAGGCGCGGGTGGCCTCGTCGACCAGGCCGGCCAGCTCGGCCAGCATGGCCAGGTCGATCGGTTCGGTGACCGGCGCGTCGGCCGGCGCCTCGCCGAGGCCCAGGGCGAACTTGGAGGCGTTGAGGACCTTGATGGCCAGGCGGCGGCCGATCTTCATCTGGCCGGCGTCGAACGCGGTGTCGGTGCCCGGCCGGCCGCTGGCGGCCCAGTAGCGCACCGCGTCGGCGCCGTGCTGCTCGAGGAGGTCGGTGGGGACCACCACGTTGCCGACCGACTTCGACATCTTCTTGCGATCGGGGTCGAGGATCCAGCCCGACAGGGCGGCGTTGGCCCACGGGACGGTGCCGTGCTCGTAGTGGCTGCGGACCACGGTGGAGAACAGCCAGGTGCGGATGATCTCGTGGGCCTGGGGGCGCACGTCCATGGGGAAGGTGCGGGCGAAGAGGTCGGGGTCCTCCTCCCAGCCGCACGCGATCTGCGGGGTGAGCGACGAGGTCGCCCAGGTGTCCATGATGTCGGGGTCGCCGGTGAAGCCGCCGGGCCGGTCGCGCTGATCGGCCGTGTAGCCGGCCGGCACGTGCGACTGCGGGTCGATGGGCAGGTCGGCCTCGTCGGGCACGAGGGGGTGGCCGTGGTCGGGCTCGCCGTCGGCGTCGAGCGCGTACCAGAGGGGGATCGGCACGCCGAAGAACCGCTGCCGGGAGATCAGCCAGTCGCCGTTGAGGCCGCCGACCCAGTTGTCGTAGCGGTGGCGCATGTAGTCGGGGTGCCACGACAGCTCGGCGCCGCGGGCCAGCAAGGTGCTCTTCAGCTCCTCGGACCGGCCGCCGTTCGGGATGTACCACTGGCGCGTGGTGACGATCTCGAGGGGCTTGTCGCCCTTCTCGTAGAACTTCACGGGGTGGGTGATCTTCTTCGGCTCGCCGAGGAGCTCGCCGCTGGAGGTGAGCAGCTCCACCATCACCTGCTGGGCGCCGCCCGACGCCTTGCCGGCGAACTGGTCGTACGCGCTGCGGGCCGCGTCGGTGCCGAGCCACTCGGGTGCCTCGCGGGCGAAGCGGCCGTCCTTGCCGACGACGGCGCGGGTGTCGAGCTGGAGCTCGCGCCACCAGATGACGTCGGTGAGGTCGCCGAAGGTGCAGATCATGGCGATGCCGGTGCCCTTGTCGGGCTCGGCGAGCTTGTGGGCCCTGACCGGGACCTCGACGCCGAAGACGGGCGTGGTGACCGTGGAGCCGAAGAGCGGCTGGTACCGCTCGTCTTCGGGGTGGGCCACCAGCGCCACGCAGCTCACCACGAGCTCGGGTCGGGTGGTGGAGATCACCACGTCGCCGCCGCCGTCGGTGCGGTGGAACGCGAGGTCGTGGTAGGCCGCGGGCCGCTCGCGGTCCTCGAGCTCGGCCTGGGCCACCGCGGTCTGGAAGGTGGTGTCCCAGAGGCTCGGGGCCTCGGCGGAGTAGGCCTCGCCGCGGGCCAGGTTGCGGAGGAACGCTCGCTGGCTCGTGCGCTGCGTGCGCTGCGAGACGGTGGTGTAGCCGAGCGACCAGTCGACCGAGAGGCCGATGAGCCGGAACAGGTCCTCGAACACCTGCTCGTCGGTCCCGGTGAGCTCCTCGCACAGGTCCACGAAGTTGCGGCGGCTGATGGCGTCGAAGTCCTGGCGCTTCTTGGCGGCCTTCGCCGGCGGGACGTAGCCCTCCACGTAGGGCACGGCGGGGTCGCAGCGGACGCCGTAGAAGTTCTCCACCCGGCGCTCGGTGGGCAGCCCGTTGTCGTCCCAGCCCATCGGGTAGAAGACGGCCTTGCCCCGCATGCGCTGGTAGCGGGCCACCGTGTCGGTGTGGGTGTAGCTGAAGATGTGGCCGACGTGCAGCGAGCCCGAGACCGTGGGTGGCGGCGTGTCGATGGAGAAGACGTCGGGCCGCTCGGCGGTGCGATCGAACCGGTACGTGCCCGCCGCCTCCCAGGCCTCGCCCCACCGGGCTTCGAGCCCTTCGAGGGAGGGCTTCTCGGGGACGCGCGGGTGGACCATGGAGGCCCACGGTATCGGTCGCCTTCGGACCGCTCCGAACCCGAAACGCCCACCGGCCGAGGTCGGGCCGGTGGCCGGCCATCGGCCAGACTCGGGGGGTGACCGTGCCGCCCCTCCGCCTCTACGACACCCGGCGGCGTGCCGTCGTCCCGTTCGAGCCGATCGAGCCGGGCCGGGCCGGGATCTACACCTGCGGGCCCACC
>JBBRFU010000233.1:0-3979 GCA_038241315.1 Acidimicrobiales bacterium | reverse complement strand
GGGCTGCGACCGCCGCCACGGCCTCGAGATCCACCACCTCGTCCACTGGGAACACGGCGGCCCCACCGACACCGACAACTGCATCACCTTGTGCCGCAGCCACCACCGCGCCCACCACCTCGGCCACCTCACCATCACCGGACACGCCGATCACCCCGACGGCCTCACCTTCGCCGACCACCACGGCCGCCCCTTGCCGGGTGCCGGCACCCCCACCGCCCCCACCGAACCGACGCCCGCTGGCGCGTCGCGCGCCGTCGGCATCGAGGTCGAGCCGGACACCTACCACCACCCCCTCGGCGAACGCCTCGACCCTCGCGCCGTCCACTTCAACCCCAACCACCTCCACCGCCGGCCTCCGCCCCCACCACCCCACGAGCCCGGGCCCACCCGACCACCGGCCCGGACCGGCCCCGACGGTGGACCGCCTGGCGAGCAAGATCACCCGGAGCCACGAGACCGGGAGCCGGACGCGCCCCCGTAACCGACCGGCGCGGCTCGCGGCCGCCCGGAGCGTCCCCACCCCCATGACCCCGCCCCATCGGCGGGGCTCTGGCGCGCCCGTCGACTCGGCGTGTGAACCGACGGTGAGCGCTTCGTGAAACCGGGCCCGTTGCCGGACCGCAGGTGGGTCGGCGGTGGTAGGGGTGGGGCATGGCCGAGCTTCCTGACCGCCCGGACCCGCCCACCGCCGGCCCGGCTGGCGACGGAGGACACCGACGGGGTGCCGGCGGCGACCTGTACGCCGAGGGGGCCGACGACCAGGCCCTGCGAGCCGACATCCGGCGGCTCGGCGGCCTGCTGGGCCGGTCGCTCGTCCGGCAGGTGGGGCCGGCGCTGCTCGAGCGCGTGGAGGACGTGCGCACGCTCACCCGGTCCGACCCGGGCGCCGCCGCCGCGCTGCTGCGGGCGGTCGACCCGGCGGAAGCGGGCCGGCTGGTGCGGGCGTTCAACGCCTTCTTCCACCTCGCCAACGTGGCCGAGCAGGTGCACCGGGGGCGGGCGCTGCGCCAGCACCGGGCCACCGAGGGTGGGTCGCTGGCCGCCACCGCCCGGCTGGTGGAGGAGCGGCGGGCGATGGCGCCGCTGGACCTGAGCGGCCTGGCCTCGGCGCTGTCGATCCGCCCGGTGTTCACGGCCCACCCCACCGAGGCGGCCCGCCGGTCGCTCCTCACCAAGCTCCGCTCGGTCGCCGAGCTGCTCGACGCCGAGGCGGCCGAGCTGGCCACCACCGGCGGACCTCGGACCCGCGACGACACCGACCGGAAGCTGGCCCGCACGATCGACCTGATCTGGCTCACCGACGAGCTGCGCCTGACCCGGCCCGACCCGGTCGACGAAGCCCGCAACGCCGTCTTCCACCTGGTCGACCTGCAGGCCGGCGGGTTGGGTGACGTCCTCGACGACCTGGCCCGCTCCCTCGGCGAGCTGGGCGCGGTGAGCGCGCCCACCGACCGGCCGCTCACCTTCGGCACCTGGATCGGCGGCGACCGCGACGGCAACCCGAACGTGTCGCCGGCGTTGACCATGGAGGTCCTGCGCCTCCAGCACGACCACGGGATCACCGCCGCCGAGGCGATCGTCGACGCGCTGATCGAGGAGCTCGGCGTCTCGTCGACCGTGGCGGGGGTGTCCGCGGAGCTGGCCCAGCACCTCGCCGCCGACCTCGCCGCCCTTCCCGAGGTGGCCGAGCGCTTCCGCCGCCTCAACGCCGAGGAGCCCTACCGGCTCGAGCTCACCTGCATCCGGGCCAAGCTCGAGCGGACCCGCGCCCGGCTGGCGCATCGCACCGAGCACCGGCCCGGCCTGGACTACCTCGGGTCGTCCGGGCTGGTGGCCGACCTCGACCGCCTCCGACGGTCGCTCGCCGCGCACGGCGGCGAGCTGGTGGCCGACCACCTGGCTCGAGCCGTCCGCACCGTGGCGGCCACCGGCCTGCACCTCGCCACCCTCGACGTGCGCGAGCACGCCGACGTCCACCACGCCGCCCTGTCGACGTTGTACGCGTCGGTGGGCGAGCCATCGCGCCCGTACGCGGACCTCGGCCGCGACGAGCGCACCGCGCTGCTGATCCGCGAGCTGGCGGGTCGGCGCCCGCTCACCGGGCCGTCCACCGCCCTCGGCCCGGCCGGCGGGCTCGTCGGCGACGACGCCCGCACCTTCGCCGTCTTCACCACCGTGGCCGAGGCGCTCGACCGCTTCGGGCCCGAGGTGGTGGAGAGCTACATCGTGTCGATGACGCGCGGCGTCGACGACGTGCTCGCCGCCGTGGTGCTGGCCCGGGAGGCGGGGCTGGTCGACGTGCACCGGGGCGTGGCCCGCATCGGCTTCGTGCCCCTGCTCGAGCAGGTGCGGGAGCTCCAGCACGCCGGCGAGATCCTCGACCGCCTCCTCCGGGTCCCCGAGTACCGCTCGATCGTGGCCGTCCGAGGTGGCGTCCAGGAGGTCATGCTCGGCTACTCCGACTCCAACAAGGACGCCGGCATCGCCACCAGCCAGTGGGAGATCCACCAGGCCCAGCGGGCGCTGCGCGACGTGGCCGCCCGCCACGGGGTCCGGCTCCGCCTGTTCCACGGCCGGGGCGGGACGGTCGGGCGGGGCGGGGGCCCGACCCACGACGCCATCCTCGCCCAGCCCTGGGCCACGCTCGACGGCGCCATCAAGGTCACCGAGCAGGGGGAGGTCATCAGCGACAAGTACCTGCTGCCGGCCCTGGCCCGGGAGAACCTGGAGCTCACCGTGGCGGCCGTGGTGGAGGCCACCACGCTGCACCGCCAGCCGCGGCTCCCGGCCGACGCCCTCGCCCGGTGGGACGGCGCCATGGACCTCCTGAGCGGCGTGTCGGCGGCGGCCTACCGGCGGCTCGTCGACGACCCGGAGCTGCCGGGCTACTTCCTGGCCACCACGCCCACCGAGCTGCTGGCGTCGCTCAACATCGGGTCCCGGCCGGCTCGCCGCCCCGACGCCGGTGCCGGGTTGGGGGGCCTGCGGGCGATCCCGTGGGTGTTCGGCTGGACCCAGTCCCGCCAGATCGTCCCGGGCTGGTACGGCGTGGGCAGCGGGCTGCTCGCCGCCCGGGAGGCCGGTCAGCCGCTCGAGGAGATGCTCGAGCGGTGGTTCTGGTTCCGGACCTTCGTGTCGAACGTCGAGATGACCCTGGCCAAGACCGACCTGTCGATCAGCCGCCGCTACGTGGAGCGCCTGGTGGACGAGCGCGGCCACCGCCTGCTCGACCACATCACCACCGAGCACGACCGCACCGTGGAGGAGGTGCTCCGGCTCACCGGCGAGACCCGGCTGCTGGAGGACCAACCACTCCTGCAACGCACCCTCGCCGTGCGCGACCGCTACCTGCTGCCGCTCCACCAGCTCCAGATCGAGCTGCTGGCGCGCCACCGCTGGGCCCTCGGCGCCGGCGACGAGATCGACCCCGCCCTGCCCCGCTCCCTCCTCCTCACCGTCAACGGCATCGCCGCCGGCCTCCGCAACACCGGCTGACGACGTGTCACCGTGCCGGTGACCCCGGTCGGCCGGAGGGTCAGGTGGTGGCGAGGTCGGGGGTGGGGGTGGCCTCGTCGTGGGTCTTGGTGCCGAGCTTGGCCGGGTCGACGAGGCCCCTGGTGACCCAGCGACGCTCCTCGGCCCAGACCATGAGGGGCGGCAGGATGATCAGCGCCGAGGCCAGGGCCACGAACACGTTCATGGCCACGATGATGCCGAAGTCGCGGAGCAGGGGGAGCGACGAGGTGGCGATCACGGCCACGCCCACGATGGCGGTCATGGCCGAGACGATGAACGCCCGGCCGGTTCGTGCGGCGGTGACGTCGGCCGCGGCCCTGGGGGTCAGGCCGCGCTCGCGCTCCTCGATGAAGCGCAGCAGGATCAGCGAGGTGAACTCGGTGCAGACCGCGATCACCAGGGGGCCGCCCACCGCCGTCATCGGGCTGAGCTTGAGGCTGAAGGCGAAGGCGATCAGCGA
>JBBRFU010000232.1:0-4039 GCA_038241315.1 Acidimicrobiales bacterium | reverse complement strand
GGTCGGTCGAGCCGCACCGTGGCCCACCAGCGGGTTGGCGGGCGGCGACGGGCGAGGACCAAGCTGGGGTGGTGACCACCACCCGCATCGGCTTCGTCATCGTGGCGGGCGGCGTCGTGGCCCTGGTGCTCCGGGCGGTGGGGGTGGTCGACACCGAGCTGGCCGACATCGCCTCCGTCCTCGCCATCGTGCTGGGCGCGCTGGCGGTGGCCATCGACGGCGAGACCGCCGACACCACCCAGCAGTAGCGGGACCGCGGCGCGGCGGGACCGCCGTCGCTCAGGTGAGGGTGAGCTCGCCCTCGGGGTCGAGGTGGGCGGGGCGGCCGGCGGTCTCCTCGGTGACGAGGACCTTCATCACGTCGGGATCGGTGCTGCCGCCCCAGGCCCGGCGGCCGTCGGGGAGGCGGGCGGCCACGATGGCCCGCTCCGGCTGGCTGTCGCGGTCGTGCATCACGGTGGAGGTCTCCACGGTGACCGGCCCGTCCACCACCTCGGCGAGCTCCCGGCGGGGGAGCGCGTCCACCTCGGCCTGGAGGTCGGCGTGGCGGAACGGCGTGGACGGCGGCGTGGTGGCGAAGACGCCGAAGGCGTGCTTGGTGAGGAACCCGCCGTTGCCCGTGACCAGGCCGATCGAGCCGGCATCGGCGCGCAGGCGGTCGACCATGGTGGCGATCGAGTGCGAGACGTAGTTGTTCCACGGTCCACCGGCGAAGGAGAGCCCGCCCGTGACGGTGAGGGGTCGATCGGTGCCCAGCCCGAGCTCCTTGGCGGCGATCTGCACCGCGCTCGGGAAGCACGAGTACACGTCGACGTGCGCGAGGTCGTCGACGCCCGTGCCGGCGAGCTCCAGGGCCTTGCGCCCGGCGAGGCGGATGGCCGGGGCCTCGGCCAGCTCCCAGCGGTTGGAGACGAACCAGTGCTCGTGGGCGTCGGTGCCGGCCCACGGGAACACCCAGCGGTCGGTGGGGATGGCCAGCTCGCGGGCCCGCTCCACCGAGCACACCACGAAGCAGGCGGCCTGCTCCACGGCGTTGTTGGCGTTCATGAGCTTGGTGTAGGGGAAGCCGACCATGCGGTTGGCCGGCGTGGCGTCGCGCAGCTCGTCGGGTCGGTACGCCCGCTGGATCCAGGCGTTGGGGTTGGTGGCGGCCACCTCGCTGAAGCCGGACCAGAGGCGGGCGAGGCGGTCGCGGTGCTCGTCGATGGTCCAGCCCTCGGCGGCGCGCAGGGCGTTCTCGAACAGCGGGTAGATCTCGATCGGCATCATCACCTGGCGGGCCCACTCACCCGGGTGGGCCAGCGGGTCGGGGTTGGTCACGTACTCGCCGGGCGTCACGCCCTCGTCCTGGTGCGTCCAGGTCTGCTCCACGCCGGCCTTCCGGGCCGCCGACCGGGTGCGCCACGCCTCGGCGCCCCCGATGAGCACCGCGTCCGCGGTGCCGGCCTGGATCTCGCGGCAGGCCCGGTTCAGCAGCGACTGCGGGTAGTTGCCACCGTCGTCGGTCTCGATGGTCCGGCGGGGCGTGGCGCCGATCTCGGCGGCCACCAGGGCGGCGGGGTCCCGGTAGCGCCAGGAGAGGATGCGGATCACCGCGATCGTGTCGAGCGACGCGAGGAGCCGGTCGCTGCCGCTGTCGGCCCCCGCTCGGCGTGCGGCCTCGGCCAGCAGGGCCGTGGGCTCGAGGGCGACGGCGGCGTCGTCGGTCCGTTGCTCCACCTGGCCCACGGCCACCACCACGGGGGTGCGGGGATCGAGTGACGCGGCGGCATCGGCCATGGGGAAGCTCCTCGGGATCGCCTTGACCGCCCAGTCAAGGGGGCCGCCGACCTCCCGGTCAAGATCGGTCGTCGAGCAGCGGCCAACTACCATCGCCGCATCGAGATCCTCTTCGTCTGCACGGGCAACATCTGCCGCTCCCCCATGGCGGAGGTGCTGCTGCGCGGCCGGGCCGAGGCGCGTGGCCTCGACCTCACCGTGCGCTCGGCGGGCTCGCTCTTCGACGGGCGCGCCGCGGAGCGGGGTGCGCTGGCAGCGGTGGGCAAGCTCGGGCTCGACCTCGGCGCCCACCAGGCCCGCACCTACGACGCCGAGCTGATCGCCGGGACCGACCTGGTGATCCCCATGGAGCAGCGCCACGTGCGCGAGATCAGCCTCCTGGTGCCGGCGGCCTTCCGGAAGACCTTCACCCTGCCCGACCTCGTGGCCCGCGCCGAGCGCACGGGCGCCCGGCGCGAGCCCCTCGCCGACTGGCTGGGGCGCCTCGGCGAGGGTCGTTCACCCGCCGACGTGCTCGCCACCCGGCCCGACCTCGAGGTCGCCGACCCCATCGGGGGCAGCAACCGGGCCTTCCGGGCCTGTGCCGCCGAGCTCGACCAGCTCATCGAACGCTTCGTGCGCCTCGCCTGGCCCCCCGGCACGGACCCGGACCACGATGCCCTCGCCCCCCGCCACACCCCACGGAGCGTCTGATGCGGATCGCCATCGGAGCCGACCACGCCGGCTACGACCTCAAGGAGCACCTCGTCACGGTGCTGCGCAACCTCGACCACACGGTGCTCGACCTGGGCACCGACGGGCACGCGTCGGTCGACTACCCGGCCTACTGCGCCGGGGTCGGGCGCGCCGTGGTGCGCGGCGACGCGGAGCGGGGGATCGTGCTCGGCGGCTCGGGCCAGGGCGAGCAGATCGCCGCCAACAAGGTGCCCGGCGTGCGCGCCGCCCTCTGCAACGACCTCTACACGGCCCGCATGGCCCGCGAGCACAACGACGCCAACGTCTTGTCGCTGGGCGGCCGCGTGGTGGCCCCGGCCCTGGCCGACGAGATCGTCGTCTGCTTCCTCCAGACCCCCTACCAGGGCGGCCGGCACCAGAAGCGGGTCGACCAGATCGCCGAGATCTGCGGGCGCGGCGCCGACGGCCGTGCCCTCGACCAGTACCTCGACTCGCTGGCGCCCGGCATCACCGAGCGCGCCGGCGGCGTGTCCCAAGGAGACCACCGATGACCTGGCCCACCACCCGCGACACCGAGCTCTTCGGGATCATCGACGACGAGCGCGAGCGCCAGAACCGCACCGTGCAGCTCATCGCGTCGGAGAACTTCACCTCCCCCGACGTGATGGAGGCCACCGGGTCGGTCCTCACCAACAAGTACAGCGAGGGCTACCCCGGCAAGCGCTACTACGGCGGCAACGAGGTGATCGACCGGGCCGAGGACCTCGCCCGCGACCGCGTCAAGGCCCTCTTCGGCGCCGAGCACGCCAACGTGCAGCCGCACTCCGGCGCCAACGCCAACATGGCCGTCTACCTCGGCCTGCTGAACCCCGGCGACAAGGTGCTGGGCCTGCGCCTCGACCAGGGCGGCCACCTCACCCACGGGTCCCCGGTCAACGCCAGCGGCATCCTCTACGACTTCGTCTCCTACGGCGTGACGCCGTCCGACGAGCGCATCGACTTCGACCAGGTGCGAGACCTCGCCAAGGCCCACCACCCGAAGATCATCGTGGCCGGCGCCACCGCGTACCCGCGCATCATCGACCCGGCGCCGTTCCGCGAGATCGCCGATGAGGTCGGCGCCCTGTTCATGTTCGACGCCGCCCACATCGCCGGGCTCATCGCCGGTGGCGCCCACCCCAACCCGGTGCCGCTGGCCGACGTGGTCACCTTCACCACCCACAAGACCCTGCGGGGCCCGCGCGGCGGCTGCATCCTGTCGAAGGCCGAGCACGCCGCCGCCATCGACAAGGCCGTGTTCCCCGGCTCCCAGGGCGGCCCGCTCGACCACGTCATCGCGGCCAAGGCGGTGGCGTTCCGCGAGGCGGCCCAGCCGGAGTTCTCCGACTACGCCCACGCGGTGGTGGCCAACGCCGCGGTGCTGGCCGAGGCCCTCGCCGGCCACGGCTTCCGCCTGGTCTCGGGCGGCACCGACAACCACCTGATGCTGGTCGACCTCCGCGGCTTCGACGAGGAGCTCTCGGGCAAGAAGGCCCGCCTGGTGCTCGACCGCGCCGGCATCAGCCTCAACGAGAACACCGTGCCC
>JBBRFU010000231.1:0-4088 GCA_038241315.1 Acidimicrobiales bacterium | reverse complement strand
CGAACGCGCCCTTCCAGCCGTTGCGGATGGGCGCGAAGACCGCTTCACCGGCCGAGCGCACCGGGCTGAAGACGCCGGCCAGCACGTTGCGCACCGGCTGCAGCGGGCCGGTGCCGGGCAGGTCGAGCACCAGCAGCGTGATCGCGGTGAGCAGCAGCAGGCCGAGGGTGTACCGGGATCGGGGCGAGCGGGAAGAGCGTCTGGGGAAGACCACGGTGCCGGGGGGCGGGGATCAGTTCTGGGCGTTGGTGGAGAAGAGGACGCCCTTGAGCGCCTCGAACTCCTCCAACGACTGACCCGAACCGATCGCCACGCAGTCGAGCGGGTTCTGGGCGATCACGATCGGCATGCCGGTCTCGTGCTGGAGCCGGGCGTCGAGGCCGTGGAGCAGCGCGCCACCGCCGGCGAGCACGATGCCGGTCTCCATGATGTCGGCGGCGAGCTCCGGCGGGGTCTTGTCGAGCGTGACCTTCACCGCGTCGCACACCGCGGCAACCGGCTCCTCGATGGCCTCGCGGATCTCCTCGGTGGTGGTGACGATGGTCTTCGGGAGACCGGTCACCAGGTCGCGGCCGCGGATCTCGGCGTGGAGCTCCTCTTGGAGCGGCCAGGCCGAGCCGAGGGCGATCTTGATCTCCTCGGCGGTGCGCTCGCCGAGGGCGAGGCTGTACTCCTTCTTGATGTACTGGATGATCGAGTCGTCCAGCTCGTCGCCGCCCACGCGGACCGACTGGCTGGCCACGATGCCGCCGAGGGAGATGACCGCCACCTCGGTGGTGCCGCCGCCGATGTCGACGATCATGTTGCCCGTGGGCTCCTGCACCGGCAGGCCGGCGCCGATGGCCGCGGCCATGGGCTCCTCGATGATGTAGGCCGGCTTGCGGGCGCCGGCGTACTCGGCGGCCTCCTGCACGGCCCGCTGCTCCACCCCGGTGATGCCCGACGGCACGCAGATGACCATGCGGGGCTTGGCCCAGCGCCGCTGGTGCACCTTGTGGATGAAGTAGCGGAGCATCTTCTCGCAGATCTCGAAGTCGGCGATGACGCCGTCCTTCAAGGGGCGGATGGCCTGGATGTGGGCCGGGGTGCGGCCGATCATGCGCTTGGCCTCGAGGCCGACCGCCAGCGGGCGGCCGTCCTTCACGTTGATGGCGACCACGGACGGCTCGTTGAGCACGATGCCGCGGCCGCGCACGTACACCAGCGTGTTCGCGGTGCCGAGGTCGACCGCCATGTCACGGCCCATGATCGAGGAGAACGGGTTGTCAGAAGACATGGACCCTCCGCGGGCCGAGAGGTGGCGGTCGTCGGAGCGTACGGGAGGGGTCGGGTGCCCACAAGGCACCCCCCGAGAAGTCGTTCCAGCCACGATGCTAGCCGTTGTCACCCAACTGCAACAATCGCCTAGCAGATGTCCCTCACCTGCAGGTGGATGCTCGACCTCAGCGGGAGGACGAGACCTGCCCCCACCGGCCCACCCACGCGGGTGTCACCCGAGTGGATGACACCCGCCGTCGATCAGCCGCTCGTCGAGCGCCCACGGGTGGGCGGCGGCGTCAGGCGCCGGGGAACCAGAGGGCGATCTCGCGCTCGGCGCTCTCGGGGCCGTCGGAGCCGTGCACCAGGTTCTCGTTGGTGGTGGTGGCGAAGTCGCCACGGATGGACCCGGGTTGGGCGTCGGTCACCTGGGTCTTGCCGATCAGGATGCGGCCGAGCTCCCAGGTGTTGTCGGCGGGGCCCTCCACGATCATGGCCACCACGGGCGACCGGGTGAGGAAGCTGACCAGCTCGCCGTAGAACGGCTTGTCGGCGTGCTCCTCGTAGTGGGCCTCGGCGAGGGCCTTGTCGGCCGTGCGCAGCTCCACCGCGGCCAGCTTCAGGCCCTTGCGCTCGATCCGGGCGATCACCTCGCCGACCAGGCCGCGCTCCACGGCGTCGGGCTTGCACATGATGAAGGTCCGGTTCGTCATAAGGGGGACGAACCTAGCGACCCGACCCCCGATCCGGCGAGGCGAGCCCGGCGGGCTCGGGCCGTTCTTCCGAGCAGGAGCGCGGACCACCGCTCCCCCAGCCGGAGGAACCGACCAGCCCACGGTTCTTCCGACCACGAGCGCACCCCACCGCGCTCCCCGCCGGAAGAACCGAACTGCCACCGTTCTTCCGACCACCAGCGCGACCCACCGCGCCCCCAGCCGGAAGAACCGACCGGCCACCGTTCTTCCGACCCCCAGCGCGACCCACCGCGCCCCCAGCCGGAAGAACCGACCGGCCACCGCCCTCCTCGGCGTGGCTCGCACGGCATCCGCCGCCACTGGGCCGCACGGGCACGCACCGGTGTGCGTCGTGGTCGCCGGAGCGACCCGACCCAGCCCCGTTCCGGTCACCCCACGAACCGGTGTGCGTCGTGGTCGCCGGAGCGACCGGATCCCACCCCGGTGCAGAGGAGCCACGAACGACGGGCGAGCGCCTACGGCGTGCCGACGAAGGCGTAGGGATCG
Organism: Acidimicrobiales bacterium; assembly: GCA_038241315.1. GTDB lineage: Bacteria > Actinomycetota > Acidimicrobiia > Acidimicrobiales > Iamiaceae > Aquihabitans. The sequence continues at coordinate 1,590 of JBBRFU010000231.1, read as the reverse complement.
GGGGCGGGGGCGCCCTCGACCAGCCCACCCTCGGGGAGGACGGTCAGCCGGGCGGTCACGGCGTCGGCCGAGACCGTCAGCCCGGACACGGCCATCGGCCGACCGGGCTCGACCTGCGGCACGGGCACCACCGAGTAGCTCACCCCGTCGGTCGAGTGGACCAGCGAGACGGCCTGGTCGTCGGCGTCCTCCTTCGGCGTCGTTACCAGCGCCACGCCGCGGGGACCGAAGGCCACCACCGTCACGTAGGAGCTCGCCATCGGAGCGCCGACCACGTCGACGACGTCGGTGGTGCGGATGCCGGCCGGGTCCAGCGTCGCCAGCACCAGGCCGCCGTTCCCCCCGATCGGGCGCAGGGCCACCGTCGGCCGGCCGGCGAGCATCCCCGCCTCGGTCCCGTACCCGGCCAGCTCGGTGGGCGCCGCCGACCAGTCCCGGCCGTCGGGCGAGTACCGCGCCTCGGTGCGGGTCGTGACGCCGCGCTCGTCGTCCTCGTCGGACTCGCTGACCGTCCAGAAGCCGTCGGGCCCACCGAGGAGGTGGGTCAGCCGCACGCCGTCCTCGAGCGAGCCGGCCGGCTCCAGCGGACCGTCGCCATCGGCGGCGAACAGGAAGGTCTGCCCCCGCACCAGACGCCCGACCTGCGGGTCCAGCCCGAGGTCGGCCCAGGTGTAGGTGGCCAACTCCTCGGGTTCCTGGCCGCAGCGCTGCTGGTCCTCCCGCTGCGCCTCCGCATCGCCGGCCGCTCCCGCGGCGCCGTCACCCGGCTCCGCGGCCGGACCATCCGGTGCCGCGACCACCGTGGAGGTCGGCGCCGGCGCCTGGGTCGAGGGCGGCGCCACCTCCTCGCCGTGCTCGTCGACGCAGATCCACTCGTAGACCTCGACGCCCGTGCTCGTGTACTGGATCTGGGCCTCCGAGCCCACCGGCTCGGGCAGCAGGTCACCGACCACCGGCTGCGCAGCCACGGTGACGCCCACCAGGGTGGCGTCACCCGAGGTCGCCACCGCGGTCCGCGTGATCTGCACCTCGCCCGGGAAGCCGGCGCCGAGCTCGGCCAGGTCGAGGGGGATGGTCGTGCGCTCCCACGCCGACCCCCCGGCGTCGGAGGACACGAGCTCGGCCTGGGTGCCGCCACCACCACCGGCGGGCGCCGTGCCCACCGCGTAGAGGCGGTCCCCCGTCGCGGCCACACCGGAGGCCCGGAGCCCGTCGGGCAGGGCCACGGACGACCACTCGGTCCCGTCGGTGGTGCGGTAGAGCTGCTTGGGCTCGTCCCAGTCCTCCTGGGTGAGCGCCCTCCCGGGGGCGGTCGAGAGGTCGTAGACGGCCCCGTCGGCCGTGGTGGCCGACCCGAGGCTGTGCCCGATCGCCCGGTCGGGACGGATCATGGTCCACTCGAGGGGGCTGTCCACGATGCCGGCGCCGTAGCTCTCGACGCCCTGGCTCTCCTCGTCGCCCCCGCCCTGGGCGGCGACGGCGCCGCCGAGGGCGAACGCGCCCACCACGGCCGCGACCCGCACGCCGGTGCGGCGGTGCCGGCGGCGCCGGGCACGAGCCAGGATGGCGCCGACGTCGCCCGTGGGCACG
>JBBRFU010000230.1:0-4129 GCA_038241315.1 Acidimicrobiales bacterium | reverse complement strand
GGGCGGGGCGGGGCGGGAGGAGGAGCGGGGCGGGACCGAGAGGCGGGAGGAGGAGCGGGGCGGGACCGAGAGGGGGGAGGAGGAGCGGGAGATGGGTCCCGGCTCGGTCAACCGGGTGGGGTGAAGGTGGTGACCGTCGGGGCATCGCCCTCGCCGATGGTCACGTACCCATCGCCATCGGGGAGGAAGCCGACGGCCTCGCCCTGGAGCTCGGCGCCGGCCGGGGCGCGGCACCGGGCCCCTTCGTCGGCCAGCGCCTCGGCCACCGGTGAGTCCGGGCCCAGCGGGGAGAGCCAGACCCCGTCGTAGGTGCGCACCGCAATCGCCGCCCGGTCGGGCGCGATCGCCAGCGACGTGGCGATGCCCGTGCCGCCCAAGCGGATCGGGCCGAGGGCCTCGGCCTCGACGGTCCCGCCGCCGGCCGGTGGACGAACGCGGAACACGAGGGTGGGCGCCTCGAACTTGGTGAGCAGGTAGATCCCGTCACCGAGCGGGTCGGCGGCCACCGCCTCCACGTCGTGGGCACCGTCGGGGTAGGTCACCTCGACCCGCACGGCGTCGACGCCGGCCTGGCCCTCGGCAGGGATCGGCACGCGGTAGAGCTGGACCGAGGTGCGGGACCGGGTGTTGTCGCCGGTGTCGGCGATCCAGAGGTGCGGCTCCTCCCCCGGCGATGCGTCAGAAGGGGCGCCGGGCAGGGCGCCCGACGCCCCGACGATGGTGAGGTCCTCCCAATCCACCGCATCGGCCCCGGCCACGGTGACCACCTGCACCGATCCGTCGTCGGCCACGCCGTAGAGGCGGGCGTCGTCCCCCGAGTCGTTGAGCACCCAGGTCCGGTCGGCGGTCGGCGCCACGCCGGAGACCTCCGTCACCGAGGCGTCGGTGATCGGCTCCCCCACCGCCCGCACCAGCGTCCCGGCGCAGGCCGCGTCCACCAGCGCCCGGCCACCGGCTGCCTGCGGGCCCGGCGCCGCAGCCGTCCCGGGGGCGGAAGAGGCGGTCCCGGGGGCGGACGCGGTGCCCCGGGGGCGGCCGTCGTCGGCGGGACGGTTCGCGCCGTGATCGCCCGAGCCCCCGCCCCGACCCTCGCCACCGCCGGTCGCGCACGCCCCGGCCACCACGGCGACCACGACGAGCAGGGTGATCCGCGCCACCACGACGGCGGGGCCGGCGAGGACCGGGCGATCGAGCGACCGCCTCACGGGAGCACCGGGGCAGGGCTGGCTACAGGTAGGTGCCGGCGCGGACGTCGCCGTCACCCGGCTGCCCGGGATGACCGGGAGCCATGCCGGGGACGCCCGGGCCCGCCGGGCCTCCCTGGCCGCCGGGGCCGAGCTGGCGGCGCATGTCCTCGAGCTGGTTGCGGGCCGCCATCTGCTGGGCGAAGAGGGTGGCCTGGATGCCGTGGAACAGGCCTTCGAGCCAGCCCACCAGCTGGGCCTGGGCCACCCGCAGCTCGGCGTCGGACGGGGCCGACGCCTCGCCGAAGGGGTTGGTGACCCGCTCCAGCTCCTCGCGCAGGTCGGGCGACAGGGCGGTGCCCAGCTCCTGGATGGAGGTGTCGTAGATCTCCTTGAGGCGGTCCCGGGCGGGGCCGTCGAGCTCGGCCGAGCGGACCTCTTCCAGCAGCTGCTTGATCATGGAGCCGATCCGCATGACCTTGGCCGGTTCCTCCACCGCCTCCCGGCGCTCCTCATCCTCGACGGGGACCGGCGCCGCCGCGCCCTCGCCGTCTCGGTCGACGAGCTCGCCGCGCGCCACCTCCGTCCCGGTGTCCGGCGTGGCCTCGGTCTCGGAGGCCCCGGTGTCGGCGGCCCCGGTCGAGGTGTCGGGCTGGGCGTCGGGCATTCAGTTCTCTCCTACGAGCAAGGGGACGTACATCTCGGCGGGGGTGAGCGAGCCGTGGCGGCCCACGAGGTTGAACGGGCCGGTGTCGGCGGCGTCGACGTAGGAGACCGGCTCGCGAGCCACCAGGGCCACGTCGCCGAGCCGCTGGCGCGCCACGTCGGTGACCCGGTCGCCCCACCAGCCCTCCTCCACGGTCTCGTCACGCAGGCGGACCCAGCCGGTGTCGCCGTGATGGGCCCGGGCCGCCTCGGCGAGGGCATCGATCCGCCCGGGACGGGCGTGGAGCCAGCGGAAGCGGCCCTCGCCCGACTGGAACGACAGCTGGGCGGTCACCTCGGGGTGGAGGTCGACCAGGTTGTCGCCCACGTCGACCTGGCCGTGGTCCGCGGTGATCACCAGGGCGGCGCCGGAGGGCAGCTCGCCCAGCATGTCGGCCACCAGGCGGTCCACCGCCCTGAGCTCGGCGTCGTAGTGCTCGCCCAGGCCGTACTCGTGCGCCACCTTGTCGATGCCGTCGTAGTAGGCGTAGACGAACGGCTCGCCGGCCCGCAGGGCGTTGCGGACCTCCACCAGCAGGGTGGACGGCACGCGGTAGCCGTTGAACCGCACCTCGGAGAGGTGGGCGCCGCTGAACCCCGAGGAGACGAACTCGGCCTTGGTGACGATGCACGGGCGCTGCGAGCAGAACGCGGCGTTGGGCTGGAACTGGTGCGGATCGATGCGGCGCCGGGCGTCGCCCTGGGGCGTGCTCCACCGCAGGATGTTGAGCACCTCGTGGTCGACGGCCACCCGGTAGCCCACCACGCCGTGCTCGCCGGGGGTGAGGCCGGTGGCGATCGAGGTCAGGGCGGTGGCCGTGGTGGACGGCGCCACGCTGGTGATGCGGCTCCCGGCCATGGCCGCCAGCGTGGGGGCCAGGTGGCGACGCTCCTGGAGCTGCTCCCAGCCCAGCCCGTCGAGGACGAGGAGGACGACCTGATCGGCGTCGAGGGCGGCCGCGGGCAGCCACGAGGGGGCCTCCACCGTGCCATCGAGCAGGGCGGGGACGATGTTGGCGATGCACGCCCCGGGGTAGTCGGGCAGCACGGGCTTGTCCACGACGGTCCTTTCCAGCGGGTCCGTCGCCAAGCTACCGCCACCACCGGGTCGGTCCCCCACCGGGCCCGAGCCGACCGGCGACCCGTGGTCACCCGGCCCCCGTAGACTCGCCCGGGTGAAGGTCTCGACCAGGGGTGACTACGCGTGTCGGGCCCTCCTGTCGCTGGCCATGCACGCCGACGGCACCCCCACCTCGGTGCGCGACATCGCCGACCGCACGGTGCTCCCCCAGCCGTACCTGGAGCAGATCCTGCTCGCCCTGAAGGGCGCGGGCATCGTGCGCTCCAAGCGGGGCGTGGGCGGCGGCTACGTGCTGGCCCGGCCCCCCGAGGAGATCACCCTGGCCCAGATCGTCAGCGCGGTCGACGGGCCGATCGTGGCGGGCGACTTCGGCGAGCCGCACCAGAACGGGGCGTGCGACCACGAGGGCCAGTGCGTGCTGCTGGCGGTGTGGGCCAACGTGGGCGAGCACATGCGCCGCCTCCTCGAGGGCCAGACGCTGGCCGACGTGGCCGCGGTGGCCCGGGGCCAGGCCCCGTGGCCCGAGCCCGTCAGCTGATCGAGCCGAGCACCGCCACCAGGTCGGCCGGGAGCGCCGAGTCGAACACCAGGCGCTCGCCGGTGACCGGGTGGTCGAACCCGAGCTGCTCGGCGTGGAGCACCGGGCGCGGCGCCGGCAGGGTCTGGCGCACGCCGTTGTAGCGCTCGTCGCCCACCACCGGGTGCCCGATGGCCGAGAGGTGGACCCGGATCTGGTGGGTGCGGCCGGTCTCGAGGCGGCAGGTGAGCACGGCCGTGCGGCTGGGCTCGGTGAAGAGCTGCTCCACCTCGTAGCGGGTGCGGGCGTCCTTGCCGTTGGAGGTGACCGCCATCTTGGTGGGGTGCTTCGGCGATCGACCGATGGGCGCCTCGATGAGGCCCCGGGGCGACTCGGGGTGCCCCCACACCAGGGTCCGGTACCGGCGGTCGACGCTGCGCGCCGCGAGCTGGCCGACGAGCGACTCGTAGGCCACGGCGGTGCGGGCGACCATCAGGAGGCCGGAGGTGCCGCGGTCGAGGCGGTGCACGATGCCGGGGCGCCCCGGCTCCCCCACCCCCGCCAGCTCCGGGTAGTGGGCCAGGAGGCCCTGCACCAGCGTGCCGGTGGCGTTGCCCGCTCCCGGGTGCACGACGAGGGCGG
>JBBRFU010000229.1:0-4141 GCA_038241315.1 Acidimicrobiales bacterium | reverse complement strand
CGCTTCCACCGCCCGTCCGGGCACAGCCCGCTGCTCTTCGTGCACACCGAGGCGCCGGTGGGCGCCCACGGCATCCTCACGGCGGAGGGACGGGCTTGGTCCGAGCAGGGCGAGCTGCTCGCCAGCATGTCGACCCAGCTGCTCTGCACGCCCACCGGCTGACCAGCTGGGCGGGCGGCAAACCTGGCGGGCTGCGAGGATGCGGCCATGACCGCACCCAGCCGCCGCCTCGTCCTCGCTGCCCGCCCTTCCGGGATGGTGGACGACTCCGTGGTCCGCCTCGAGACCGTCGACGTGCCCGAGCCCGGCCCCGGCGAGGCCGTCGTCCGGGTGCGGTACCTCTCGATCGACCCCACCATCCGCACCTGGATGGACGACGCGCCGGGCTACCTGCCCCCGATCGAGATCGGCGCGGTGATCCGCAGCGGCGGCATCGGCGAGGTCGTGGCGTCGAACAGCGACGCCTACGCCGTGGGCGACACCGTCTTCGGCATGCTGGGGTGGCAGGACCACGCGGTCGTCGGCGGCCGCGGCGGCACCATGGCCCAGGTGGTGCCCGGCGAGGTCGATCCCACGGCGGCGCTGAGCGTGTTCGGCACCACCGGGATGACCGCCTACTTCGGCCTGCTCGACATCGGGCGGCCCGAGGAGGGCGACACCGTCGTGGTGTCCGGCGCCGCCGGGGCGACCGGCTCGGTGGTCGGCCAGATCGCCAAGGCCAAGGGCGCGGGCCGGGTGATCGGCATCGCCGGGAGCGCCGAGAAGTGCGCCTGGCTGGTCGACGAGCTCGGCTTCGACGGCGCGGTGAACTACAAGACCGACGACGTGTCCGCCCGCCTCCGCGAGCTGTGCCCCGACGGCATCGACGTGTACTTCGACAACGTCGGCGGCGAGATCCTCGACCGCTGCCTGGCCCAGCTCGCCATGAAGGCCCGCGTGGTCCTGTGCGGCGCCATCGCCAGCTACAACGCGGATCGCGCCGAGGCCTACGGCGTCAAGAACCTGTTCACCCTCATCACCAAGCGGGCCCGCATGGAGGGCTTCTTGATCCTCGACTACCTCGACCGCTTCCCCGAGGCCCAGGGCGAGATGCTCGGCTGGGTGCTCGACGGCACGGTCAAGCACGCCGTGCACCTCGTCGACGGCCTCGAGCACGCCACCGACGCCCTCAACCTCCTCTTCACCGGCGGCAACACCGGCAAGGTCATCGTGGCCGTCGACGGCGACTGACCCACCCCCGGCGATCCGACGACTCGCGATCCCGCCGGACGACCCACGAGCCGGCCGGGCGCCCACCAGCCGGCCAGGCCCGTGCCCCGGGACGGGATCGTCAGGCGGGAGCCGAGACCCGGTAGTGGTAGCCGTGGCTCGGGGTGAAGCCGAGGCCGCGGTAGCGGGACTGCGCGCTCGGGTTGTCCTGCTCCACCTGCAGGTACAGGTGGAGGCCGTGGTGGCGCCGGGCGGCCACCGCGAGCCCGCCGAGGAGGGCGCCGGCCACCCCCATCCGTCGCCAGGCGGGCGCGGTGCCCATGCCGTAGATCCCCGCCCACCCCCGCTCCAGCACCGCGAAGCCCACGCCTGCCACCACCTCCCCCGCCACGCCGTCGCCCACGAGGACCACGCCGCCGAGGATGGCGGGGCCGAGCCCGGCCAGCATCCGGCCGTAGGCCTCGGTGCGCGCCTGCCAGCGGGCGTCCTCGCCGTGCACGGCGCCGTAGCGGCGGGCCCACGCCTCGTCCACGCCCTCGTCGACCACCACGTGGTGCACGGGCCCCGCCGACCCGGCCGGCGGACCGCCGCCGGCGAAGGGACCACCGCCGGCGAACGGGCCGGTGCCCGCCCGGGCGTGCTCCTCGAGGGCGACACCGAGCCCGTCGGCCGCGTGGGCGCCGGCGTCGACGGCCCGTTCGGTCTCGGTCACGAGCAGGTCGACCGGCGCCTCGACCGCGTAGCCCCGCTCGGCGAGCAGGGCGTCGAGCTCACCGCTCGCCGGGTCTGCCGACGAGACCTGGACCACCACGCGCTGGCCGAGGCTGCGGTACCAGGCCTCGAGCGCGTCGAGGGTGGCAGCCGTCGCCCGGGCGTCGGTGCCGGCTCCCCAGGCGGGCAGCACCGCGTTGGCCCGGCGGAACGGGATGGCGGGCGCGGCCTTGGCGAGCCAGCCGTCGACCAGCCGCGTCAGCGGCGCCACGGTGGCGTTGGCGGCCAGCTCGTCGAGCAGCCGCCCGACGGCCGGAGCCGGGGTCGACGCCGGGGACGAGGCCGGGCTCGGCACCGGGGGCTCGGGGGCGGTCGGGTCGATCGTGCTCACCCGCCGGGTCTACCCGACCAGCCCCCCGCTCGCAGACCCGTCGGCTACTCGGCCTGGGCGGCCGCGAGGGCCTCGTCGATGGTGAAGGCGCCCTCGTAGAGGGCCTTGCCGACGATGGCACCGACCAGGGGGCGGCTCTCGGCGCCGAGGGCGGCGAGGGTGCGCAGGTGGTCGGCGGTGCCCACGCCGCCCGACGCGATCAGGTCGGTCTCCAGCGTGTCCAGCAGCTCGGCGTAGAGGTTCACGTCGGGCCCGGTGCCGGCACCGTCGACGTCGATCTGGGTGACGATGAGGGCGGCGAACCCGGCGTCGTCGAACTGGGCGGCCACGTCGGCCAGCTGGCGCCCCGAGCCCTCCACCCAGCCCCGCACCGCCACCTCGCGGCCTCGCACGTCGAGGCCGAGGGCCACCCGACCCGGGTAGCGGGCGGCCAGGCCCATGGCCCAGTCGGGATCGTCGAGGGCGGCGGTGCCGATGACCACCCGCCCGATGCCCGCCGCGATCAGCTCGTCGGCGGACGCGTCGTCACGGACCCCGCCGCCGGTCTGCACCGGCACGCCCACCGCGGCAGCGATGGCGGCGATGACCGGCCGATTCACCGGCTCACCGGTGCGGGCGGCGTCGAGGTCGACCACGTGGATCCACGGCGAGCCGGCGTCGGCGAACCGCCGGGCCTGGGCCACGGGGTCGTCGCCGTACACCGTCTCCTGGGCGAAGTCGCCCTGGTAGAGGCGGACGCACTGCCCGCCGCGGAGGTCGATCGCCGGGTACAGGTCCATGCCGCCGATCATCGCAGAGCCCACCGAGCCGCCCCGAACCCACCAACCCCGAACGCACCAACCCCGACCCCACCAGCCCCGAACGCACCAGCCCCGAACGCCCCAGGCCCGAACCCTCCGAGCTTCAGGCCGCCCGGCCTCCCGTTGTCCAACGTCGCAGCGACAATCTCGGGCTCGACCCTGGCTTGTCGCTCCAACGTTGGACGGCGCGGCACGAACGGTCCCGCCTGCCAGGCGGCGGCAAGCCCAGGGACCCGACCCGGAGCGGACCGACCCGACGACGACGCGCCGGCTGCGGACGCGGCCGAGGCCGCCGCGCTCAGTTCGATCGGATGGCGCACCCGAGGGTGAAGAACACCTTGCTCGCGGTGCCCCCCTCCACCCCCAGCTCGGTCCCGTCCTCGAGGGTGAGCACCCCGCTCACGCCGAGGCCGCCCCCCCTCAGGTCCCACACCCGACGGAGCACGAGCGGGCCCGACCCCGCCGGCACCGGCGGTTCGTCGAGGTCGGGCTGGCCCCGCAGCACCAGGCCGTCGACGCGGACGTGCACCCAGCCGCACCCGTCGTCGCCCTCGTACGCCACCTCGTAGCGGCCGCCGGCCGCCGGCCGTTCGAGCCGCTCCACCACCCGCCAACCGGCGACCGCCCCGAGGGCGAGCACCGCCGTCAACAGGATGGCCACCCGCCCCGTGAGCCAGGACGGCCCCCGGCGACCAGGCGCCGATGCGTCGGCACCTGCATCGGGTGCGTCGGTTGCCGGAGTCGCCTGGTCCATGCCGTCCCAATCGGCAGGCGCTCTGTCGCCCTGAGCGGCCGGGTCCCGATCGGTCATCGCTCCCATCGTCGCCGCCCGCCGACCAGCACCGGAGGGCTCTGGCCTCCGGCATGCGGCTCGGCGTCTTCGTTGCTCGCCAGACGCTCGCCAGACGCTCGCCCGGGTCTCCGAGAGCACGAGCCGATGGGTGACCGTGCGCGCCTCGGACATCGGCACCACGAGCGGTGTCACGACGGAGGCGCGACGCTCGTCGGTACCGGACCGACGATGCGAGAC
>JBBRFU010000228.1:0-4151 GCA_038241315.1 Acidimicrobiales bacterium | reverse complement strand
CTACGAGCTGCAGGTCTCCACCAACGTGGTGGAGCAGGTGGTGCGGCCCACCGGCCTCATCGACCCCGAGATCGTCATCAAGCCCACCAAGGGCCAGATCGACGACCTCATCGAGCAGATCAACGACCGGGTCACCCGGGGTGATCGGGTCCTGGTCACCACCCTCACCAAGAAGATGTCCGAGGACCTCACCGACTACCTCCTGGAGCTCGGGGTGAAGGTCCGCTACCTCCACTCGGAGGTCGACACCATCCAGCGCATCGAGATCCTGCGAGACCTCCGCCTCGGCGAGTTCGACGTCCTGGTGGGCATCAACCTGCTGCGGGAGGGCCTCGACCTCCCGGAGGTGTCGCTGGTGGCCATCCTCGACGCCGACAAGGAGGGCTTCCTCCGCAGCGAGACCTCGCTCATCCAGACCATCGGCCGGGCCGCCCGCAACGTCGAGGGCCAGGTCATCATGTACGCCGACCAGGTCACCAACTCCATGCAGCGGGCCATCTCGGAGACGAACCGCCGGCGTGGCCTGCAGCAGGCCTACAACCTCGAGCACGGGATCGACCCGCAGACCATCCGCAAGGCCGTCACCGACATCCTGGCCTACCTGCGCCCGTCCACCACGGCCCCGCTGCCCGACAAGGGACGGCGGCGGGACTCCGAGCTGGACCGCAAGCGGCGGATGGAGCTGGCCGAGCTCCCGGGCGACGAGCTGGCCCGCCTCATCCACACCCTCGAGGAGGAGATGGCCGAGGCGTCCCAGGACCTGCGCTTCGAGTACGCCGCCCGCCTGCGCGACGAGATCAAGGACCTGCGTCGGGAGCTGCACCAGGTCCAGTAGGGCTGGAGGCGCCCGGACCCCGAGGGATCACGGGCGGCCGGGCGAGCAGTGACCAGAATCGGTCGGTGACCACCGACGAGCCCACCGACGACGTGGTCGTGCACCCGTGGTGGCCGCGGGGCTGGCGGGCGGTGGCGCTGGCCGCCCTGGCCGTGCTGTTCCTCGTCCTCGGCGTGGTGCAGGCCCGCGCCGACTCGCTGACCCCCGACGAGGGCGCCGACCTCACCGCCGGCCTCACCGCCCTGGTGCACCGCGACGCCCGCATGGTGCCCGAGCACCCGGTGCTCCCCAAGGTGCTCGTGGCCGCGCCCGCGCTGCTCGGGCGGCCGGTGGTGCCGGCGTCGCCGGCCTGGCGGCGCGGGGAGTCGTTCGACCACGCCGAGGAGATCGTGGTGGCCACCCGGGCCGCCGGGCGCTTCGACCGGGTGCTCCTGCTGGGACGGCTGGTCCCGCTGGCCCTGGCCGTGGCCTGCGCCCTGGTGATCCACGCGCTGGGCGCCCGGCTCTTCGGGCCCGACGCCGGCGCCGCCGGCGCCGCCCTCTGGCTGGGCCTCCCCGTGGTGTTGGGGTTCGGGCACCTCGCCACCATCGACATCCCGTTCAGCCTGGCCACGCTCCTCGTGGCCCTGGGCTCGCTGCGCCTCCTGGAGCGGCCCGGCGAACGGCGGGCGGCCGAGCTGGGGGCGCTGGTGGGGGTGGCCCTGGCCACGCGCCACACCGGCCTCGTCCTCGCCGTGGTCGCCGTGGGGCTGACGGTCTGGGCGCTGCGACGGGATCGACGGCAGGCCGCGGTGGCGGTCGCCCTCCTCGCCCTGTGCAGCCTCGCCGTGCTGTGGGGCGTCTACCGGGCGGTGGCCCCCTCGGCCCCTGCCGGCGCGGCCAGGGCCCAGCTCGAGGGGGTGGAGGCGGCGGCGTCGGAGGAGTCGGCCGCCGCCCGGTTGGTCGCCGCCTCCCCGACCCCGCTGGAGTGGCGCGCCGGCTTCGCCTACCTCGTCCTCACCTCGGACGACAAGCCGTCGTACCTCTTCGGCCAGGCCTGGACCGGCGGCCGGTGGTGGTACTTCCCCGGCAGCCTGCTGGTGAAGGTGCCCGCGCCCGCCCTGGTGCTGCTCGTCGCCGGTCCGCTGGCCCTCCGCCACCACGCCGTGGGGCTCCGGCGGCGGGTGCTGACGGCCGTCGTGCTGCCGGCGGGGCTCCTCCTGGCCTTCACCATGGCCCAACCGCTCACCCTCGGCGTGCGGCTCGTCCTGCCCGTGGTGGCCCTGCTCCTCGTCGCCGCCTCGGCCGCCGCGGCGGCCCCGCAGCGCTGGGTGCGGGCGTCGGTGGCCGGCGTCGTGGCGCTCCAGGTCGTCGCCATGGTGGCCTCGGCCCCGCACTCGATCGCCTGGACCACGCCGCCGTTCCGCCCGGCGTACCGCTGGGCCAGCGACTCGAACGTCGACTACGGCCAGGATCGGGACCGCCTCGCCGACTGGGCACGGGGCCGCGACGCGTGGGTGTCCCTGGGACGGGCCCGGGGCATCCCCCGACCGGCCGGCACCCGTCCGCTCCTCGAGGCGGACCCCGCCGCGCTCACCGGCTGGGTGGCGGTCGGCGTGTCCGACCTCACCCGCACCCACCGCGACGAGCTGGCCTGGCTCCGCCGGTGGTGCCCGGTCGACACCATCGGCGGCAGCATCCTCATCTACCGCTTCGACGCCCCGCCCGGGCCCACGCCCGGCCCGGACCGACCGGTGGCCGACTGCTTCGGCGCCGCCCGCAGCCACCGCTGAGGGGGCCGGCCGCCGCCCGCCCCGCCGCAGGCCGTGGGTCAGATGCTCACCCACACGAGGGCGGTGGTGACGGCGAGGGCGCCGACGCCCTGGAGCACGGGTCGGATCGGGAACCGGCGGGCGTGGAGCGCCACCACGAAGCCCACTGCCACGGCCTCGTCGGCCCAGCGCAGGAACACCACGCTGCGGTCCCAGACGGGCAGCATCGACAGGACCACCAAGGTGGCGAGCAGGGCGAGGCGCTCGTGCGGCAGGCCCGCCTCGCGGTCGAGCAGGCTCCGGCCGAGGGCGACCACCACGGCGAGGAGCACCACGACCTGGAAGAGCTGGTAGTAGCCCACGACGTCGCCACCGACGACCCAGGAACCGAGCTGGCGGGCCAGGGCCACGAAGGGCACGCCCACGAACGACGGGATGTCGGGCCCGGTGGTCGGCACGTCCGCCCACCACCAGGTCAGCGCGACGCGGAACCCACCCGCCACCGCGAGGGGGACCAGCCCGACGGCCACCGGCGGGATCGCGCCGTCGCCCGTCACGGCCCGAGCCCACGCCCCCGGAGGCCACCGCCGGACCACGGCTGCGGCCACGATCGCGAGGGCCAGGACCAGCGTGGTCTCCCGGGTGAGCCCGGCCGCCACGAGGAGGAGCGTGGCCGATCGCCATCGCTCGCGTCGGAGGGCGAGGAGGGTGGCGGCGAGGAGCGCGGCGGCGAGGACCTCGGAGAGGTCGTAGGCGAGCGCCACGAGGAGCCCCGGCCAGCCGGCGGCCACCAGGCCCCACCAGGCGGGACGGCCGGCGTCCTGGGCCAGGCGGGCCGCGAGGTAGCCGAGCGCGGCGACGGCGGCCAGGTTCACGCCGATGAGGGCCCAGGGCACCAGGTCGGCCCGCCCGCCCGTGAGCGCCCAGACCGCCGCGGGGTACGCGATGCGCTGGTGCCGGTACGCCGGACGGTCGAGGCGGGTGCCGAACTCCCGGGCGTCGCGGGTGAGCGGGTTCCGGGCCAGGCGGTGGAAGTACTGGCCGTCGTAGCCGTCGCTGTCCTCCTTCACGGCCAGGCCGGGGGCCTCCGCCGGGCGGGTCACCCGGTCTCCGGCCGAGACGAAGGCCGTCGGGTCGCCGTCGTGGGCCCCGAGGCGGGCCCCGACGAACGCCGTGGCCAGGACCAGGACCAGCGCGGCGATCCGGAGGGCGGCGCGACGGTCCGGCTGCGGCCGGCCCCGGTCGGGCGGGGGATCGGTGGCGCCCGGGAGCGCCGCAGGGCTGGTCACCGGGTCGCCCGGACCGGCGGTCGGGAGGCCACGTCCGAACGGGTGCACCCTTCGATCATCGGCGCCCGGCGGAACGAGTTGAGGGACCGTACAGGTGTTCGCTCGCAGTGCAGAGCGGGCCGATAGGCTTGGCGCTCGTGTCTGACTCCCTCGTGATCCGTGGCGCCCGAGAGCACAACCTCCGAGACGTCTCGGTCGACCTCCCCCGGGACAAGCTCATCGTCTTCACCGGCCTGTCGGGCTCGGGCAAGTCGTCGCTGGCGTTCGACACCATCT
>JBBRFU010000227.1:0-4247 GCA_038241315.1 Acidimicrobiales bacterium | reverse complement strand
CCCGCGCCGTGCTGATGACCGTGGACGAGCTGGAAGACCTGCTCCGCAAGCGCCAGGAGGGCTGAGCGGCGTCAGCGTCCCCGGGTCAACCGTGGCGACCGGACTAGGTCGAGGAGGGTGACCCGGGAGGATGCGGTGTGGTGGGAGGCGATGCGGCAGGACCCGAACATCGAAGTGACTGCCCCGCACCAAGTCGCGTGTCCAGGTCCTCTCGTTGCGCTCTGGCCGTGCTCCAGGCGCCGCCGACCAGCAACGAGAGCCCATAGAGGACCGACAGCACGGCGCTGGACCGAGCGTTGAAGGGCTCGACAGACCCTGTGATCCTCAACAGGAGAATCGGGTTGGTCAGCACGCAGGCGGCGCTCAGACCCGCCCAGGTGGACACACGGGTCCCGATCTGCTCGACGGCGAACGAACCTAGGAGGTAGCACACGAGGGCCGTGATCCAGATCGACCCGCGGGGGGAGGTGGTGGTGATCGAAAAGTAGACCACGGCCATCCCCCATGGATGAGCGGCATGCCAGGGGATGCGCGTCTTAAATGGACCGTCTCGTTCATCACGAGGGCTCGGGCCCAGCATACCGAAGAACGACATGGTGGCGAAGTGGATCAGCAGAGCGATGGAGACCATCGCCGCCGAGGACCAGGGCAGCAGGTCGGCGGCGGCGGCGATGGCGAGGGAAGCGATGACTGATGCGACGGGCGGCCAGTCGCGAGCCAGACGGCCGACGCGGTGCGAGCGTTCCAGTCGGTCGGCGGCGTCGGCCAGCGACCGGAGGTGGCGGTCGAGGATGCTGAGGACATCGCGACCGAAGGTGGTGGCCACCTCCTGGGGTGTGCCGAGGGCGGTGGTCGCCGTGCGCTCGGCTTGGCTGGGGGATGCACCGTCAGCAATGGCGACGGCTGTTGTGGTGAGGAGGTGGTCCTCGATCTCGGTGAGGATGCGCCGACGTCGGCCGAGGCGAACCTCGAGCTGTTGGTTCAGCTCGGCCAGGTAGCTGGCGATGCTCGATCCATGTTCAGGCACCGCCGAGCCCCCATCTCATTCCGCTGGTGAACGAACGGTAGCTGGCGCGCTGGCGGTTCAGCTCGGCTTTGCCGTTGGCGGTGAGGCGGTAGACCCGCCGACGCCGGCCGTCGTGCCGCACCCACGAGCTCTCCAGCATCGCCGACCGTTCCAGGCGGTGCAGGGCCGGGTAGACGGTGCCTTCGGCCAGATCGAACGTGCCTCGGCTCCGGGATCGGACGGCTTGGACCACGGCGTACCCGTGGGCCGGGGCGTCCCTGAGCGCACTCAGCAGGAGCAGGTCGAGGTGACCCTTGAGCATCTCCGGCCGCACGTCACCCACGACGCCAACCTATACCTCGCGTCACCGGGCTCGCGCGCTCGAATGAGCGGACGATCGGCATCCACCTGGTCATCGCCACCCAGCGCCCGTCGGTCGACGTCATCACCGGGCTGATAAAGGTCAACATCCCCTCCCGCATCGCCTTCTCCGTCTCCACCGCCACCGACAGCCGGGTCATCCTCGACCAGATCGGGGCCGAGAAGCTGGTAGGCAAGGGCGACATGCTGCTGCTCGGCGCCGCCTCGTCCATCGCGGCCCGCATCCAGGGGGCGTGGATCGAGGCCAAGGAGACCGCCGCCCTGGTGCGCCACTGGAAGAAGCAGGCCACCCTCCTGGCCGTCGACGCCACCGAGGCCGAGGCCGAGGCCGAGATCCTGGGCTCCGACTGCTGGAGCAGAAGGGCGTGGTCGGCCCCAACGAGGGCTCAAAGGCCCGGGCCGTCCTGATGACGGTGGACGAGCTGGAAGACCTGCTCCAGAAGCGCCGGGAAGGCTGAGCGCGCAGGTCGCTGAACCGATCCGGCCCGCTCGAGCGACAGACCGGGCAGAAGAAGGCGTCGGCC
The DNA here is from genome assembly GCA_038241315.1 of Acidimicrobiales bacterium. GTDB lineage: Bacteria > Actinomycetota > Acidimicrobiia > Acidimicrobiales > Iamiaceae > Aquihabitans. The sequence continues at coordinate 2,336 of JBBRFU010000227.1, read as the reverse complement.
AGTGTGCGGGGGAGCGCAGCTCTCCAGGCCGGCGAGGGACCCAGGAAGCGGAGCCGTGTGCTCCCCTCGAGCAAAGGACACGACATGAACCAGAACCGACGGCGGACGATGAGGGCTGGTATCAGCACGGCAGCGGCGGCCGCGCTGCTGCTCGGGACCGGGGGCGCGGCATCGGCCGGCGGAGGCGGCGCACAGGTCACCAAGGCGAGCGGTCCGACCTACCTCTACGGAACCGTCAACCCGCTGGCCGGGGTAGCCCTCGAGATCCACGCGGTGCAGACGCCGAGCGGGAAGACGATCGTCTCCCTGCACGCCACGGGCTTCGCCCCGAACCTCGCTGGGCGCACCTTCGGCGCCCACGTCCACGTCAACGCGTGTGGTGCGACCGGCGCCGCCGCCGGCCCCCACCACCAGAACTCCCTGCCGACCACGGACCTCGAGGCGCGCGAGATCTGGCTGGACCTCACCGTCGGCGCCGACGGCACCGCCCAGGCCCGGGCCACGCGCGACTGGGTCTTCACCAGCTCGGCCCAGTCCGTCGTCGTGCACGAGTCCCCGACCGACCCAACAACCGGCGCGGCGGGACCCCGGCTCGCCTGCACCGACGCCCCGTTCCGCCTGTGACCTGACGGCCCGTCGGTCGAGGTCGAGTTCATCACCTGACCGTCATGCCCTGATGCCGTAGCGGGCGAGGACGGCTGCGGCGTCGGGGAAGGTCGGGGTGAGGGCGGCCAGGAGGTCGGCGTTGGTGGCAATGGTGTGGGCCTGGCGATCGACGAAGGAGCGGAGGGCGCAGTCGACCAGGGACGGTGGGCCGAGGGCGGCCAGCGCCTGGGCCCCCTGCACGTAGACGCCGACGTAGTACTGGCTGGTGCGGGCGTCGAAGTACGAGGTGGGCCGGCCGGCATGGCCCCCGACGCCGGCCGGCATGGGGCGGACCCGGATCCCGGCCAGGGTGCCCTCGAGGACGACCTCGGCCCAGGTGGCCAAACCCTCGTCGAGCCACGGGTCACGGCCCTGGTCGTTGCCGACCAGCGAGTAGAACCACATGTGGGCGGCCTCGTGCGACGTGGAGCGGCCGAGGCTGCCGGGCCCCTGGAAGACCAGCATCGGGTTCTCGATGCCGCCCCGCAGCGACGAGGTGAGGGCCAGGGTGTAGGAGGGGTGGGGGTAGGGCCCGAAACGGCGGGCCATGGCGGGCAGGATCTGCTCGAGCCTGCGGAGGTAGGCGGAAGGGTCCTCGGCCACCCCGGCGTCGGCCACCACCACGATCGGCACCGCCGCGCCGCCCGGTCCGGCGGGAGCCGACCCCTCGACCCGGCGGAAGCGGCCGGCGCTCACCGCCACGTCGCGCACCGCGGTGGCTGTCCACCGGCCAGGCCCGGACGGGGTGCCGGTGGCCACCACGTCGAGGCCGCCGGCGGCGACCGTGAGGCCCCAGTCGGCCACGGGCGAGGTGGTGGCCTCGCCGTGCACCCTGGTGGAGGGGTCGGTGGCCCACCCCCGGCCCGGCTCCCACGGGAGCAGGGGCACGAACGACCCGAGGCGGACACCCGAGCCGGCCACCGCCCACCGCTCGGCCAGCCCGTCGGCCAGGGTGATCGTCCAGGCCGTGAAGATGGTGACGGTGGTGCCGGCGGCCACCGGCACGGCCAGCACCGCGGTGGTGGGGTCGGGCTGGGCGGCAGTGAGGGGTCGGCGGTCGACCTCGGTCCGGTCCAGCCGCATCGAGCCGCCGGCCGAGCGGGCGGTGGGGCTGTTCGGCCACAGCCGCAGCACCAGCCGGTCGACGGCGATGTCGGGGGTGAAGCGCACCGAGGAGGTGCCGGTGGCGGTGCGGGCGGCGGCGTCGATGGTGACGGTGACCTCGTAGACCGGGCGCCGGGGGTCGGGCTCGGCCCGGGGCCGCGCCGGTGGGCAGGTGCCGGCGGTGACGGTCGCCGGTGCAGGCGCGGCAGTCGTCGCCGCCGGGCTCGTGCTCGGGGGTGCGGGCTCGGGGTCGACCGGCGACGTGCTGGTCGGCGCCGCCGCAGGGTCCACCCTCGCCGAGCCGTCGCTCCCACCCCGGCAGCCGGCTGCGGCCACGAGCACGGCGAGGACCACCACCTGGGTGGCTCGGGCGGAGCGCATGCCACATCGTCCACCATCGCCCCAGCGTGGCGCGGTCGGCCCGGGTCGGCTGCGGCTGTGGGGAGTGGCTGCGATCGGTGCCGGTAGCGTCCGCCCTCGTGGTCGGCCGGTGAGCGTCCTGGCCTGTCCCGTGTGCCGGGCCGCGCTGGAGGACCTCGACGGCCGCACGTTCGGGTGCGCCGCCGGGCACCGCTTCGACCGGGCCC
>JBBRFU010000226.1:0-4258 GCA_038241315.1 Acidimicrobiales bacterium | reverse complement strand
TCCTGATCGAGGTGGTCGAGCTCCTCGATGAGGTGCTGGCCCTCCACGTCGAGGTCCGGGATGAGGCGGTCCAGCCAGGAGGGCAGCCACCAGGCCTTGTCGTCGAACAGCGCCATCACCGCGGGCACGATCATCATGCGGACGATGGTGGCGTCGAGCAGGACGGCGATCGAGAACCCGACGCCGAACATCTTGATGGTCGGGTCGTCGCTGAGGATGAAGCTGGCGAAGACGCTGATCATGATGAGGGCGGCGGCGGTGATCACCCGGGCCGAGCTGGTGAGCCCGCTCAGGACGCTCTCGCGGGCCTTGCCGGTGTGGACGTAGTCCTCCCGGATGCGGGAGAGGATGAAGACCTCGTAGTCCATCGACAGCCCGAAGAGCACGGCGAACATGAGCATCGGCAGGAAGCTGATGATCGGCACGGTCTCCTCCAGCCCCACCAGGCCCATGAACCAGCCCCACTGGAACACGGCCACCAGCACACCGAAGCTGGAGGCGATGCTGAGCAGGATCGCCAGCGCCGCCTTGATCGGCACCACGATCGAGCGGAAGACCACCAGCAGCAGGAGCATGGTCAGGCCGATGACGAGCCCCATGAAGACGGGGAGCGCGGCCGACATCTTGTCGCTCACGTCGATGAGCACGGCCGTCTGGCCGGCCACCGCCACCTCCGCGCCCGACGCCGACTCGATCGGGGCGAACACGTCGGTGCGCAGGTGGTGCACCAGGCGCTCGGTGCCCTCCGACGACGGGGAGGTGCGGGGGATCACCGGGACGATGGTGGTGTCGCCGGCCTCGTTGGGGGTGGGCTGTCCGACGGTGAGCACGCCCGGGTCCTCCCCCGCGGCGGCGACGACCTGGGCCACGACGGCCTCGGGATCGGCCACGCCGGCGGTGTCGACCACCACCGAGAGGGGGCCGTTGAAGCCGGGCCCGAAGCCCTCGGCGAGCAGGTCGTAGGCCTGGCGGTGGGAGGTCGACGCCGGTGCGGTGCCGGCGTCGGGCATGCCGAGGCGCATGGACAGCACCGGCACGGCCAGGACGAGCATGATGGCCAGCCCGACCGCCAGGGCGGCGCCGGGGCGGGCGATGACGCCGCGGGCCCAGCGGGCGCTGAGGGTGGCGTGGGACTCGGCCGCTGACCCGGTCTTGGTGCGGCCGACCCGCCAGCGGTCGATGTTGGCGCCGGCGAAGCCCAGCAGGGCGGGCAGGAGCGTGACCGCGATGACCACGGCCAGCAAGACGGTGAACGCGGCCCCGAGGCCCATCGCGGTGAGGAACGGGATCCCGATCACGGTGAGCCCGGCGAGGGCGATGACCACGGTCATCCCGGCGAACACCACCGCACCTCCGGCCGTGGCGGTGGCGCGGGCGGCCGACTCCTCGATGTCGTGGCCCTCGGCCAGGTTCTGGCGGTGGCGGGTGACGATGAAGAGGGCGTAGTCGATGCCCACCGCCAGGCCGATCATGGTGGCGAGGGTGGGGGCGCTGGCGGAGACGTCGGTGAACCCGGCGAGCAGCGTGATGCCGCTCAGGCCGATGGCCACCCCGAGCAGGGCGGAGACGATGGGCAGGCCCATGGCCACCACGGAGCCGAACGAGAAGAGCAGCACCAGCACGGCGATGCCCAGGCCGATGAGCTCCGACGTGTGACCCAGCTCCTCGCCGTGGCCCTCGATGACGTCGCCGCCGAAGGCGACCTCCAGCCCGGCGGCGGTGGCGGGGCCACCGGTGGCGCGCAGGGCGGCGACCGAGGCGTCCTCGATGTCGTTGGTGGCCGTGGCGTACTGCACCTGGGCGAAGGCCACGGTGCCCTCGGGCGAGACGGTGCCCGTGGTGAACGGGTCGCTCACCTCGACCACCTCGGGGGCGTCGGCCGCCCGGGCCAGGGTGGCGGCCACGGCGGCTTGCGCCTCGGGCGTCTGGAGGGTCTCCCCCTCGGGGGCCGCGAACACGATGCGGGCGCTCGACCCGGACCGCTCGGGGAAGCGCTCCTCGAGGAGGTCGAAGGCCTGCTGCGACTCGGTTCCCGGGATGGCGAAGGCGCTGCTCGTGGCCCCGCCGAAGGCGCCGGACCCGGCCGCGACGGCGATGAACACCGCCAACCACGCCGCCAGCACGCGCCGGCGACGGCGGACGGACCAGTGGCCCAGGCGGTACAGGATCTTCGACATGGGTTGCTCCTCGGGTCGGGGGGGTCCCCGATGCCGGGCGCGTGGTGCGCCCGCCACCATTCGGCCGTCGGAACCTTGGGGGAACCTGGAGGTCCCCTGGACCGAGCCGTAAAGCCCCCGGTGGCGTCCGTCACGCCACGGATCCGGGAGGGACCGGGTGATGGGCGGGCGCGGACCGGCGTGGGACGATGCTGCGGTGACCAGTCCCTCACCCGGTCGCGCCCGCCGCGTCCTCGTGGTGGACGACGACGACTCCATCCGCGACCTCGTCACCACGGCGCTCGAGTTCGTGGGCTTCCAGGTGACGGTGGCCGCCGACGGGTTCGCCGGCCTGGCCGCGGCGGCCGACGGCCAGCCCGACCTCATCGTGCTCGACGTGATGATGCCCGGCATCGACGGCCTGGAGGTGTGCCGCCGGCTGCGCGCCGGCGGCGACGAGACGCCCGTCGTCTTCCTCACGTCGAACGACGCCGCCACCGACGTGGTGCAGGGCTTCGCCGCCGGCGGCGACGACCACCTGGCGAAGCCCTTCAACCTCCAGGTGCTGATCGCCCGGATCGAGGCCGTGCTGCGCCGGTCCGCCGGCGGTCCGACCACCGCCCCGGGCCTCGAGCGGCTGCGGTTCGCCGGGATCGAGCTCGACGAGGGCGCCCACCGCGTGTGGCGCGACGGCGAGCGCCTCGCCCTGTCGCCCACCGAGTTCAAGCTGCTCCGCTACTTCCTCCTGAACCCCGACCGGGTGGTCTCCAAGCCCCAGATCGTGGAGCACATCTGGCAGTACGACTTCGGTGGCGACCCGAACATCGTGGAGACGCACCTGTCGTACCTGCGCAAGAAGCTCGGCGAGCCCCGCGTGATCCACACCGTCCGTGGGGTGGGCTACGTGCTCCGCGACGGCGGCGCCTGATGGCGCGGGTCCGCCTGCCCCGGCTGCGGAACCGCTGGCGGATCACCGGCTACATCCTCGTCACCGTCCTCGCGGTGACCGCCGTGGCCGGCACCTTCGCCGTGCAGGCGGTCGAGCGCGAGTTCACCAGCCGCATCGACGACGAGCTCCAGCGCGAGGCCGGCGGCACCGTGGCCGCCCTCGACGTCATCGACCCCGAGCTGCTCGAGCGCCTCACCGAGCAGGCCGGCTTCGGCCTCTCCAGCCGGGCCTCGATCGTGCTGGGCCCGGACGGGACCGAGCTGGCCATCCCGTCGGGCACCGTGGAGGACCCCGATCCCCTCCCCGACCTCTCGGCGCTGCCGCTGGCCCAGCTCCGGGCCAGCGCGGGCCCCTTCGAGGCGGCCAGCGCCGACGGGTCGGTCGAGTACCGGATCCTCGCCACGCCCCTCGAGGACGGCCGCATCCTGGTGCTGGCCCAACCGCTCGACGAGCGGGACGACGCCATCAACGTGCTCATCCAGGTCCTGCTGGTGGCCGCCGTGGTGTCCACCGCCGTGCTGACGGTCACGGTCTCGCTGGTCGCCGGCTACATCACCCGACCCCTCGACGCCATGATCGACACGGCCACCGAGATCGGCGCCGGTGACCTGCGCGCCCGCGTGCCCACCGACGGGGTCGACGACGTGGCCCGCCTGGCCACCGCGCTCAACGCCATGCTCGATCGCCTGCAGCACGCCTTCGCCGACAAGGAGGCGTCCGAGGAGGCCATGCGCCGCTTCGTGGCCGACGCGTCCCACGAGCTGCGGACGCCGCTGGCCGCGGTGCTGGGCTACGCCGAGCTGCACCAGCAGAAGATGATCGAGTCGCCCGAGCAGGTGGGCCACGCCATGGACCGCATCGCGGCCGAGGGCGAGCGGATGCGGCTGCTGGTGGAGGAGCTGCTCCTGCTCGCCCGACTCGACCAGGAGCGGGTGCCGCAGCGGGAGCGGGTGGACCTCGCGTCGCTGGTGGACGTGGCCGTGCGCGACGCCCGCGCCATCGACCCCGGGCGGCCGGTCGAGCTCCGGACGCCGCCGCACCCCGCGGTGGCCCTGGGCGACCCCACCACGATCCGCCAGGCCGTCGACAACCTCCTGGCCAACACCCGGGCCCACACGCCCGCCGGCACCCCGGTCACGGTGACGATCACCGG
>JBBRFU010000225.1:0-4319 GCA_038241315.1 Acidimicrobiales bacterium | reverse complement strand
CTGCGCCAGATCGCTGCGACAGGCGGGTGGTACCCCCTCGTCGTCATCACCATGCTGAACGTGGTGGCGTGCGCATCGTCGGCGTGTCGATCGCGGGGTTCTCGGTGCTGCTGTCCCTCGCCGTGTTCCTGCCCCGCGTCTTGATGGTCGCGGTGATGGGCGGCATCGTCGGCGGCTTCCTCATGGCCCGGGGCGCCACCACCATCGAGGACGACATCGCGCAGGTGGCCGAGGAGTCCGCCGGCGACCCGCTGGCCGCCTTCCTGTAGCCGGGGCGCAGGGTCAGCCGCAGAGCACGCAGAGGTAGCCGCCGTGGCGGTCGGGCTCACGGTCCGGCTCGGGGCTGGGGGCCGGCTGCTCGGGCGAGGGTGTCGGCGCGGGGGCGGGCGCGGGTGCGGGGCGGCTTGCGGGGGGCGGCACGCCCGGGATGCCGAGGTGCAGCTCGCCGTCGAGGTGGTCGACGATCACGGCGTCCTGGGAGCCGTGGCGCTGGCTGCGGGTGGCGTCGATGGCGAGGGGCCGGGCCCAGGTCCAGGCCTCCTCGACGCTGACCCGGCCGCTCCCGTCGAGGTCGGCGAGGCCGGCGCGCATGCCCTGCTCGATCAGGAACCAGCCCCAGACGGAGTGGCCCCACGACGGGTTCTCGTAGGACTTCTGCGGCTCGCCGGAGGAGAAGGTGAGGACCCGGCCGGGCTGGGCGAGCCCGGGGTCGGCGAAGCCGGCGGCGTTGCAGGTGGCGAAGCTGATCCAGAACGCGGACGGCCGCACCGGGTCGAGCAGGGCCACGAGCTCGGAGTCGACGATGAAGTCGTCGTCGGTGGGCCACAGCCCCTCGTCGGTCACCTCACCGTCGCCATCCCGATCGACGCCCCGCCACTTCTTGGAGTGCCCCGAGTAGTGGAACACCGCCACCGACGACCTGTCGGTCTTGTCGGCCAGCCAGCGCAGCCCCTCGCGGATGGCCGCCCCCGTGGCCGCCCGGTCGGTGAGCAGCATGATGTGGTCGTCGCGCCAGCCGTTGGCCAGCAGGTGGGCGCGCAGGGCCTCGGCGTCCTGGCGGGAGCCGATGTTGTCGGACACGCCGCCCTGGTGCTCGTTGATGCCGATGAGCAGCGCCCAGCGGGTGGTGGCCGGGTCGGCCGGGTCCTGCACGGCGGCGAGCTGCTGGGCGTGGCGCTCGGCGAAGGCCGACGGCCGGGCGCCGGCGGCGACGACGTCGGGCTCGGTGACGAGCACGGGCCCGTCGGCGCCGGATGGCGTGGCGGCCGCCACGTCGGGGGAGGCGTCTGCGGTGCCAGCGACCGCGGGTGCGAGGTACCCCGATGTGTCGGCTCGGGAGTCGGCCACGACCCGGGGTGCCCGGTCGAGGGCGTGCACGGGGTGGTCGTCAGCGGCCGTGACGATGTGGAGCATGGGCGCGAGCACGGCGACGGCGATGAGGACGCCGAGGCCGAGCCTCGTGTGCGTGATCCGATCCCTGAGCAAGCGGTGACCCCCGGCGCTCCCTGGTGCCGGGCGGGCTGGCGCCGGCGACTCCCTGCGGGGTCACTTCGACCACGGGGCGCCCCATTCCTGCCCATCCGGTCGGTTTCAGCGGCTCAGCTCGTGGTCGAGCAGGTCGTCGACGTCGTCCTCGGGCGGTGCCGCCATGGCCCACCGCCCGGTGGCCTTCGTGAACAGGTACCAGCGGCCGTCCCGGCTCCGGCGCAGCTGGACCCGGCCTTCGCCGGTGACCCGGTTGCCCGACACGTGGACCCGCCGGGTCGGCATGCCGGCGTCGACCAATAGGTCGCGGGCCCGGGCCATGTCGAGCGGCGGCGGGTTCCAGCGGGGCTCGTCGTTGGCTCGGACGCCGGCCGCGCCGCCGAACTGCCAGGCGGCGGCGAGCACGTCGAGGTCCACCGACGCGACCCCGCTGTGGTGGGCGAGGCGCTCCTTCACCGCGGGGGCGGCGCCCACCGAGCGCCGGGCCAGGTCGGCGCGCTCGTCGAGCTCGAGGCCGGTGTCGACGGTGCCCGCGCACAGCTCCCACGCCCGGCGGGCGGCGTCGGCGGCCAGGGTGCGCAGGCCGGGGCCGTCGAAGGGGGCGTGTGGGGGCGGGTCGCTCGGCCAGGCGGCGGGCCGGCCGGGAGCGTTGGCGACGAGGGGGACGAGGGGGAGCGGGAGCAGGGCCCGGCTCCAGGCCTCGGCGGGATCGATGGCCGTCGGCGCGGCGGCGGCGACCTCGGCCTCGGTGGGCGCCGGCGCCCCGCCCCGCCGCCGCCGGACCTCGTCGAGGACGTCTTCGCGGCGCCGGCCGCGGAGCAACAGGAGCACGAAGGGGTCGGCGTCGAGGGCGTCGGCGAGGAGGTAGCAGGCGGCGGCGGCGTGCTCGCATGGCTCGGCGTCGTCGGCGCAGGTGCACACGGTGCGCAGGTCGCGAGGGCGGGGGAGCAGGTCGACCTCGACGGCCTCGGCGTCACGGACGATGGCCGGGTCGAGCTCACCGTCGAGGAGGGCGGCGGCGTGGGCGGCCTTGGCCGCGATGGCGTCGAGGACGGTGTCCCACTCGTCGTCGCGGAAGGCCCGGATGCCGACGTGCACGTCGTGGGGCTCGTCCCGGTCGGCGTGTACCGAGGCGTGCACGCCGCCCGGCTCGATGTGGAGGTCGGCGCCGCGGTTCGCCTTGGCCCAGCGGCGCCCGCTGGCCAGGCGCCCGCCCCGCCCACCGGCGATGCCCTCGAGCGCCTCGAGCCACGCCGCGCCCCACCAGGTCGTGCCGAAGTCGCGTGCCATCAGAAGTCGAACCGTCCCAGGTCCGCGCCGCCGCCGAGCTCGACCAGGTCGGCGAGCTCGTCGTCGGACAGCTCCGACACCCAGGACTCGCCGCCGCCGACGACGGACTCGGCCAGGCCGCGCTTGGCCTCGAGCAGGGTGGCGATGCGCTCCTCGAGGGTGCCCTCGCAGATCATGCGGTGGACCTGCACGGGGCGGTCCTGGCCGATGCGCCACGCCCGGTCGCTGGCCTGGTCCTCCACCGCCGGGTTCCACCAGCGGTCGTAGTGGACGACGTGGGTGGCCCGGGTGAGGTTGAGCCCGGTGCCGCCGGCCTGGAGCGAGATCACGAACACCATGGGCCCGCCGGCCTGGAAGCGGTCGACCATGACCTCCCGGGCCGGGACCGGCGTGCCCCCGTGCAGGAACTGCACGTCGAGGTCGAGGCCGGTGAGGTGGCGGGTGAGCAGGTGGCCCATGCGGACGTACTGGGTGAACACCAGCACCGAGTCGCCCTCCGACGCGATGGTCTCGACCAGCTCGGTGACCGCCTCCAGCTTGGCGGACCGTCCGGTGATCGGCGCCTCCTGGCCGAGGTACTGGGCCGGGTGGTTGCAGATCTGCTTGAGGGCGGTGAGCAGCTTGAGGACCAGGCCGCGCCGGTTGATGCCCTCGGCCTCGGCGACGTCGTCGAGCAGCTCGGACACGACCGCCTTGTAGAGGGTGGCCTGCTCGGTGGTGAGGCCGACGAAGCGGTCGGTCTCGGTCTTCGGCGGCAGGTCGGGCGCGATCTCGGGGTCGGTCTTGCGCCGGCGCAGCAGGAAGGGCCGCACGAGGGCGGCGAGGCGGGCGGTGGCCTCCTCGTCGCGCTCGCGCTCGATTGGCGTGGCGACGTGCTGCTGGAACGCGTCCAGCTTGCCCAGCAGCCCGGGGGTGGTGAAGTCGAGCAGCGCCCACAGGTCGGCGAGACGGTTCTCGACCGGCGTGCCGGTGAGGGCGAAGCGGGCGTTGGCGCCGATGGTCCGGATCTGGCGGGCGGTGCGCGAGAGCGGGTTCTTCACCGCCTGGGCCTCGTCGGCCACCAGCAGGTCCCACGGCTGCTGGGCCAGCACCTCGGCGTCGCGGCGCACGATGCCGTAGGTGGCGACCACCAGCTCGTCGTCGGCGAGGCCCGCGAGGCTGCGGTCGGCGCCGTGGTAGCGGCGGACCGGGATGTCGGGGCAGAAGCGGGCCGCCTCCCGCTGCCAGTTGCCGAGGAGCGACGCCGGGCAGACGATGAGGGTCGGGCCCGACCCGCGCCGCTGCAGGTGGAGGGCGAGCAGCTGGATGGTCTTGCCCAGGCCCATGTCGTCGGCGAGCACGCCGCCGAGGCCGAGCGACGCCATCTCGTGCAGCCAGGCGAGGCCCCGCTCCTGGTACGGCCGGAGGGTGGCCTGCAGCTCGGGCGGGGCCGGGTGCGACCGGACGGTGTCGATGGTGCGGAGCCGCTCGGCCAGCTGGCGCAGGGGCGCGTCGACCTCGGCCTCGACCGTCTCGCCGCGGAGGGTGACGACGCCGGACAGGGC
>JBBRFU010000224.1:0-4324 GCA_038241315.1 Acidimicrobiales bacterium | reverse complement strand
GCCCCTGCCGGGCCGGTGCCGACACCAACGACCGGACAAGTCCGGCCAAGGGCACGAAGCCAGTCAGTCGAAGGGTCACGACCGCTGGTGTCGGCGACAGCCCAGCACGAAGACCGAGCCACCGCTGATCCTCACAGTCAGCCGAAGGTCCACTTCGCGGCCGCGCCGAAGCCGTCCCGGCCGGCGGGGCCCACGGCCCGCCAGGCCAGCACCTGGACGGGGTCCACCCGGGTGGGCGGGCCGTAGACCCCCACGTCGTAGGACCAGTCGTACTTGGCGTCGTAGGCCCCGAGGAAGGCGTCGACGGTGGCGGCGGACCCGTCGGCGGCGGCCGACCCGTCGACCACGACCACGTCGGTGCCGCTGTCGAGGTGCACCGCGACGCGAGGCTCCTCGGCGACGCCGCGGCGCAGGACCGGGCTCCCCAGCGACAGCAGGAGGGCGCCGTCGACCCACACGCCCCAGACCGGCCGCGGGTGCGGGTCCCGGCCGGCGCCCGTGGCCACCCAGTAGGTCTCGGCCCGCTCCAGCCGCTCCTCCACCTCCCGCCAGGCGATCGGCGGGAGCTCGGGGTGGCTGCCGAACATGGCCAGGTCCGCGGCGACGGGTTCCATCCCGCCAGCTTCGCCTGCTCCGCCGCCGCCCGCCCGTCCGCTCGCACTTGACACTCCGTCAGAAGTTCCGTAGAACCTGGACTCGTGTCCAGCAGCGCTGTCCAGTTGCCGACGGCCGCCACCCGTCGCCACCTGACGGACCGGCAGGCGAAGACCGTCCACCGCCTCACCGAAGCGGCGGTGGCGGAGCTGATCGAGGGCGGCTACCCGGCCCTCACCGTGCGCAACGTGGCCAAGCGGGCCGGCGTGGCCCCCGCCACCGCCTACACCTACTTCGGCTCCCGCGAGCACCTGGTGGCCGAGGTGTTCTGGCGCCGCTTCGAGGCCCAGGCCCCCCGGGCGCCCGATCGCCGCCGCTCCCCCGCCGCCCGGGCCACCGACGTGCTGCTCGACTTCGCCCTCGTGGTGGCCGAGGAGACCGAGCTGGCCGCGGCGTGCACCGTCGCCCTGCTGGCCGACGACGCCGAGGTCCGCGAGCTCCGGCTGCGGATCGGCCTGGAGATGCACCGCCGGCTCACCGAGGCGCTGGGCGACGACGCCGCGCCCACCGTGCTGCAGACCCTGGAGCTGGCCACCACCGGCGCCCTGCTCCAGGTGGGCACCGGCCACCTCGCCTACGACGCCGTGCCCGACCTGCTGGCCGACGTGGCCGCCCTCGTGCTGGGAGGCACCCGATGACCACCGTCGACACCTCGACCCCCCTCGTCTACGACCCGTACGCCTACGAGATCCACGAGGACCCGTACCCCACCTACGCCCGCCTCCGGGCCGAGGCACCGCTCTACCGCAACGACGAGCGGGGGTTCTGGGCGCTGTCCCGCCACGCCGACGTGCTGGCCGCCTTCCGCGACAGCGAGCGCTTCTCCAACGCCGAAGGCGTGTCCATCGACCCGGCGGCGTCGGGCCCCCACGCCCACAAGACGATGTCGTTCCTCGCCATGGACCCGCCCGAGCACGGGCGCATGCGGGGCCTGGTGTCCCGCGGCTTCACCCCTCGCCGGGTGGCGGGCATGGAGGACGGCATCCGGGCCCTCACGGTCCGCCACCTCGACGCCGCCCTGGAGCAGGGGTCGTTCGACTTCGTGGCCGACCTCGCCGGCCTCCTGCCCATGGACGTGATCTCGGAGATGCTCGGCGTGCCCGAGGCCGACCGGGCCATGCTGCGCCGCCAGAGCGACCTCCTCATCCACCGGGAAGAGGGTGTGACCGACGTGCCGCCCGCCGGCGTGGAGGCGGCCTTCGCCCTGGTGATCTACTACGCCGACCTCATCGCCGACCGGCGGGCCCACCCGGGCGACGACCTCGTGTCGGCCCTCTGCGCCGCCGAAGTCGAGGGCGACCGCCTGACCGACGACGAGATCACCAGCTTCTTGTTCCTCATGGTGGTGGCCGGGAACGAGACCACCACCAAGCTGCTGGCCCACGCCTGGTACTGGGCGTGGCGCAACCCCGACGAGCGGGCCAAGCCCTTCACCGACCCCACGCGGATCCCCGACTGGGTGGAGGAGACGCTCCGCTACGACACCTCCAGCCAGATGCTGGCCCGCGTCACGCTCACCGACTGCGTGCTCCACGGGCAGACGGTCCCGAAGGGCGACCGGGTGCTGCTGCTCGCCGGCTCGGCCAACCGGGACGAGCGGGCCTTCGCCGACCCCGACCGCTTCGACCTCGACCGAGACCGCGAGAGCGTCGGGATCGCCAGCTTCGGGGTGGGCCGCCACTTCTGCCTGGGCGCCTCCCTGGCCCGGCTCGAGGCCCGCGTCGTGCTCGAGGAACTGGTGAAGCGGGTGTCCGACTACGAGATCGACCCCGCCGGCGCCAAGCGGGTCCACTCGGTCAACGTGCGCGGCTTCGAGACCCTCCCCACCGCCGTGACGGTGCGCTGATGCCCCGCTACGACCCGCACCCCGATCGCCGGCCCGCGCTGGTCACCGGCGCCTCCTCCGGCATCGGCGCCGCCACCGCCCGCGCCCTGGCCGCCCTCGGCCACCCCGTCGTGCTGACGGCACGCCGCACCGACCGCCTGGAGGCCCTGGCCGCCGAGTTGGTGGCCGACGGCGGCGAGGCCGTCGCCCTCTCGCTCGACCTGGCCGACCCCGCCTCCATCGACACCTGCGCGGCGGCCGCCGCCGACGCGCTCGGCCCGCTCGACGTGGTCGTGGCCAACGCCGGCCAGATCGCCTCGGCCACCGCCCTGGCCGACGACCCCGACGACTTCGCCCGCAACGTCCACGTCAACCTGCTGGGCACCCAGCGGCTGGTGGCCCGCCTCGGGCCGGCCATGGTGGCCCAGGGCCACGGCGACCTGGTCTTCGTGACCTCCGACGTGGTCGTCCGACCCCGCACCCACATGGCCTCCTACGTGGCCGCCAAGGCCGGCCTCGAGGGGTTGGCCCGAGCGATGCAGATGGAGCTCGAGGGCACCGGCGTGCGCTGCGGCATGGTCCGGCCCGGCCCGTCGAGCACCGAGCAGGGCACCGACTGGTCCGAGGAGACGGTCCTGCACATCATCCCGACCTGGGAGCGCTGGGGCCACCTGCGCCACAACGGCGCCCTCCTCCCCCAGAACGTCGCCGCGGCCATCGTCGCCATGGTGTCGGCCCCCAAGGGCACCCACCTCACCCTCGTCGAAGTCCAGCCCGAAGCCCCCGTCACCCCTGAGCGGAGCCACCGATGACCGTCACCGACGAACCCCAGACCCAGTTCCCCGACCCGCCGAAGGTGTCGGGCGACGACGGGGGCACCGGCCACCTCGAGGAGCTCCGAGCCGACCCGATCGGGCTCATGCAGCGCGTCCGCGACGAGTGCGGCGACGTGGGCCAGTTCCGCCTCGCCGACAAGGAGGTGGTGCTGCTCACCGGCGCCGAGGCGAACGAGGTGTTCTTCCGGGCCAAGGACGAGGAGCTCGACCAGGCCGCCGCGTACCCCTTCATGAAGCCGATCTTCGGCGAGGGGGTGGTGTTCGACGCCACCCCCGAGCAGCGGCGCGAGCAGCTCCACAACATGGCGCTGCGCGACAAGATGATGCGGGGCCACGCCGCCACCATCCAGCGCGAGGTGGAGGAGATGGTGGCGGCCTGGGAGGAGGCCGGCTCCGGCGAGATCGACCTGCTCGACTGGTTCAGCGAGCTGACGATCTACACCTCGTCCACCTGCCTGATCGGGCGCAAGTTCCGGCTCCAGCTGGACCAGCGCTTCGGCCACCTCTACCACGCGCTCGAGCAGGGCACCGATGCCCTGGCCTTCGTCGACGCCTACGCCGACATCCCCAGCTTCCGGGCCCGCGACGAGGCCCGCGTGGGCCTGGTGGCGCTGATCCAGGCGATCATGGACGAGCGCCGGGCCGACACCACGCCCATCGAGCGCGAGGACCGCGACCTGCTCGACGTGCTCATGTCGATCGCCGGCGACGACGGCGACCCCCGCTTCGACGCCGACATGGTCACCGGCATGTTCATCTCCATGATGTTCGCCGGGCACCACACCACCTCGGGCACCGCGGCCTGGACGCTCATCGAGCTGCTGCGCCACCCCGAGGAGATGGCCGCCGTGGTCGCCGAGCTCGACGAGCTCTACGCCGACGGTGCCGAGGTCAGCTACCAGGCCCTGCGCTCCATGCCCCGGCTGGAAGCGGCCATCAAGGAGGCCCTGCGCCTCCACCCCCCGCTGATCCTCCTGCTGCGGGTGGCCAACGTCGACCTCGACGTCGG
>JBBRFU010000223.1:0-4348 GCA_038241315.1 Acidimicrobiales bacterium | reverse complement strand
GCGCGAGCACGGCGACGGCGTGCACGACCTGGCCTTCGCCGTCCCTGACGCTGCCGCCGCCTTCGACGCGGCCGTGGCCCGTGGCGCCCGGGCCGTCGAGCAGCCGTCGGTGGTCGCCGACGACGCCGGTGCGCTGCGGCTGGCCCGCATCGCCACCTACGGCGACACCGGGCACACCTTCGTCGACCGCTCCGGGTATGGCGGCTGCTACCGACCGGGCTACACCACCGATGGGCTCCCGCCGGCTCTGATCCGAGCCCGGCCCGTGGGGCTGGCGTCGATCGACCACGTGGTCGGCAACGTCGAGCGCGGCACCCTCGAGCGATGGGTCGACTTCTACCGGTCGGTGCTCGGGTTCGAGCGCCTGCGCCACTTCGACGACGCCCAGATCTCGACGCCGTTCTCGGCGCTGATGTCCACCGTCGTGTGGGACGGGTCTAAGGTCGTGCTGCCGCTCAACGAGCCGGCCGACGGGCGGCGCAAGAGCCAGATCCAGGAGTACCTCGAGACCTATCGGGGCCCAGGGGTGCAGCACATCGCCCTGGCCACCGACGACATCGTCAGCGCCGTGGCCGTTGCGCGAGCGGGGCCTGCGTTTCCTCGAGGCCCCGGCCACCTACTACGACGACGTGCGGGCCCGGCTCGGCCACCTCGACCTGCCGTGGAGCGACCTGCAGCGACTCGGCATCCTGGTCGACGAGGAACCCGACGGGTGGCTCCTGCAGATCTTCACCGAGACCGTCACCGACCGCCCGACCCTGTTCTTCGAGGTCATCCAGCGAGGCGGAGCCCGAGGCTTCGGGGCCGGCAACTTCAAGGCCCTGTTCGAGGCCATCGAGCGCGAGCAGGCCCGGCGCGGTCACCTGTGACGGTGCTGGGTGCCGGCTTCGGGGTGGCGAACCTGCCGTTCGGGGTGGCCCGCCTGCCGGGTGGGTCGGCGACGTGCGTCAGCGCCCTCCAGGGCTCGGTCATCGACCTTGACGGGCTGGCCAGAGCCGGGCTGCTCGACGTCCCCGGCCTCCCCGACGGCGTCCTAGCCGAAGCATCCCTGAACCGATTCCTGGCCTGCGGCCGTGCCGTGCGGGAGGGCGTCCGGCGGCGCCTGGGCGAGCTGGCCGGCCAGGGCCACCCCGGCCTGGGCCAGGCGTCCGTCGGCGCGGCCGCCGTCGAGATGCTGGCGCCCGTGGCCGTCGGCGACTTCATCGACTTCTCCGCCTCGATCCACCACGCCACAAACATGGGGCGGCTGTTGCGGCCCGGGACCGACCCGCTGCCCCCGAGCTGGCGACACATGCCGCTCGGATACTCGGGCCGGGCCTCGTCGGTGGTGGGCTCGGGCACCGGCGTGACCCGCCCCCGGGGGATGCTGCCCGGCGCCGAGGGTGCGGCGGCCGCCGGCCCGTCGGCCGCCCTCGACTACGAGGCCGAGATCGGCTTCGTGCTGGGCGGGGCCACCGAGCACGGCGATCGGGTGCCAGTCACCCGCTTCGCCGACCACGTCGCCGGCATCGTGCTCGTGAACGACTGGAGCGCCCGCGACGTGCAGACCTTTGAGTCGAAGCCCCTGGGGCCCTTCCTAGGCAAGTCATTCGCCACCTCGGTGTCGCCGTGGCTGGTGTCCCTCGATGCCCTCGCCCCCTACCGGGTGCCGCCCCCGCCGCAACTGCCCCCTCCCCCGCCGCACCTGGCCACCACCGGCGACACCGCCTACGGCATCGAGCTTGAGGTGACCCTCCAGAGCGAGGAGATGCGCGAGCGCGGCATGGGCCCCGTCACCATCTCCCGCACCTGCTTCGCCGGCATGTACTGGACCGCGCCCCAGCTGCTCGCCCACGCCACCCTCAACGGCGCCGCCACCCGCACCGGCGACCTCGTGGCCTCCGGCACCGTGTCCGGCGACCAGCCCGGCTCCGAGGGCTGCCTCCTCGAGCGGGCCTGGGCGGGCGAGCGGCCCCTCCGTCTGCCCGACGGCACCAGCCGGGCCTACCTGGAGGACGGGGACACGGTGTCCGTGCGAGGCTGGGCCGGCGGCGACGGCCGCCCCCTGCTCGCCCTCGGCGAGGTCACCGGCACCGTCCTGCCCGCCCGACCGCTGGAGGTGTGAGGTGCCCCACTACCGCTCCGTCGGTGACGTCCCCCGCAAGCGCCACCTGCGCTCCCCCGCCCCCGGCGGTGGGCTGCTCCACGAGGAGCTGATGGGCGAGGAGGGCTTCTCGGGTGAGTCGTCGCTGCTGTACCACCTGCGGTCGCCCTCGGCCCTGCTCGAGGCCGCCCCGGTGGAAGTCCCCGCCCCGGAGCTCGTAGCCAACGACCCGCTCCTCCCCCGCCACCTCCGCACCCCCGCCCTCCCTGGCGGCGGCGACGCCGTCAGCGGCCGCCACCTGCTGCTCGGCAACGACGACGTCCGCATCTCCTGGGTGGCGGCCGACCGCTCCAGCCCGCTGTGGCGCAACGCCGTCGGTGACGAGCTGGCCTTCGTCCAGGCCGGCGCCGGCGAGGTCGAGTCGGTGTTCGGCCGCCTCGCCGTGCAGGCCGGCGACTACGTCGTCGTCCCCCGCTCCTCGACGCACCGGTGGGTGGTGGCGGACAGTGGCCCACTGGAGCTGCTCGTCCTGGAGGCCCGGGGCCACGTCCGTCCCCCCGCCCGCTACCAGACGCCGTCGGGGCAGTTCCTCGAGCAGGCGCCCTACTGCGAGCGCGATGTGCGCGGCCCGGAGGGCCCGCACGTGGCCGGCGGCGAAGGGCCGAGCGAGGTGCTGGTCCGCCACCGCCACGGCGTCACCCGCCACCGCCTCCCGGCGTCCCCGTTCGACGTCGTCGGCTGGCCGGGTGCCTCTACCCGTGGGCGCTGTCGATCTCCGACTTCGAGCCCCTCGTCGGCAGCATCCACCAGCCGCCCCACGTCCACCAGACCTTCGAGGGCCCCGGCTTCGTCGTTTGCTCGTTCGTCCCCCGCCCCTACGACTTCCACGAGGGGGCCATCAAGGTGCCCTATCACCACGCCAACGTCGACAGCGACGAGGTGATCTTCTACTCCTCCGGCGACTTCATGAGCCGGGCGGGGTCGGGCATCGGCGCCGGGTCGATCTCCCTCCACCCCGGCGGCTTCGTACACGGGCCGCAGCCGGGGAGCATGGAGGCGGCGGCCGACAAGGACCGCACCGAGGAGGTGGCGGTGATGGTCGACACCTTCCGCCCGCTGGCGCTGGGGCGGGCCGGCCTGGCCGTCAGCGACGAGGCCTACCCCTGGAGCTGGGCCCGCCAGGCATGACCCGGGGGCAGGCCGGCCGCCCGACGGGACGGGTGGCTGCCGTGGAGGTCGGGGTGGCGGCGCCCGTCTCCGGTTCGTGGGCGCGCCACGTGCAGCCAGACGCCTCATTGACAGACGAAGTATACTTCGCCTATCATGGTTCGTAGTTCCCAAGTGAGGTATCTCTCGAGCGGCGTGGTCGTCACCCCGGCCACGAGCCCGGCCAGGCCGGCCGCAAGGCGGGAGAGACCTTCACCTCCACCTACGACCCCGTTCGGAGTGAAGTTGCTCGCGTCTACCCATGATCCCGCTCGCGCCGATGCCGCCTCGCCGGTCACCGGTGGTGACTGGCACTCATCTGGGCCGGAGGTCGTTGCCGCCCGGCTGGCCGTCGACCCCGGCCACGGCCTGGACCATGTCGTCGCGGCGCAGCGCCTCGCCGAGAGCGGCCCCAACCAGCTGACCGAGCCACCGAAGCGGTCGGCGTGGCTGGTGCTGATCGACCAGTTCCGCAATGTGCTCATCGTCGTGCTCATGGCCGCCGCGCTGCTGGCCGGGCTGGTCGGCGACCTCAAGGACACCGCGGTGATCGCTGTCGTGCTGGTCGCGAACGCGATCCTCGGCTTCGTCCAGGAGCACCGGGCCGAGCGCAGCCTCGCCGCGTTGAAGCAGATGCTCGTCGCAACCGCGAAGGTGCGCCGCAGCGGTCAGGTCGACGAGGTGCCTTCGAAGACGCTGGTGCCCGGTGACGTGGTGCTGCTCGAAGCCGGCGACCGGGTCGCGGCCGACGGACGGCTCGTGGTCGCCGCGTCGCTCGAGGTCGATGAGTCGGCGTTGACCGGCGAGTCGACCCCGGTCGCCAAGACCGTTGAGCCTGTCGCCGCGGATGCGCCGCTGGCGGAGCGGGCGTCGCTGGCGTTCATGAACACTGTCGTGACCCGCGGGCGCGGCGAGCTCATCGTCACCTCGACCGGGATGGCGACCGAGATCGGCAACCTGGCCGAGCTGCTGCACACGGCGCGGGTGGAGCCCACTCCACTGCAACGCCAGCTCGCGGCGCTCGGCAAGCGCCTCGCCGTCGTCGGCGGCATCGCCGTG
>JBBRFU010000222.1:0-4349 GCA_038241315.1 Acidimicrobiales bacterium | reverse complement strand
CACCGTGTGCTGTACCCCAGGCCGATCCTGTCCCTGGACGAGTACCTGACGCGGCGCGGCGGGGAAGGCATCGCCGCCGCCCGCCAGATGGAGCCCGACGCCATCATCGAGCGGGTCCTGGCCGCCGGCCTGCGCGGGCGCGGCGGCGCAGGCTTCCCCACCGGCCTCAAGTGGCAGACGGTGGCCGGGAACCGCACCGCCACCGCCCCCTCCACCGTGGTCGTCAACTGCGCCGAGGGTGAGCCGGGCACGCTCAAGGACCGCACCATCCTGCGCCGCAATCCGTTCCTGGTGGTCGAGGGCGCCCTCATCGCCGCCCGGGCCATCGGCGCCGACCTGGTCATCTTCGGCCTGAAGGAGACCTTCGAGGGCGAGGTCGAGCGGGTGCAGAACGCCGTCGAGGAGGCCGAGAACGCAGGCTGGAGCGAGGGCGTCGAGCTGCAGGTGTTCGAGGGTCCCGACGAGTACCTGTACGGCGAGGAGAGCGCCCTCCTCGAGACCATCGACGGCGGTTGGCCCTTCCCGCGAGTGGTGCCCACCTTCCGCCGCGGCGTCCGGGCCGGTGGCGACGTGAACGTGGCCGAAGGCCCGGCCCTGGTCAACAACGCCGAGACTCTGGCCAACGTGGCCCGCATCATTGCTCGCGGCCCCACCTGGTTCCGCAGCCTGGGCACCGAGGAGTCGCCCGGCACCGTGGTGTGCACGATCACCGGTGACACCCAGCACCACGGCGTCGGCGAGGTCCAGATGGGCACGCCCCTGTGGGAGGTCATCGAGGACATCGGCGGCGGGCCCAAGGAGGGGCGCACGATCAAGGCCGTCCTGGCCGGTGTGGCCAACGGCATCATCACCGGCGACCAGCTCGACACCCCACTCACCTATGAGGCACTGCGGGCCATCGGCAGCGGGGTCGGATCGGGTGGGTTCATCGTCTTCGACGACACCGCCGACATGGCGGCGGTCGCCGCCGGCGTGGCCCGCTTCCTGGCCGTCGAGTCCTGCGGCCAGTGCGAGCCGTGCAAGCTCGACGGGATCACGCTGGCCCGGACGCTGGCCAAGGTCAGCGCGTCCGAGGCCCGCGAACACGACTTCGGCGTGCTCCGCCACCGCCTCACCACCGTGGCCGACCGGTCCCGCTGCTTCCTGGCCACCCAGCAGCAGGTCGTCCTCGAGAGCATCATGAAGCACTTCCCCAACGAGCTCGATGCCCACCTGACCGGCGCCAGCGAGCCCGTCGAGCCGGCGCTCATCACCGAGCTGCTCGACATCCGTGGCGGCGTTGCCGTCTATGACGAGCGCCACCGCTCGAAGCAGATGGACTGGACCTACAACCCCGACGACTCGGGCACCGCCCCCGTCGACTTCCGTCGCGGCGCCGCACCCCCCTGGCGCCGGCCATAGCGCCGACGGTCGCGCGCTTGACGCGGCCCTTTCCTTGATTGAAGATGTGTTTCGTGACATGTCACCTCTCGTCGCGACGCGGCCGTGTGCGACGGCTACTCACCTCCTCGTGCTCCTCGCAGCCACTGCCGCGTCCTGCTCGATGCGGGCGGGCGTGATCGAGGTGGGCGCCCTCCCGCCGCCTGACGGGGCGCAGCTGGCGCAGGGGTTCTCCGAGGGGCTCAGCCGCGCTCGGCGTGACGTGCCGCTGCCCCCGGCGCCACGCGACCCCGCGCTCGACGAGCCGGCGCGCCGGGGACTCCAGATCATCGAGGCGGGCCTCCCCGACCACGTCAGCGCCGCCGACCACCTCGAGACCGTCGCCGGCCTGCCGGCCGGGCTCCAGTACGGGGTCGGCTTCGAGGACGACACCCCCGGGATTGACGAGCGCCTGCGCGAGGTCGGGCGGCGAGGATCGGGGAGCTTCGTCGACGCCCTGCTGGCCGCCGACCCGGCGCTCGACGGCATCGGCTGGGCGGCGGCCGGGCCCTGGGCCGTGGTCGTCCTCCGGGCCAAGCCCCTCGAACCGCTGGACGGCCCGGCCGTGCAGCGCGCCGTCGAGGCCGGCCTGCGGAACGAGCGCCCGACGCTGCGCCCCGATCACGCGCTGGCGTCGCTCGCCGCCGAGGTCGTGGCCGACGGGGTGCTGGACGTCGACGACGAGGCGCGCTTCGCCCGCGCCGGCGGCGTGCCGGTCAACCTCTGGAGGCTGCGGGCCGGCCCCCACCTCCCCACGGCGTTCGTCAGCTCGAGCCTGACCAGCGACGGGCCGGGAACGCTGCACGAGCGCTGGCTGGACCGGGTCGGGTCGGCGGCCCGGGTCACCGAACGGGGCGCGGTGCTCGTCGTGGTGCTGGCCACGGGCGAGGCGGACCGAGCCGCCCTCGAGGCCGAGCTGGCGGCCGCCGAGCCCAAGGCCACCGAGCTGGTCAACCAGGCCCGGGCCGAGGCCCACCTGCCGCCCGTCAGCCTCGATCCGCGCCTCGTCGACGCGGCGCGGCGATGGCTGGCCGAGGTCCACCAGCGCGGCTGCCTGGTCGGAAGCGGCGGCGTGCGCGGCTGCCCCGGACCCGAGCCGGCAGGCGCCGACTGGTGGTGGGGGAGCCAGTTCACCTGGTTCGGAGCCGACGCGGGCTTCACCTGGGACCTGAGGCCCGCCGCTCCCGGCGACGAGCGCCTCAGGCGCTTCGGCGCCGCCGCCGCCCTGGCGGCCGACGGCACGGTGTGGGCGGCCCTCCTGCTCGCCGAATAGCTGCTGGGACCGGCGTTCCGCCTCGAGCGGGCCCGTCGGGCGGCCAGGGATCTCGGCCTCGGCGTCTGACGGGCCCGACGGGTCGGACGTCGTCATGCCCTTGCCGGCGCCGCCGTGTCAGACTGCGGCGCCGTCCTGCCTGATGCTCCTTTGTCTCAACCTCCCGCTTGACGGCCGCTGGCAGACCGCTTGCAGCGGCGTCGGGGTAGGCCGGCCGGAGCCAGTAGAGAGGGGGGATGGGCAGCGACACGGGTGGGGGCGGGTACCTCAGCCCCGAAGGCGGCGAGTTCGAGCGCGACACCGACTACCTCGAGACCAGGATCACCGCCGACGGGCGGGA
Source organism: Acidimicrobiales bacterium (assembly GCA_038241315.1). Lineage (GTDB taxonomy): Bacteria > Actinomycetota > Acidimicrobiia > Acidimicrobiales > Iamiaceae > Aquihabitans. Next base: position 1,317 of record JBBRFU010000222.1, on the reverse strand, counting down.
CGGGTTCCCGGTGGAACCGGGCCGGTACCGGCTGGTGGCCGCCCGGGCCTGCCCGTGGGCCAACCGGGCCATCATCGTGCGGCGGCTGCTGGGGTTGGAGCCCGTGCTGTCGATGGGGGTGGTCGGGCCGACCCACGACGAGCGCAGCTGGCAGTTCGACCTCGACCCCGGCGGCCGCGACCCGGTGCTCGGCATCGAGCGGCTGCAGGAGGCGTTCTTCTCCCGCGACCCGGAGTACGCCAAGGGCATCACCGTGCCCGCCATCGTCGACGTCCCCACCGGGGCGGTGGTGACCAACGACTTCCCCCAGATCACCCTCGACCTGTCGACCGAGTGGCGGGCCCACCACCGTCCGGGGGCGCCCGACCTCTACCCCGAGGACCGGCGGGACGAGATCGACGAGGTGGCCCAGCGGGTGTTCACGGAGGTGAACAACGGGGTGTACCGGTGCGGGTTCGCCGGCAGCCAGAAGGCCTACGACCGGGCCTACGACCGCCTGTTCACCGCGCTCGACTGGCTCTCGGACCGCCTGGAGCGCCAGCGCTACCTGGTGGGCGACACCATCACCGAGGCCGACGTCCGGCTGTTCACCACCCTGGCCCGCTTCGACCCCGTCTACCACGGGCACTTCAAGTGCAACCGCTCCAAGCTCACCGAGATGCCGGTGCTGTGGGCCTACGCCCGCGACCTGTTCTCGACGCCCGGTTTCGGCGACACCACCGACTTCGACCACATCAAGCGCCACTACTACGAGGTCCACCGGGACATCAACCCGACCGGCATCGTGCCCGTCGGGCCCGACCTCTCGGGCTGGGTCGCGCCGCACGGACGCGAGGCGCTGGGCGGACGGCCCTTCGGCGACGGCACCCCGCCCGGCCCGCCCTCCCCTGACGAGACGGTGCCCGCCGACCACACGCCGCTCACCTCCCGAGCGGCATAGCCCGAAGTGACCAGCATGGCCGGGCCACGCGCACAACCACCCGGCAGGGCTATGGAGTGAATGGGTGCCGCATGCCGAGACACCTGCATGCGCCGAACCCTCGCCCTCATCTCTGCCGCCACCGTCACCGCGATCGTGCTTGCGGCCCTCGGGGCCGGCTCGGCCAGCGCCGCCCCGGGCACGTGGCTCAGCCGCATCAACAGCTACCGGGCGGCGAACGGCCAGGTGCGCCTGGCGGAGGACGCCCAGGCCAGCCAGGTCGCCCAGCAGTGGACCCAGCAGATGGCAGCCCGCAACAGCCTCTCCCACAACCCCAGCTACAGAACGCAGGTGACCACGTCGTGGTACCGCATCGGCGAGAACGTCGGCTACGGCGG
>JBBRFU010000221.1:0-4359 GCA_038241315.1 Acidimicrobiales bacterium | reverse complement strand
TCGAAGTCGAGGATGTCCTCGAGGAACGAGCGCTTCTTGCGCTTCTTCGGGTTGCGGTCGTCGTAGCGCGGCCGGTCGTCGTGGCGGTGGGGCGGGTCCGTGTAGCGGGCGTCGTCGTAGCGGGGACGATCGTCGTAGCGGGGCTCGGGCCGGCGGTCCCGGTCGTCGAACGCCGGCGGAGCCGAGGGGGCCACGGGGGCGGTGACGGCCACCCGGTCGAGGATCTTGTCGAGCTCGCCCCGGTCGAGCCACACGCCGCGGCACTGCGGGCAGAAGTCGATCTCCACGCCCTCGCGGGCGGAGATCGAGAGCGTCACGTCGCACACGGGGCACTTCATGCCCGCAGGATACCCGGGTGGCCCCACCGAGCCCGCTCACCACCGGGGCCACCGGCGGGTCGCCGACCCCTGCTCAACCCCGGTGCCAGACGGTGCGTCCCTCGCGGCGCCCCGCCTCGACGGTGGGCGCGGTCGGCAGGCCCGCCGCGGTCCGCTCGTGGCGGGCCAGGGCGATGGCGGTGGCGACCAGCGCGGTGTGGGAGAAGGCCTGGGGGAAGTTGCCGAGCATCCGCCGCTCGGTGGGGTCGTACATCTCGGCGAGGAGCCCGACGTCGTTGCGCAGCGCCGCCACCCGCTCGAAGACCGCCCGGGCATCGTCGATGCGCCCCTGGAGCAGGAAGACGTCGGCGAGCCACAGGGTGCACATGAGGAAGGTGCCCTCGTGACCGCCCACGCCGTCGTCGGTCTGCTCGGTGTCGTAGCGGCGGACGAAGCCGTCCTCGGTGAGCTCGACGGAGATGGCGTCCACGGTGGCCACCACCCGGGGGTCGTCGGCCGGCAGGAAGCCCACCAGGGGGATCAGCAGGCAGCTGGCGTCGAGGGCGCGGCCCCCGAACTCCTGGACGAACACGCCCCGGTCGTCGACGCCCTTGGCGAGCACCTCGGCGTGGATCTCGTCGCGGACGGCGCGCCACCGGTCGACGGGTGCCTCGGTGCCCCGGCCCTCGGCGATGCGGATGATCCGGTCGAGGGCCACCCACGCCATGACCTTGGAGTGGGTGAAGTGGCGTCGCCCGCCCCGGACCTCCCAGATGCCGTCGTCGGGCTCGGTCCACCGCTTCTCGACCACCTCCACCAGGTCGCAGGCGACGCTCCACACCTCGGGCTCGTCGTCCACCAGGAGGTCGCCCTCGAAGAAGACGTCGAGGACCTCGCCGTACACGTCGAGCTGGAACTGGTCGTGGGCCCCGTTGCCGATGCGCACCGGCCCGCTGGCCTCGAAGCCGGGCAGCCACGGCAGTTCGAGCTCGGTGAGGCGGTGCTCGCCCGCCGGCCCGTACATGATCTGCACGTCCTCCGGCCGGCCGGCCACCGCTCGCAGCAGCCACTCCCGCCAGGCCTGGGCCTCCTCGGTGTAGCCGGCGTCGATCAGCGAGGTGAGCGTGAACGTGGCGTCGCGCAGCCAGCAGTAGCGGTAGTCCCAGTTGCGGTGGCCGCCGATGGCCTCGGGGAGCGACGTGGTGGGCGCGGCCACGATGCCGCCGGTGGGCGCGTAGGTGAGGCCCTTCAGCACCGTGATGGAGCTGCGCACCAGGTCGTCGTAGGGCTCGAACGTCTCGCAGCGCTCGCTCCACGCCTGCCACCAGGCGGTGGTGCGCTCGATGGCATCGGGGACCGACACGGGGTCCGGCGGGGTCAGGTGCGACGGGCGCCACGCCAGGTCGAACGGGACCTCCTCACCTTCCTCCACGGTGAAGGTCGCCACGGTGGCCTCGCCCTCACCGTGGTGGTCCACCGTGGTGCGGAAGCTCAACGCGTCGGGCCCGGCCACCATGCGGAGCGTGGTGTCGTCGACGCGCCGCACCCACGGCACGATCGCGCCGTAGTCCATGCGCACCGCGAGGTGCAGGCGCATCGGCACCGAGCCGCGGAGGCCCCGGACCAGCCGGACCACGTCGAGGCGCTCGTCGCCGCGGATGGGGAGGCAGTCGACGAGCTCCACCTCGCCGTCGTCGGTGGTGAAGCGGGTCTCCAGCACCAGCGAGCCGGGTCGGTAGCGCCGCGTCACCTCACGGATCGGCCCGACCGGCGCCAGCAGCCAGCGCCCGTGGTCGGGGGTGCCGAGCAGGGCGGCGAAGCAGGCCGCCGAGTCGAAGCGGGGGAAGGTCAACCAGTCGATCGATCCGTCCAGGCCCACCAGCGCGGCCGACTGGGTGTCGGACAGCAGGGCGTAGTCCTCGATGCGGTTGCTCACCGCGACGGGCCTACCCGCTGGCGCCGCGGGCGAGCGGTCAACCCGCGTCCTGGGTGACCAGCTCGTCGAACGCGGCGAACAGCGCAGGCCGCTCGTGCTCGGCCCGCAGGCGCAGGGCGAGGCGGCGGCTGGTGAGCAGGAGGTCGCGGGCGGTCCGGCCGGGCCAGGGCCGGGGGAGCAGCTCCGGCGGCAGGAGCGGGTCACGGAGGAAGACGTCCTGGAAGGCCACCACCATCTGGAGGGCGCCCGGCAGGAAGTCGGCGTCGGCGATGCGGTCGTGGCGCTCGCGCAGCCGGCCCAGCACGGGCACCACCTGCTCGTGCTCGGCGACGAACCGGGTGTAGGACGCCGCCAGCTCGTCGACGGGCCACAGGGTGCGCGCCAGCTCCCGGGCCGCCCGGACGCCACCGACCTCGAGGTCGTCGGTGCTCGCCAGGCTCAGGCGGTCGACCACGTCGAGCCGGGTGGCGATGTGGCGCACCTGGTCCTCCCAGGCGTGGGGGGAGACGTACAGGCCGTTGTTCACCACCGCGCCGCCGGCGTCGAGCAAGCGGTCGCGGAGCCGGTCACGGGCCGCCCGCTTGCCCTCGGGGATCGCGAACGCGGCGAGGTGCCAGCGGCCGTCCCACCCCTTGCCCTTCCGATCCTGGCGGTAGGCCAGCTCGTGGCGGCGCAACGAGCCGAGGCGGAGGACGTCGCCGGCCGGGGTGGTGCGGTACGTGGCGGTCCGGCCGCTGCCCTCGCGCAGCAACAGGCCCTCGGTCAACAGGCGACGCACGCAGGACCGCACCTGCTCCGAGGTCTGCCCGCAAGCGGCGGCGACGCGGTACAGCTCGCCACCGTCGATCGTGCCGTCCGGCCGGGCCATGCCGAACACCAGCACCCTGGTCGGGACCTCGACGGCCGTGACACGCACGACCGTCATCGTTGACGACCGGTGCGGGCCGGTCAAGCAGGGGCGTCGACCAGGCAACTTGACCGCTCGGTCAAGGGGATCGGCGACGGAGTGGCTACGGTCGGGACATGCACCCCGGGATCCACGCCGCCACCGCCCCCGACCGGCCCGCCATCGTCATGGCCGGGTCCGGGGAGACCCTCACCTACGCCGAGCTCGACGAGCGGGCGAACCGCCTGGCCAACCTGTTCCGCAGCCTCGGGCTCCAGGCCGGCGACCACGTGGCCCTCTGCGTGGAGAACCACGTGCGGTTCCTCGAGCTGGCGTGGGGCGCCCACTACGCCGGGCTCATCTACACCTTCGCCTCCACCCGGCTCACCGCCGAGGAGCTCGCCTACATCGTCGACGACTGCGACGCCCGGGTGCTGATCGCGTCGGCCCACACCGCCGACCAGGCGGTGGCGATCGCCGACCGCACGCCCAAGGTGGAGGCCCGCTTCCTGCTCGACGGCGAGGCGCCCGGCTTCGAGCGCTACGAGGCCGCGCTGGCCGGCCAGTCGGCCGAGCCGCTGGCCGAGCGGGTGGCCGGGGTCGACATGCTCTACAGCTCGGGCACCACCGGCAAGCCCAAGGGCGTCGAGATCCGCTTCCCGGCGGCGCCGCTCGACACGCCCACCGCGGTGACCACCCTGGCCATGGGGCTCCTCGGCTTCAGCGAGCGCACCCGGTACCTCTCGCCGGCCCCGATGTACCACGCCGCGCCGCTGCGCTTCTCCATGTCGGCCCACCAGGCCGGTGGGACGGTGGTGGTGATGGAGCGCTTCGACGCCGAGGCCGCGCTGCAGCTGATCGAGGAGCACCGCATCACCCACAGCCAGTGGGTGCCCACCATGTTCCTGCGCCTGCTCAAGCTCCCCCAAGAGGTGCGCGACCGCTACGACGTGTCGTCGATGGAGATGATCGTCCACGCCGCCGCGCCGTGCCCCGTGCCCGCCAAGCAGCAGATCATCGAGTGGTTCGGCCCCATCGTGCACGAGTACTACGCCGGCACCGAGGGCAACGGCTTCGTGTACTGCGACAGCGCCGGCTGGTTGGCCCACCCGGGCACGGTGGGCCAGAGCATCCTCGGGCCCATCCACATCTGCGACGACGAGGGCGACGAGGTGCCCACCGGCGAGCCCGGCACCATCTACTTCGAGAGCGCCGCGTCG
>JBBRFU010000220.1:0-4406 GCA_038241315.1 Acidimicrobiales bacterium | reverse complement strand
GCCGAGCTCGACGATGTCGGAGGCCAGCTCGTCGGCGATGCGACGGACCATCTCCGTGCGCTGCAGGACGGTGACGACGTCGCGCACGGTGACCAGGTCCTCGACCTCGAGGGCCGAGAGGTTGGCCGACACGTCGTCGAGGCGGTTGCGGTATCGCTCCAGGGTCTGGAGCGCCTGGTTGGCCCGGTTGAGCAGGATCGGGATGGGCTGGAGCGGGTGCTTCTCGTCGCCGACGTAGACCGCGATGACCTGCTGGTCCTCGGACACCGATACGACGGTGACGTCGATGGACCGGGCCACCCGCTCGGCGGTGCGGTGCCGGGTGCCCGTCTCGGAGGTGGGCACGTTCGGGTTCGGCACCAGGTGCACGTTGGCCCGGGCGATGCGGGTGGCGTCCGGGGCCAGGATGATGGCGCCGTCCATCTTGGCCAGCTCGGACAGTCGCTGGGGGCTGAAGGCGGCGTCGAGCAGGAAGCCGCCCGAGCAGATGTTCAACACGTCGGGACCGTCGCCGACGACGATGAGCGCGCCCATCTCGGCCTGCAGGATGCGGTCGAGGCCCTCCCGCAGCGGCGCTCCCGGTGCCACGAAGGCGAGGGCCTCGAGCATCGCGGGTGAGGTCTTGGGCGCCACCCGCACAGACTATCCGGCGCCACCAAGGCCGTCCCGGAAGGTGCAGGTCAGAGGGCACGCGCGCGCCGTGCGGCCGGTGCGGGGAAGCCCGGACGGGCCAGGCCTCAGCGGTCCAGGCCGACCGCGGCGATCGCCTCCCGCAGGCCCCGGGCCCGGATGGCCACGCAGCCGGCGGGCGGCTCTGGGGCGCTGGTGGGCACCAGCACCCGCCGGAACCCGAGGCGTGCGGCCTCGGCCAGGCGGCGGTCGAGGTGGCCGACCTGGCGCAGCTCGCCGGCGAGGCCGAGCTCACCGCACACCACCAGGTCCCCCGGGATCGGGACGTCGGCCATGGCCGACACGACCGCCAGCGCCACGCCGAGGTCGGCGGCCGGTTCGGTGGCCCGCACCCCGCCGGCGACGGTGACCCACACGTCGAGGTTCGCCGCCGACACGCCGGCCCGTTGGGCGAGCACGGCCAGCAGCATGCCGAGGCGGGCGCTCTCGACGCCCTGGCCCTGGCGGCGAGGCGTGGGGATGGTGGTGGGTGCGAGCAGCGCCTGCACCTCGACCAGCAGGGGCCGGCCACCGTCGAGCACCGGGACGACGACGGACCCGGCCTCCCCGGCGCGCCGGTCGGCCAGGAAGAGGGCGCTGGGGTCGTCGACGCCGAGCAGGCCGGCGTCGGACATCTCGAACACGCCCAGCTCGGCCGTGCCCCCGAAGCGGTGCTTGACGGCCCGCAGGAGGCGCAGGGCGTGGTGCCGATCGCCCTCGAAGGACAGCACGGTGTCCACCAGGTGCTCGAGCACGCGGGGGCCGGCAAGCCCCCCGTCCTTGGTGACGTGGCCCACCAGCACGACGGCCACGCCACGGGCCCGGGCCTCGACCACCAGGCGCTGGGCGCACTCGCGCACCTGGCCCACCGCGCCCGGTGCGGACGCCAGCTCGGGGTCGTGGACGGTCTGGATGGAGTCCACCACCAGCACGGCCGGCTTCACGGCATCGAGGTGGGCGAGCACGTCGGGCAGGGCGGTGTCGGCCGCCAGCCACAGCTGGTCGGCCAGGGCACCGAGGCGATGCGCGCGGCCCCGCACCTGCGGCGCCGACTCCTCGGCCGTCAGGTACAGGGCCGGGCGACCACGCTCGGCCATCGAGGCCGCGGTCTGGAGCAGCAGCGTGGACTTGCCGATGCCGGGCTCGCCGCCGACCAGCGTCACCGAGCCGGGCGTCAGCCCCCCGCCGAGCACGCGGTCGAGCTCGGCCACGCCTGTCGGCATCGGCGCCGCGTCCTGGTCGGCCACCTCGGCGATGCGGCGGGCCGGAGCCGCCGGCGCCCCCAGGGCGCGCGTGACCGGCCCGGTGCGCTCCTCGACCAGCGTGTTCCACTCCTCGCACCCGGTGCAGCGCCCCGCCCACACCGCGGCGACCGCCCCGCACGTCGAGCAGCGGAAGGTGGTGCGGGGCCGGGACGATCAGGGCCGGGTGGTGGTCACCGCACCATCCTCCCCGCACCCCCCGACAAGAACGCGGACCCGCGCCCCGGGCTACGGGCGGCCGCGCCGCCGGGAGGCGACCCGGACCAGCAGGTACAGGACCAGGGCGAACGCGGCCGCCGCACCGACGCCGAGCCCGACCACGCGACCGGTGCGGTCGACGGTGCCGGTGGCCCGCAGCTCGGCGACCTCGCGGTCGACCACGGACGGCCGCCAGACGGCGCCGTTCGAGGCCCGGGTCCGGGCGTTGGAGTCCACCGAGCCGGGGAGGCGGACGGCCACCTGCACCTGCACCATGTCATCGACGGCGGCGCCGAGCCGCTCCTCGAGCACGTCGAGCTCCTCGGCGTCGAGCGCCTCGGCCACCTCGGGATCCGAGGTGAAGCCGCCGGCGCCCGCGGTGAAGTCCACCGTCCCCTCGAAGTGGAACCGGCGCTCGGTCAGGTCGTCCTCACGGCGCACCTCGAAGTCGCGGAACGGCCCCTGCTCGCCGGCCACGGCGTCGATGAGAGCCCCGAGCTCGTCGGGCCTCCCGAAGCCGTGGCGGGCCCGGATCCAGGTGAACCCGTCCGCCTCCCGTGCCGGCCCGGTGAGCTCCCAGCCGGCGTCGGTCAGATCCGAGAGGTCGAGCTCGTCGAGGATGCCCGGCCGGCGGGACAGGGCGTCCTCGTCGAGGCCGACGGCGAGCTCGACCTGGCCGGACCCGTCATCGTCCACCGCGACGTTCAGCTCGGCCCGCACCTCGCAGCCGGCGAGCGCCAGCACCAGGACCGCCGCCGCCAGGGCGCGACCGACCCGGGCGCGCGCCACCGCAGTGGTCGCACCACCGGCCACTCAGGTCGTCCGGACGACGAGGAGGCTCGTGGGCAGGTTGTGGGACAGCTTGTTCGGCACCGCGCCCACCTTGAAGAAGCGGCTGGGACCGGTCATGCCCTTGTTGCCCACGACCACGAGGTCGTAGCCATGCTCGGCCGTGTCGATGAGCGCGCCGACCGCGTCCCGGTCGACCACGAGGGTGTCGATGTCGACCCCGGACCCGGCGTGCGCGGCGGCCGCGTCGTCGACGATCCGGCGGCCCTTCGACTCCGACGCCGCCGCCAGGATCGTCAGGCTCGCCCCTGCTGAACGGGCGACCTCAACCGCCCGGGCCACGGCCTTGGACGCCGTCGGGGAGCCATCGGTGCCGACCAGGATGCGGGAGTACACGGCCGGCAGCGTAGGCCGACACCCCGATGAGGGGGAACCCCGTCCTGCGGGTCACCCCCGTGGTGCGGATCGACGGGATCGCCCTGCGAGGATGGGTGCATGCCCCTCGACCCGGAGCAGGCGATCCGCGACATCGCCCTCGGCTTCCCCGAAGCCCAGGAGAAGGAGACGTGGGGGCACCCCACCTTCCGGGTGCGGGACAAGATCTTCGTGGGCTACGGCACCGACGACGACGGCAACGCGACGCTGACCATGAAGGCGGCGCCAGGCGAGCAGGAGTCCCTGCTCGCCGAGGGGCACCCGTTCTTCCTGCCCCGGTACGTGGGCTCGCGCGGCTGGATCGGCGTGCACCTCGACGACGAGACCGACTGGCGCATGGTCGGCGAGCTGGTTGTGGACTCCTACCGGGAGATCGCCCCCAAGTCGCTCTCGGTGAGCATCGGCATCCGGCCCGCCGACCGCAGCAGGGCCGCCTCCGCGTTCGTTGCGGTCGGCGGGGTCATCGGCGAGCTGGTCGAGGGCAAGCCGCCCAAGGACCAACAGGTCGCCGAGGACGTCCAGGACGACACCGACGACGGCCCCCGCATCGCGCTCGACCCGGACGACCCCGGGTCCTCCACCGTGCAGCTGTAGGCGCCGGCGGCACGCCGCTCTCGGGCCACACGCCCGCGGAGAACTGGCAGCGGCCCGGTCGCAGAAGCCCGCTGCGACCGCTCCAGTGCCAGTTCGTATCCCTACTCGGGGGTGGCGGCGGCTTCGAGCTCCTCGACCGACGGGGGCACGAAGCCCTCGGCGGAGCGGAACACGATGACGTCCTCGTTGGTCTCCGGATCGTGCTCGGTGTCGACCGTGACGATCTCGCCGGCGCGGAACTCCTTGTAGAGGAGCTTCTCCGAGAGCGGGTCCTCGACGAAGCGCTGGATGGCCCGACGCAGCGGACGGGCGCCGAGCGTGGGGTCGTAGCCCTTGTCGGCGACGTGGAGCTTGGCCGCCTGGGTGAGCTCGATGCCCATGCCCTGGGCCTCCATCTGGATGGCGAGCTTGGCCACGAAGTTGTCGACGATCTGGATGACCTCGTCCTTGCTGAGCTCG
>JBBRFU010000219.1:0-4438 GCA_038241315.1 Acidimicrobiales bacterium | reverse complement strand
CCCGCTGGGACGCCGACGACGCCAGCCGCCGCATCGAGCTGCAGGTCGGCCGCGACCTCCAGTTCATCCGCATCAACGGCACCGTGGTGGGCGGCCTGGTGGGCGTCGCCATCCACTTCCTCACCACGACCTTCTAGGCCGTGCCCGGCGGTTCGCTGCTCGAGGCACATCAGGAACGGCTCGAGCGTCGTGGAGCGCGCGGCCGAGCTCCGGTCCCAACCGCCGGTGCGGTCGCCTGATCGAGGGCGAGCCACTGGGCGTGAACAGCCCCTGCCGTCCGCTCGTCAAGGGTCACCTGCCTCCAACTCGGTGCCTGGGACAGGCTCGGCGAACGCTCTGAGCGTGGCCTGGGCGGCTCGCAGTCGCGTGTCTAGGGTGATCGAGGTGAAGATCTGGGCCGTGCCACTCGGACTGACGTTGGCTTCCGTCTTGTTTCTCGGGTTTGCGCCGACGGGGGACGTCTCGTACTCCTGTGCAGACCCTCCGATCGTTCGAGTCTTCAACCCTGAACCCGAGGCTGGTGGCGGCGAGGGCTTCGATCCCGGTGCCCGGTGCAACGCCCATGCACGAGCGAACGCTTGGCTGATGGCTGGGGTGATGCTGCTCGGCACGACGGTGACCGTCGCGGCGTGGTTCGCAGCACGGAGTCGGGACCAAGTCTCCACGCCCCCTGCTCCCGGAGCCAAGGGTGGACCGGCAGTGCGCCAAAGCCACCACGTCCGTTGAAGCATCTGGCGGCCCGGGTCGGCGACCGGTTGTTCTGATTTCTGCGAAGTCCCGGTCGTGATCGTGACCCGGTGTTCTGGGGCTCCCCAGCACCCCGCCCACGGGCCCTCCCCCCACCCCCGGACCGCTGGGAGCCGGGACTCCGGGCCGGGTGAAGGACCGTGCTCACTTCAGATGGGCCGGGGCCGATCGATGCAAGACGCCCGAACTGGTTCGGGTGCCAAGAGCCGGGGGTGGGGCGTGGGACTCAGAGGATTGGACCGTTCGGCGGGGAACGATCTGCGATCGGAACAGGTGAGCGACACAGGTGCGAGCCGGGGACGAGTCGTCGCAGGGCTGGCGGTCTCGTGCATGCTCGTGGCGCTGGGGGGAGTACTGGTCGTACGTGACCGGAGGTCCGGTCCCGAGACGCCCACCTTCTGCGCCGGTGTCGGCCTCCTCGGACCGACCGCTGCCACGCCCGAGGACGCGCTGCGGAAGTGGCTCGAAGCCAATCCCGATGAACCACCGGCATCGGCGTGGGAGCGCACCAGCTACCAGGTCCGGCCCAACTCCGGCCGCCGGTCGGCCTCGTTCGTCAGTGACCAGAGCAAGCAGTTCGAGAGGGTCTCGATGGGGACGGGCGGCACGGATGCCGATGGTCGAACCCTGGGTACCGATGAGTGGCGAGCGGACGGCGCCTGCGTCCGGAGCCCGGACTGACGACGACAAGCCACACGCCCCCCGGGGGCTCCATCGGACGAACCACGGCGACCTGATCACAACCCGCGTCGACGATCGTCGGGATCGGCGGGAACGCGCCCGCGGGCGCGCGGCGGTGGTCTGTTGACCTGGATGTCTGGGTCAGCGGTGGTGCTCGTGCCGGCTTCGTTGTCGTACCCCCTCGGTAGGCTGATCGAACACCTGTTCCCCCCTTGCGATCAGCCTACCGAGGTGACCTCATGCCCTCCCTCACCGCAACCACTGCCCACGAACCGGCCGCCAAACCCCGCGCCGACGCCCCCGCCCCGCCCGCGTCGACGCGCCCGCGGGCGCGTGCCGGTCTGGTCGATCAGCCGGCCGAGCGGCTCGAGGCGGAGGTCATCGACCTCGCCGGTCGGCTCGCCGCGGGGACCTACGAGTTGCTGGTGCTGGTCGGTGAGCTCGACCAGCGGGGGTCGTGGGCCACGTGGGGGTCGCTGTCGTGCGCAGCCTGGCTCGCTGATGTCTGCGACATCGAGATCTCCACGGCTCGCACCCAGGTCCGCGTCGCCCGCGCCCTGCGCCAGTTCCCGGCGCTCGACGCGGCGATGGCCACCGGTGACGTCTCCTACGCCAAGGCCCGCGTCCTGGCCACCTGTCTCACCGACGCCAACGCGGCCGCGCTCCTGGCGATCGCCGAAGCCACCCCGGCCGGCCGCCTGGGCGCGGCGATCGCGGCGTGGTCGCGGCGCCACGAGGACCCCGACCACATCCGCCGCCGCCAACATGAGGCCCGGTCGGTGTCGTGGCGCACCGAGCCCGACGGCACCGTGATCCTCACCGCCCGCCTCACCCCCGAGACGGCCGGGGCGGTGTGCGCCGTGATCGACACCGCGGTCATCCGCACCTGCGCGCCCGCGGGCGCGTCGCTCGCCCAGCAACGCGCCGACGCCCTGGCCGCCGCCGTCACCCGAGGCGGCGGAGCGGTCACCGCCGAGTTGATCGTGCACGTCCGAGCCGATGGCGCCGCCCTCCCCGACGGCACACCCCTCGGCGACCACGCCATCGCCGCTCTGCTCCCCGACGCCTTCGTGTCGCTGCTGATGCACGACGCCCAGCGCCAGCCCATCGACGCCAGCCCTCGGCGCCGCTTCCCGACGAGACGGCAACGACGGGTCCTCGACGAGCTCGATCCTGAATGCGCCCACCCGGGCTGTCACGCCACCGCCTTCCTCCAGTACGACCACATCGAGCCCTACACCCAAGGCGGCCCTACCGTCCTCGCCAACCTCCAGCGCCTCTGCGGCCCCCACAACCGCGCCCGCCACGACGACCACCACGACAACGACGACGATCGCCCCCCACCGGCGGCTGACGCCGCAGCTCGCTGACCGACCCACGTGCTGACGGCGCCGATAGCCCGGAGCAGACGACGATGCCTGGGCCCGGCGCCCGGCCCCCGGGTGTGCCCGGTCAGCCGTCGCCGGAGCCGAGGTCCCAGAGGGCGTCGAGGTCGTGCTGGCTGAAGGCCTGGAAGGCGATCATGGTGCGGGTCTCGACGATCCCCGGGAGGGTGGAGACGTGGCCGGTGACCACCTCGGCCAGGTCGTCGTGGTGGCGGACGCGGATGATGGCGACGAGGTCGATGTCGCCGGCCACCGAGTAGACCTCGGCCACGCCCTCGATCTCGGTGAGGGCTGCCGCCAGCGAGGCGATGCGGGCCGGCTCGGCCTTGAGCAGGACGAAGGCGTGGACCATGCGGCGACCCTACCGGCGGCGGTCGGGCCCCGAGGGCGGCCAGGTCTGCGGCGCCGTCGCCGGCGGCGCGGCGACGGGCGGGGCGGGCCGGGCGGGAGGTGCCGGGCGTGCCGACGGCGTCGACCGCGCCGGGGGCGATGACCGGAACGGGGGCGCGGGGCGGGCCGTGACCTCGGCGGGGTCGACGAGGAACGGGTCGACGAGGGGAGGGGCGGGGAGGGTGTGGCCGGTGAGGCCGTTGTCGTGGTCCAGGGCGAGCAGCTCGGCGTGGGCGTGGGCGAGGCGATCGACGCGCTGGGTGATGTCGTGGAGGGCGGGGTCGTCGGTGGTGAGGCCGCGGGGGGTGCGGACCTGCGTGCTCAGCGCCACCAGCCGGGCGCTGGCGGTCTCCACCTCGGCGATGGCGCCCGACAGCTCCCGGATCGGCTCCCGCCGGGCACCGGGGGCGAGGACGGCCAGGCGCGCCAGCTGCCGGTCGAGGAGCACCGCCTGGGCACGCACGTCCTGGGCGGCCACGGCGATCGGGGTGGGCTCGGCCCGGCGGCGTCGGCGCCCGGTGGGCTGGTGGTCGTCGCACACGGCGGTGGTGGCGGTGCCCACCTTGGCCAGGCGCCGGTGGAGCCGGGCCGGCGCTCGGGGATCGGCCAGCCAGGTGAGGGGCGCGTCGGTGGGGACGGCGGGATCGACCCGGTGGAGGCGGTGCACCCGGTTGCGGGCGATGAGCGCCACCAGGCAGGCGAGGGTGGTGAAGAAGGCCAGGGCGGCCAGGATGGCGACGAGGATCCACTCCACGGCGTCGAGGGTACCGGGGCGCCCGACGGGGGCGGTGTCGGGGTGGGCCCTCGGGGTGGGCCCTCGGGGTGAGCGGTGGGGGCGACGCCGGGCTGGCTGCGCCGTAGGCGGACGGACCGACGGGCCGGCCGGGACCTACAGCGCCGCCTGGTAGGTGGGCAGGGCGGGGTAGGCGGAGGCCAGGCCGTGGTCGGAGTGGACCACGCGGATGCGGCCGGCCTCCTTGTCGAGCCAGGCGGCGACGCACGTGAGCTCGTCGGCCAGCGCGGTGGGCAGCGGCTGGCCCGGCGCCCAGGGATCGCCCCGCCCGCCGGTGCCCAGCGCGTCGGGCGCCGCCGGATCCAGGTCGAGCGGGAGCGGGAGGGCGCTGATGCCCTCCCGCGTGATGGTCCAGGCCCGGACCAGGCGACCGTGGTCGAGCTCGGCGCCGGACCGCTCGCCGAACTCCACGACCACCCGGCCCGCCTGCCGGAGGGCGTCG
>JBBRFU010000218.1:0-4438 GCA_038241315.1 Acidimicrobiales bacterium | reverse complement strand
CCGGGCCGACGAGCGGTGGGGCGAGGTGCCCGTGGCCTACGTGTCCCTACACGGCCGCGCCACCGCCGACGAGGCCGAGCTGATCGCCTTCGTCCGAGACCGGCTCGCCCACTTCAAGGCCCCCAAGGGCGTGGTCATCCTCGCCGAGCTGCCCAAGGTCGGCACCGGCAAGATCGACAAGAGCGGCCTCCGGACCAGGACGGATCAGGCAGATGGGACCGGGCCACGCTGAGCGGCTCGCCGAGGAGCGAGCCAGGACCGTCCGGCAGGTCGCGTCGCTCCAGGGGAGCTTCGACGACATCGTGGCCGCCTCCGAGCAGGTGGCCACCGACGACGAGCACGACCCGGAGGGCCACACCATCGCATGGGAGCGCCAGCAGGTGGCCGCCCTCCTCGAGGCCGCCCGCCGGCACCTGGCCGAGCTCGACCTCGCCATCCGACGGGTCGAGGGCGGCGACTACGGGCGCTGCGAGGTCTGCGGCCGGCCCATCCCCGACGAGCGCCTCGAGGCGATCCCCACCGCCAGCACCTGCGTCACCTGCGCGGACTAGTCACCTCGGCGCGGGCCGGTCGGACCGGGCTGGTCACAGGAGCGCACCGGGGTTCAGGACCCCGTCGGGATCGAGCGCCGCCTTGATCGCCCGCATGGCGGCGACGTCACCGGCCGAGCGGTCACGCAGCAGCCACGCCCGCTTGGCCGTGCCGATGCCGTGCTCGGCGCTCACCGACCCGCCGTCGGCGACCACCCGGCCGAGGACGGCGTCGGCGACGGGATCCGGCGCACCACCACCACTGCCGGCTCCGGAGGGGGCGGGGGTGGAGGTCACGTTGACGTGCAGGTTGCCGTCGCCGAGGTGGCCGAAGATCCACACCTGGGCGTCCGGGTCGACGTCGCGGACCAGCCCCGGGACCTCCTCGACGAAGCTTGCCAGGCGGGGTGCCGGCACGGTCACGTCGTACTTGCGGGGCACCCCGACGCGGGCGATGGCCTCGGTGTGGGCCTCCCGGACGTGCCACAGGGCCGCGGCCCGGGTCGCGTCGGTGGCGACCGCCACGTCCAGCACCCCGGAGGCGGACTCGAGCGCGGTCGCAAGCGCGTCGGTGGGATCGGGCGGCCCGACCGCCTCCACGACCACCAGCACCGGGGGCACGGGCTCGAGCACGGGCGGGACGCCGGTCTGGGCCGCCACCAGCCGAGCACCGTCGGCGAGGACCAGCTCGGCCGCCTCGAGCGTCGGCACCGCCCGGCGAAGGTGGCCCACCAGGGCCACGGCGTCGGCGACGGTGGCCAGCCCGATCAGGCTGGTCACCGACGAACCCGCGGCGGGCACGAGCGCCAGGCGTGCCCTGGTCACGATGCCGAGGGTGCCCTCGCTCCCGCAGAGCAGGCCCGCGAGGTCGTAGCCCGTGTTGTCCTTGACCAGCCCGCCCAGCCGGGTCACCACGTCGCCCGTGCCGAGCACCGCCTCCACGCCGAGCAGCTGGTGCCTGGTCATCCCGTGGCGGAGCACCCGGAGGCCGCCGGCGTTCGTGGCGACCGTCCCGCCGATGGTGGCGGAGTCACGGGCGGCGAGGTCCACGGCGTAGCGCCAGCCCGCGCCGAGCGCCGCCGCCTGCACCGCGGCCAGCGTCTCCCCCGCCCCGGCGGTCAGCTGCCCCGCGTCGGTGTCGACGTCGGTGATGCCGACCAGGCGCGACGTGGAGAGCACCACCTCGCCGGCGAGGGGCACGCCGCCGCCCACCAGGCCGGTGTTGCCGCCCTGGGCGACGAGCGCAACCCGGTCCCGGCGGCAGGCGGCCACGACCGCGGCCACCTCGTCGGTCGAGCCGGGACGCACCACCGCCGGCGTCGTCCCGACGAAGCCGCCGGTCCAGTCCACGGCGTGGGACGCCACGACGTCGGGATCGACGAGCACGTGCTCGTCCCCGACGACGGACCGGAGCGCCCGCAGCATCGAGCGCAGTCGGTGGGCCTCCACCCGCCAAGTGTGCCCGGTACGGTCCGGCGCCGTGCCCGCCCCCCTCGTGCCGTTCCACACCCTCCGCGCCCGGAAGGGCATGGTCTGCAGCGTCGACCACCTCGCGTCCAGCGCCGGCATCGGCGTGCTCCGGGCCGGCGGCAACGCCGTCGACGCCGCCATCGCCACCAGCGCGGCGCTCGCCGTCACCACCCACCACAAGTGCGGGAAGGGCGGCGACCAGTTCGCGCTCGTCCACCACGCCGATGGCCAGGACCCGACCTGCCTGAACGCCAGCGGGCGTGCCGGATCCGGCGCGGACCCCGGGCAGCTCCGGGACGAGGGCCATGACCGCATGCCCACCGACGAGGACATCCGGGCGGTCACCGTGCCGGGCTGCGTCGACGGGTGGGCGGCGCTGCACGAGCGCCACGGCCGCCTCCCCCTCGCCGACGTCCTCGAACCGGCACGCACCCTGGCCGAGGAGGGCTTCCCCGCTTCACCCCTGCTGTCGTTCATGGTCCCGCTCATCGAGCACGTGGACGGCGCCGACGACTACACCCGCCAGCCGGTGCACGAGGGCACCGTCATCCGCCGGCCCGGGGTCGCCCGCACGCTGGCCGCGATCGCATCGGACGGGCGCGGCGCGTTCTACGAGGGCGAGTTCGGGGCGGGGCTGCGCCGGATGGGCGGGGGCCTGTTCACCGCCGACGACCTGACCCGGAGCCAGGCCGACTGGGTCGCACCGCTCGGCGTCGACGTCTGGGGGCACCGGGCCTGGACCGTGCCGCCGAACAGCCAGGGCTACCTCAGCCTCGCCGCCGCGCGGATCGCCGAGCTCGCCGGCTTCGGCCACGACCAGGTGCACCGTCCGGGCAACGAGGAGTGGGCCCACCTGCTGGTCGAGGCCGCCCGCCTCGCCGGCCATGACCGCCTCGCCGTCCTCCACGACGAGGCCGACGGCGACGCCCTCCTCGCCGACGACCGCCTCGTCCCGATGGCCGAACGCTTCGATCCGGACCGGCGCACCGCGCCGCCGGCCCCGTCCGGTGACGGCGACACCATCTACCTGTGCACCGCCGACGGCGAGGGGCAGGCCGTCTCGCTCATCCAGTCCAACGCCCGGGGCTGGGGGGTGCACCTCGCCGTGCCCGAGGTCGGGATCTTCCTGCACAACCGGGGGCAGGGCTTCTCGCTCGAGCCCGGCCACCCGGCCGAGTACCGACCGGGTCGCCGGCCGCCGCACACCCTCGCCCCGGCGCTCGTGCAGCGCGCCGACGGCAGCCTGCGCGCCGTGCTCGGGACCATGGGGGGCGACACGCAGCCCCAGGTCGTGCTCCAGCTGCTGGCCCGCCTGCTCGTCGCCGACGAGGACCCGGCCCGCTGCATCGGCGCACCCCGGTGGCGCCTCGGCGACGGAGGCTTCGACACCTGGGAGGGCGAGGGGCCCGGGCTGGTCGGCGTCGAGCGCGGCGCGCCCGACGCCTGGGTCGACGGCCTGCGCCGGCGGGGCCACGACGTCTCCGTCCAGGACCCGTGGAACAGCGGCTACGGCCACGCCCACCTGATCGAGCGCACCGCCGAGGGCACGCTGGCCGGCGCGGCCGACCCCCGCGCCCTCACGGGCGCGACAGCGACCTGGTGATGGGTCCCCGGGTCAGCTGGGGTCGGTGAAGGACGGGTCCCGCTTCTCGAAGCCCGACATCACGGCCTCGACCTGGTTGGGGCTGCCGATCAGGGCACCGATCTCGCGCCGCTCGTCGGCGAACTGCTGCTCGATCGGCACCACGCCGGACTGGTTGAGCAATCGCTTGGCCGCCCGGACGGCGTCCGGGCTCTTGCCGGCGATCTCGGCGGCCAGGGCCTTGGCCTCGGCGAGCGGGTCGGCGGCGACGCGGGTGGCGAGGCCGATGCGCACGGCCTCCTCGCCCTCGACCATGCGGCCGGTGAACGTGAGCTCCTTGGCCACGTCGAGGCCGACGAGGCGCCGCAGCATCCAGGTGCCGGTCATGTCCGGCACCAGGCCCCACTTGACCTCGAGCACGCTCATGCGGGCGTCGGGAGCGATGATGCGGATGTCGGCGCCGAGGGCGATCTGGATGCCGCCACCCAGGGCCACGCCGTGGATGGCGGCGATGACCGGCACCGGCACCTCCTGCCACACGTGGGCCACCTGCTGGCCGAGGTGCGTGATGCGATCGCCGGTCTCGCCGATGGCGCCCATCGACGCGGTGTCGCCGTCGTCGGGCTTCGGCCCCTCGGCCATGGCCTGGAACGAGCCGAAGTCGAGGCCCGAGCAGAACGCCCGGCCCTCGCCGGAGAGCACCACGGCCCGTACGGCGGCGTCGGCGGCCACGGTCTCGCCGGCCTCGGCGATGGCGGCGAACATCGCCCCGTCCAGGGCGTTCATCTTGTCGGGGCGGTTCAGCCGGACGTGGGCCACGCCGTCGGCGACGTCGATCTGGACGCGATCGCTCATG
>JBBRFU010000217.1:0-4485 GCA_038241315.1 Acidimicrobiales bacterium | reverse complement strand
ACCGGTGCGGCCCACTCCGCCGCGGGCACGCCCGAGGCCACCACCGCGTTCATGAGGCGGGCGCCGTCGGTGTGCATGGCCACGTCCTGCTGGTGGGCGAGGGCGGCCACGGCCGGGTACTGCTCGAGCGGCCACACCGTGCCGCCGGCGAAGTTGTGGGTCTGCTCCAGGCACACCAACCGGGTGGGCGGCACGTACTGGTTGCCGGGGGTGAGCACCTGGGCGAGCTGGTCGGGCGTGAAGAAGCCGCGGTCGCCGCGGATGGTCTCGATGACGCACCCGTTCACGGCGGCGGCGCCCGAGGTCTCGGACCGCAGCACGTGGCCGCTGTGCTCGAGCACGATGGAGTCGCCGTGGCGGGTGTGGGCGCCGATCGCCACCAGGTTGCACATGGTGCCGGTGGGGAAGAAGAGCGCCCGCTCCTTGCCGAGGAGCTCGGCCATGCGGTCCTGCAGGCGGTTGACCGTCGGGTCGGCCTTGCGCTGCTCGTCACCGCACTCGGCGGCGGCCATGGCGGCGCGCATCGCCTCGGTGGGGCGGGTCTGGGTGTCGGAGAAGAGGTTGATCGATCGACCGGTCACCCGGGCAGCCTGCCAGGGACCGGTCGCTACGAGGTGAAGGGCGTGAGCCGCACCCGCAGCGAGGTCGCCTGCACGACCCGGCCGTCCTCGGGGGAGCGCACCCGGTAGACGAGCACGCCCGGCGTGGGCTCCGACGGCGACCGGAACTCGATGGTGCCGCTGAACGGCCCCGCCGGCGGCGTCCCGCTGCCGGTGACGACCCCCTGGCCGAGCGGGCCGGGATCGCCTTGGGCGAGCACGACCACCTCGACGGTGCCCTCGAAGGCGAGGGCCTCGCCCGTGGTCTCGAACGGGGTGGCGAGCGAGGTGCCGGGGCCGGGCGCGGTCACGACGATGTCCTCGGTCTCGGAGCCGATCACGTACCAGGCGCCGTCGTCGCGCTGCTCGAGCGACACGGTGGTCGTCGGGCCGTCCTCGCGGTCCTGGATGGCCACCTCCGCAGCACCCTCGCCGGTCGGGGTGGGGCCGCCGAGCACCAGCTCGGTGAAGCCGAGGACGTCGGTCGCGTAGGCCCGGGCCGCCGCCGGTGGGGCCTCGAAGCTGCGGCTGTCCAGCGGCGACGGGAACGCCACGCTGAACGGGTCGGCCGCCGGCGCGAACGGCGCCGTCGTGGTGGTCTCCGGCGGTTCGGTGGTGGTCGTCGTCGTGATCTCCTCCGGCGCCGACGTGGTGGTCGTGGTGTCGGTGGCCACGTCGGTGTCGTCGTCGTCCTGGCCGGCGGACACGACGAAGAGGGCGACCACGAGCAGGGTGGCGACGGCGGCCACGCCGGCGATGGTCCAGCGCTGGGTGTCGGTGAGTGGGGTGCGGGCCATGAGTCGCTCCTCGATGCGGTCGAGCCCGTCGGGCTCGGGGTGGATGGTCTCGGCGCGGGCGGCCAGGGCCCGGCGCAGGCGGTCGGTGGTCGGTCGCTCGTCGGTCACGGGGCCTCCTGGATCTGGGCCAGGGCGGCCGTCCCGCGGTGGGCGTGGGTCTTCACGGAGCCGGCCGAGATGCCGAGCGCGGCGGCGATCTCGGCCTCGGACAGGTCGGCCCAGTAGCGCAGCACCAGGACCTCCCGCTGGCGCTCGCTCAGCTGGTCGAGCG
Organism: Acidimicrobiales bacterium; assembly: GCA_038241315.1. Taxonomy (GTDB): domain Bacteria; phylum Actinomycetota; class Acidimicrobiia; order Acidimicrobiales; family Iamiaceae; genus Aquihabitans. The sequence continues at coordinate 2,818 of JBBRFU010000217.1, read as the reverse complement.
CGGCCAGGACCCGGCGGGCGTCGTCGTCGAGCAGCACGGCGTGGTCGGCGCCCGGCGCGGCGCGGTCGCGCTCGACGCTGCGCAGGTGGCGGCGGCGGACGCGGCGCTTGCGGAGGGCGGACCGGGCGTTGTTGAGCACCGCGGTGCGCAGGTAGGCCTCGGGGTCGTCCACGCCGGACGGTCCCCGTCGGGCCAGCGACACGTAGGCGTCCTGGACCGCCTCCTCGGCGCTGCCCTGGTCGTCCACGAGGAGGGTGGCCAGGCGCACCAGGTCGCGGTGGTGCGCCCGGTACAGCGCCACGAGCCAGGGTTCGGCCCGCCGCAGGGGAGGTGCCATGGTGGCCATCATCACCTCCGAGGACGCCCGACGAGCGGATGGGTTGACACGGTCGGGCACGTTTCCTGTCGGAGGGTCGCACCTACCGTGCCGTCCGTGGAGCTGCTGCGAGGGGGGTGCGTCGTCTGTCGGGAGCCGGGTCCGGCGCTGTGCGCGGCCTGCCTGCGCCGCACCGAGCCGCCCCCGTCCACCCGCATGCGTGAGCTCGGCACGGTGCACGCCCTCTTCGCCTACGACGGCCACGGCGCCCGCATCGTCCAGGCGCTGAAGTACCGCGACGGCCGGCGGCTGGTGGCCCCCCTCGCCGACGAGCTGGCCCGCCGGTGGGCCGAGGTCGCGCCCGCCGCGCCGGGCCTGGTCGTCACCTGGGTGCCGACCTCGGGCCGGCGCCGGCGAGACCGGGGGTTCGACCAGTCCGAGCTGCTCGCCCGCGCCCTGGCCCGCCGCGTCGGCGCCACCGCCCGCGGGCTGCTGCGCCGCCGACCGGGCCCGGCCCAGACGGGCCTCGACCGCGCCGCCCGCGAGGCGGCCGCGGGCTACCGCGCCACCGCCCGGACGGGTGGCCCGGTGCTGCTCCTCGACGACGTCTGCACCACCGGATCCACGCTGCGTGCCGCCTCCGCCGCGCTCGCCGGTGTGGGCGCGCCGCCCATCGGGCACCTGGTCCTGGCCCGGACCCCCTGACCCGTACGGGCGGCTCCCACCCACCCGGACGGGCGGAGTCGGTACCATGCGCGCCCTAGCACGTTCGGAGGATCAGCCATGACTGCATGGGACGAGGACGGCCCGGCGAGCGATGACATCCGGGTGATGATCTGTGATGATCACGCGCTGTTCCGCCGCGGGCTGATCATGGTCCTCGAGGCCGAGGACGACATCGAGGTCGTCGCCGAGGCCGAGGACGGCGAGGACGCGCTGGAGAAGGCCGTCGAGTTCGTGCCCGACGTGGTGCTGATGGACGTGCGGATGCCCGGCGTCGACGGCATCGAGGCCACCCGCCGCATCGCCGAGAAGGTGCCGACCGCCAAGATCCTCATGCTCACGGTCAGCGACGAGGAGGAGGACCTCTACGAGGCCATCAAGGCGGGCGCCACCGGCTACCTGCTGAAGGAGGTCTCCATCGAGGAGGTCGCGCCCGCGGCGCGTGCCGTCGTCGCCGGCCAGAGCCTCATCAGCCCGTCGATGGCCTCCAAGCTGCTCGGCGAGTTCTCCAACCTGGCCAAGCGGGCCGAGGAGCGCAGCTCGGTGCCCACGCCCCGGCTCACCGAGCGCGAGCTCGAGGTCCTGCGCCTGGTCGCCCAGGGCAAGTCGAACCGCGAGATCGCCGGCGACCTGTACATCTCGGAGAACACGGTCAAGAACCACGTGCGCAACATCCTCGAGAAGCTGCACCTGCACACGCGGATGGAAGCGGTCATGTACGCCGTGCGCGAGAAGCTCCTGGAGATCCCGGGCACCTGACGGCCCCGGGTCGCCCCGTCGCTACCCGCCGGCGGCGGCCACGACGAGGTCCCGGTAGACCTCCTGGCCCCGGCCGGTCAGGTGCACCCCGTCGTCGACCAGCAGGCCCGGCTCGCTGGCCGAGGCCGCGTACCAGTCGGCCAGCACCACGTTGGGGTGGGCCTGCACGACGCGCAGGACCTCCTCGTTCACCTGCCCCTCCCACCGGCGGGGCACCCGGACGGTCAGCAGCACCAGCCGGCGCTCGGGACCGACGGCGGCCACCACCCGGTCGAGGGCGCCCGGCGGGGCGACGCCGTTGTTGCCGAGGTGGACCACGACCACCGGGGTGAGGCGGCCCTCGGCGGCGAAGGTCTCGATGGCGGCGACGCCGTCCTCGAACTGGCGGGCCTCGACGGCGTCGATCTGCACGGTGTGGTTCCAGTGGGCCTGCAGCGCCGGGGCGGCGCCGAGCGTGACCGACTCGCCGAAGACGGTGACCGGGTAGAACGCGGAGACCGGCAGCTCCGGTGGCGGTGGGGGAGCTGCGGCCTCGGCCGGGGCGGGTGCCGCCGTCGTCGTCGGCGCCGAGGTCGGTGGGGGGTCGGCCGGTGCCGCAGCCGCCGTCGTGGGCGGCGCGGTCGACGGCGTGGGCGGGACCGGGGGCAGCGTGATGGCCGAGGGTCGGTCGGCGACGGTGCCGACCGCGACCTCGCTCCCCGGGTCGGGCGGTGCCGCGATCACGGTGACGGCGAGCAGGAGCCCGGCGAGGGCGGCGATGCCCACGGCGCGGCGGCGTCGCAGCAGGGCGGCCGGCGACGGGAGGGTGGCCCCGGTGAGCCACCGCTGCAGCGTGCCGTCCCGCACCGGCCGCTCGACGAAGCGGTAGGAGGCCTCGGCCAGCACCGCGACCAGCGCGAGCCGGGCGGCGAGCGCGGCCGGCCCGGTGAGGCCCCAGTCGACCCCCGGTCGCGTGAAGACGATGACCGGCCAGTGCCACAGGTAGATCGAGTACGACCGGCGACCGAGGGCCTGGAGGGG
>JBBRFU010000216.1:0-4558 GCA_038241315.1 Acidimicrobiales bacterium | reverse complement strand
CGCACCGCCCAAGCCCACGCCGGGCTCACCGAGCTGCTCCGGGTCCACGACATCGTCCGCCGCTACCGCACCCTGGTCTGGGACCACGTCACCGAGCCACGCGGCCAGGTCGATGCCCCCATCGGCCGGTCCACCAAGGACCCGACGAAGATGGCCATCGCCGTGGGGGGTCGCGAGGCCCGCACCGGCTACGAGGTCGTCCGGCGCTACGACGAGCCCGTCCCGGTCACCGAGCTGGTGTGCCACCTCGAGACCGGCCGCACCCACCAGATCCGCGTGCACCTGCGCGGCATCGGGCACCCCGTCGTCGGTGACCCCCGCTACGGCGGCGCCCGCCAGACCCTGCCGCTGCCCCGCCAGTTCCTGCACGCCGAGCACCTCGAGTTCCGCCACCCGGTCACCGACGAGCTCGTCGTGGCCGACAGCCCCCTGCCCGCCGACCTGCAGGCCGTCCTCGACCGCCTCCACCCCCTCTGACCATCGCCGGGGCGGGGGTTCAGACGGCGTCGGGGATGTCGTGGTCGAGGCCGGCGTGGGGCGGGGTGGGCCACGGCTGGGCCCCGCTGGCCATGCGCACCAGGTCGGCCAGGTGGAGCCCGTCGAGGTGTCGGCGCATGTGGTCGGCCACGTCGGCCCAGATGGCCAGCAGCACGCACTGACCCTCGTGGTCGCAGGCGCCTCCCGTGTGGGGCTGGCCGAAGTCGCCGAGGGTGATGGGGCCGTCGACCGCCGAGACGATGTCGCCGAGGGTGATGTCCTCGGGGGAGCGGGCGAGCACGTAGCCGCCACCGACCCCGCGCTTGGAGCGCACCAGGCCGGCCCCCTTCAGGGCCAGCAGGATCTGCTCGAGGTAGGGCTGGGGCAGGCCGGTGCGGGTGGCGATGTCCCGGACCGACACCGGCGCGTCGGCTCCGTCCAGGGCGAGCGACAGCAGCGCCCTGCTGGCGTAGTCCCCTCTCGTCGACACGCGCATGGCGGGCATCGTAGGCAGCCGGTGGTGGGGTGTCCGTGGTGGCATCGCTAGCGTGGCGAGCGGTGGCTGACGAACCGCTCATCCCCGACTACGCCGGAGCCTGCGTGTGCAACGTGGCCGCCGTCGTCCAGGATCCCCCCGACGAGATCCCCGACTGGGTGCCCCAACCCCTCGCGGAGGCCGAGCAGTCCACCGTGCTGCTCACCCTCGACGGCCTGGGTTGGAACCAGCTGCAGGCCCGCCGGTCGCTCGCACCCACCATCACCTCGGTGCTCCAGGGCGGTCCCGTCTCCACGGTGGCGCCGTCCACCACCTCCACCGCCCTCACCTCAATCGTCAGCGGCATGCCGCCCGGCGAGCACGGGGTCGTCGGCTACCGCATGTCCATCGAGGGCCACGTCCTCAACGTGCTGCGCTGGTCCACGGCCGACGGCGACGCCCGCCGTTCGCTCCCACCCGGCGAGTTCCAGCTGTACGAGCCCTTCGGGGGCCAGCGGCCGCCCGTGGTCACCAAGGCCGAGTTCTCCCAGACCGGGTTCACCGACGCCCACCTCGGCGGGGCCCGCTTCGTGGGCTACCGCACCATGGGCACCCTCGTCACCGAGGTCGACCGCCTCGTCCGCAGCGGTGAGCCCTTCGTCTACGCCTACTACGAGGGCATCGACAAGGTCGCCCACGAGTACGGCCTGCGCGAGCACTACGACGCCGAGCTGCGCTGGGTCGACCACCTCGTCGCCGACCTGCTCGAGGTCCTGCCCGCCGGCACCGTGCTCGCCGTCACCGCCGACCACGGCCAGGTCGAGGTGGGCGACCGCCTCGTCGAGCTCGACCCCGCCATCCGTGCGCACCTGTCGATGCAGAGCGGCGAGGGCCGGTTCCGCTGGCTCCACGCCCGCCCCGGGCGGACCCGCCAGCTGCTCGAGGCCGCCGAGGCCCACGCCGACACCGGCTGGGTCGTGTCCCGCGACCAGATGGTCGAGGAGGGCTGGTTCGGCCCTCGCGTCCACGACAAGGTCCGGGCCCGCCTCGGCGATGTGGCCCTCGTGGCCCGGGAGCCGGTCGCCTACGTGGACCCGGCCGACACCGGCCCGTACCAGCTGATCGGCCGCCACGGCTCGCTGACGGCGGACGAGATGCTGGTCCCCTTCCTCGCCGCCACCGCCTGAGCGGCTCCCCCCCTCCCCCGATGCCGACCCCTGGAGGTCACGTGTCCGACGCCCCGAGCGCACCCGACCACGCCGACGACGAGATCGCCCGCGGCGAGCTCATCGAGCAGGACACCGCCGCCGCCGGCGCGCAGGAGGCCGTGCAGGAACCCGGCCGCGTCATGCGCATCGGCGCCATGATCCGCCAGCTGCTCGAGGAGGTTCGCTCGGCCGACCTCGACGAGGCCGGCCGCGACCGCCTCCGCGAGATCTACGACCAATCGGTCGAGGAGCTCAGCGGCGCCCTGTCCGACGACCTGGCCCAGGAGCTGCACCGCTTGGCGTCGCCCTTCGGCGACACCCCGGCCTCGGCGGGCGAGCTGCGCGTGGCCCAGGCCCAGCTGGTCGGCTGGCTGGAGGGCCTGTTCCACGGCATCCAGGCCACGCTGTTCGCCCAGCAGGCGGCGGCCCGCCAGCAGCTCGAGCAGATGCGCCACCAGCTCGAGGCCGGGCAGCGCCCCGGCGCCGACGGCGGCGTGCCCAACCCGTCCGGGACCTACCTGTAGGTCGTCACGGACCGATCAGCAGGGTGCCGGTGATCTCGTAGGCGCGGCCGCTGCGGACGCGCAGCTCGACCGTGTCGCGCTCGGTCGCCCCCCGGGCGATCCGGCCGATGGAGACCGGCACCGGGGTGTCGTCGAAGCGCAGCTCGATGCTGCCCTTCCAGTCGTGCTCGGTGGCGTTGGTGATGGCCACCAGGACCTCGGCGCGCCCGTCGCGGGCGGACGTGAGCTGCAGGTCCACCTCGAGGCCGCCGCACAGGCCGAGGCCGACCTCGTCGCGGGTGACGGTGTCGGCCGAGCCGAGCACCGGCGCGCCGTCGGTGCCCCCGGAGTCGTCGACCAGCAGCGATGCCGAGACGGCGTCGGTGCAGGTGAGGACGTGGGTGAGCCCGCGGAGGTCCGACGTCGCAAAGGGGATGAAGAAGATCCCGAGCAGGATCACCGCCGCCATCTTCGCCCGGAGCGCCATCGGGAGCAGCCACATCAGCCCTCATGGAACCACACCGGAGACCGGAGCGGAGGCAGGGTAGTGTCCGGCCATGGCGACCCAGGACCTGTCGGCGCGGCTGGCCCGCATGGGCTACGGCCGTGCCCGCCTCATGCTCAGCCTCGCGGGCCTGGCCATCCTGGCCGTCCTCGTCGCCGTCCTGCTGGTGCGCAGCGTCGACACCACCGAGGTCGTGGCCACCCTCCTGTTCGCGCCGATCTTCGTGCTGCTGCTCTGGTTTCGCCTGCCCGGCGGTCTCATCGGCGCCGCCGCCGCCACCGGCGTCTACGTCGTGCTGCGCGCCGACGCCATCGACGCCGTCGGTTGGGGGGAGTTCTCTGCGCTGATCGTCACCCGGGCCATCGCCTACTTCCTGTTCGGCGGGGTCGGCGGGTGGGCGTCGGGGACGCTGTCCATGTCGCTCGACAAGCTCGACCTCTACGACCAGATCGACGATCTCACCGGCATCAACAACGCTCGCTTCCTGCTCACCGACGTCGACCTGGAGCGGGCCCGCTCGCAGCGCTACCAGACGGTGTTCTCGGTGTCGTTCCTGTCCATCGACGCCGGGCCGATCTCCGCCCTGGCCGCCCGCAAGCGCAAGCTGCTGCTCCGCCAGCTCGGCGCCAAGCTCGACGACGGCATCCGCACCATGGACCGCGTGGCCCACGGCTACGACGGCACCTCCCACCGGGTCGCCACCATCCTCCCCGAGACGGCGGGGGAGGGCGCCCGGGTCTTCCAGGCCCGCCTGGAGGAGCAGATCCGGGCCTTCCTGGCCGAGCACGGCGCGGCCGACGCCACCGTCGACGGCGACATCGTCACCCTCCCGGGCGCCGAGGCCGACCTGGATCGCCACCTGGCCGAGTGGGCCGCCATCGACGAGTCGGAGCACGCGACCCCCCGCAGCTGAGCTCGGCCAGGCAACCGCCAGCAGGGCCCTGCTACGGTCGGTCCCCACGAATCACACCGATGTGATTCGTCCACAGCCTGTGGATCACCGCTGTGGAGCACCTGTGGAACACTGCGAAGAGGGGCCCCGGTGGCTGATTCGTTCACCCACCTCCACGTCCACACCGAGTACTCCATGCTCGACGGTGCCGCTCGCCTCGACGAGCTGGTGGCTGCGGCTGCCGCCGACGGCCAGCCGGCCCTCGGGATCACCGACCACGGCAACATGTACGGGATCCTGGACTTCTACCGGGCGTGCAAGGACCAGGGCGTCAAGCCGATCCTCGGCACCGAGGCCTACATGGCCCACGACCACCGCACCGAGCGCATCGCCGCCCGCGGGAAGATGGACGACTCGGGTGGCGAGGGTGAGGGCGGCAAGAAGCCCTGGTACCACCTCACCCTGCTCGCCGAGAGCGAGGTCGGCTACAAGAACCTG
>JBBRFU010000215.1:0-4679 GCA_038241315.1 Acidimicrobiales bacterium | reverse complement strand
CCCAGCTCGCCGTGCTCGGCCTCGTGGGCCTTCAGCTCGGCGGTGATGCGGGCCACCTCGGCCTCGCCCTGGCCGCCGTCCCGCCCGGTGTGGGCCGCGTAGTGCCAGGCACCCAGGTCCCGGAGGAGGCCGTCGGCCTTCTTCTTGGCCTGGACCTCGTCGATCTTCTCCTGTCCCTGCTTGATCGTCTGCTCGGCCTGGGCCTTCACCTTGTCGAGGAACCCCATGGTCCGTCCTTCCGTCGCTCGGGCCGACGCGTTGCCGACCCCTGCCTCCGGAGTATGGCGCACCGTGGGCGGCACCGGTCCGACGGAAAGGACCGGCCCGCGCCGCGGGCCCACCGGTAGGGTCCGGGCGCGGTCGTCCGTCGAGCGAGGAGGTGTGCCGTGCAGCTGTCCCCCACCCCACCGGCGCCCTCCACCCCGCTCTCCTGACCCACCGCACCGGCGGCCGGAGGCGCCTCGCCTCCTCCAGGAGCACCTCGTGACCACCAGCACCATCCGGCACCTCACCATCGACTGCCGGTCCCCGTACGAACAGGCCCGCTTCTGGGCCGCCGCCCTCGGGTTCGTCGACGATCCGTCGGACCCGAACCACCCGGGCGATCCCGAAGCGCTGATCGTCGACCCCCACGGTCGCCACCCCGGCCTGCTGTTCATCGCCGTCCCCGAGCCCAAGACCACCAAGAACCGCCTCCACCTCGACCTCGTGCCAGACGCCGCGAGGGAGGTCGAGGTGGCCCGGCTGCTCGACCTCGGCGCCACCCTCGTCGCCGACCACCGCCGGCCCGACGGCACCGGCTGGGCGGTGCTCGCCGACCCGGAGGGCAACGAGCTGTGCGTGGAGCGGTCCGCCGCCGAGCGGGGCCAGCCCGAGCCCGCCGATACGGGGGCCCGTCCCCTGCCGCCGGTGCACGGCGCCGGTGAGCGGGAGCTGCTCGAGGCCATGCTCGACTGGTACCGGGCGGGCGTGGTGGCCAAGGTCCGCGGCGTCACCCAGGCCGTCGCGTCGGCCACGCCGCTGCGGTCGAGCACCTCCATCGCCGGTTTGGTGAAGCACCTGGCCCTCGTGGAGGGGGCGTGGTTCGAGGTCGATTTCGCCGGGTCGCCGGAGCCGGCGTGGTGGGCCGACGTCGACTGGGACGCCGACCGCGACTGGGAGTTCCACAGCGCCGTGGACGAACCGTTCGAGGACGTCGTGCGGCTCTACGAGGCGGCGTGCGCCCGCTCGCGCCTGGTCGCCGCCGACCACGACCTCGACGAGCTCGGGGCCGACACCTCCAGGCGGGAGTTCACGCTGCGCTTCGTCCTCCTCCACCTCATCGAGGAGACGGCGCGCCACCTGGGCCACCTCGACGTCCTCCGCGAGCTGCTCGACGGCACCACCGGCGAGTGAGGCGGTCCCGGCCCGCCGGGCCGGGGCAGGACCGGGCAGGACCGGGCCGGGGCCCGGCAGGCGCCGGGCAGGACCGCGGCCCGGCGGTGTCGAACCCCTCCGGGCCGACGTCGCCGGGCCCGCCCCGGTAACGTCCGCAGCCGCCGGACCAGGGGTGGCCGAGGGGAGCAACGTGGAGGACCGAGCGCGAGCGGCACGGCCCAGGTGGTTGCCGGCCATCGCCCTGTCGGGCGCGCTCCTGGCGGGGCTCGGCGCCACGGTGTGGCTGCGGCGCCCGCCGCCGCCGACAGGCACCCGGGTGGAGGCCACGGGGCTCGCGGTCGCCGACGGGCCATCCCGGACGCGTCGACCGCCACGGACCGGTGCCGACCCGTCGGTCGCCGCCACCTCCTCGACCACCCCGCCGCCGAGCGCCCCGTCCACCGTCCCGCCGACCACCGCCCCGCCCGGTCCGCCGCGGGTCCTTGTGGTGGGCGACAGCCTGGTGGTGCAGTCCACCGCGGCGCTCGAGCGTCGGGCCGGCGACCGTCAGCTCGAGATCCACGCCGTGGCCCGCACCACCATCGGGGACTGGCTGCCCTTCGCTCCCGGGCTGGTCTCGCACGGGCGCCCCGACGTGGTGGTGGTGGCGCTCGGCACCAACGACAACTGGCCCACCAACAGCGGTGAGGTGGTGGAGGCCCATGAGCCCACCCGCCTCGCCGGCCACCGGGCGCGGGTCCGCCAGCTGCTCGACCACGTGTCGTCCGCCCGGTGCGTGGTGTGGGTGGAGCCGTCGGAGATCGCCCCGATGTCGGAGTACCTCCGCTACGCCACCGCGAACGGGGCGGTGCTCCGCGAGGAGCTGGCGGCCCACGGGGCCAGGGCGACGAGCTGGACCGCGGCGCTGGCGGCCGACGAGGCCCGGGCCGCTCGCTGGATCCTCGACGACGGGATCCACCTGAGCGCCGAGGGCCAGGAGGCCTTCGCCGGCCTCATCGTGGAGGCCGTCGACCGCTGCTGAGCCGGCTCAGGCCCCGAGATCGGCCTCGGTCAGCGGGCCGACCCCGCACACGGCCGGCTCGGAGGCGAGGAGGCGGCGGGCCACTCGGTGCACGTCGTCGGGGGTGACCGCCCGCAGCTTCGCCAGCTGGTCCTCGAGCGGGGTGACCCGGCCCTTGGCGCACACGTGGTTGCCGAGGCGGGCCATCACGCTGCCCGAGTCCTCCAGGCCGAGCAGCGACGCCCCCTCGAGGTAGCCGCGCGCCACCTCCCACTCCCGGTCGGTGACGCCGTCGGCGACCATGGCCGCCGCGGTCTCCACGATGAGCTTCCGGACCTCGCTGACGCGCTCGGGGCTCGTCCCTGCGTAGGCCACCACCGACCCGGCGTCGCTGTAGGCCGCCACCGACGAGAACACCGAGTAGGCGAGGCCGCGCTCCTCCCGGATCTCCTGGAAGAGCCGGCTGGAGAGCCCGCCACCGAGGATCTGGTTGCAGACGCTGAGGGCGTACCGATCCGGGTCGTCGGCGGCCAGCCCGGGCCACACGATGGCCACGTGGGCCTGCTCCAACGGGCGGCGCAGCAGGGCGTGGCCCTGCACCGGCGGCGCCGGGACGGGCGCCACCCGCTCGGGCCGGTCGCCGGCCCGGCGGTCCGGGAAGCCCTCCCCCGCCGCCACCACCTCGGCGTGGTCGACCGCACCGGCGGCCACCAGCACCAGGTTGGCGGGGTGGTAGTGGTGGCCGAAGAAGCCGTCGATCGTCTCGCGGTCCATGGCGTCGATGGTGGCCAGCGACCCGAGGACCTCGCGCCCCAGCGGGTGGTTGCCCCAGAGCGCCTCGTGGGCCAGGGAGAGCACGCGGTCGTCGCCCTCGTCCTCGGCCAGGTGCAGCTCCTCGAGGATGACCTGCCGCTCGGACTCGACGTCGTCGGCGTCGAAGGCCGGCGACGTGACCACGTCGGCCAGCAGCTCCAGCCCGATCGCCGCGGCCGCCGCCGGCACCCGCGTGTAGAAGGCGGTGTGCTCGTGGGCGGTGTGGGCGTTGAGCTCCCCGCCGACCGCCTCGACGGCCTCGGAGATCTCCCGGCCGGTGCGCGACGCGGTGCCCTTGAACAGGAGGTGCTCCAGGAAGTGCGACGCCCCGGCCAGCTCCGCGACCTCGTCTCGGCCCCCCACCCGCACCCAGCAGCCGAAGCTGGCGGAGCGGGCGAAGGGGATGGCCTCGGTGACGACCGTGAGGCCGGAGGGGAGGTCGGTTCGTTCGATGGTCACGGGGGTTCGTCTCCGAGGGAAAACGCCGTCGGCCCCGGTCGTGGACGACCGGGACCGACGAGCGGACTACGAGGTCAGCGCCGCAGCGCCGACGGGGTCGGGGCGATCAGCGACGACCGCCACCGCGGCGGCCTCCGCCACGGCCGGCGCCACCGGAGCGGCCACCACGGTCGCCACTGGGGGCGGGGCGGTCGTTGCCGGGGCCGAGCTCGCCGAACTCCTCGCGGATCTCGGCGTCGAAGGAATCCTCGAACGACACCGACTCGCGGCTCGGGGCGGCCGAGCCCGACGAGGCCGGGGCCTCGGCGGGGGCGGCGTCGCCAGCCGACGACGGCGCGGCGGCCGGGGCGCTGGCGCCACCACCGCTGCCGCCACCGGGCACGAGGGGCGTGACCGGGGTGAGGCTGACCTTGCCGTTGGGGTCGACGTCGTCGACCTTCACGTCGAGCTGCTGGCCGAGCTCGAGGACGTCCTCCACCTTCTCGATGCGCTTGCCGCCACCCATCTTGGAGATGTGCACCAGGCCGTCACGGCCCGGGAGGATGTTGACGAAGGCACCGAACTTGGTGATGTTGACCACGCGGCCCGGGTACACGGCGCCGACCTCGGCGGTGGGCGGGTTGAGGATGAGCCGGATCTGGCGCTCGGCCTCGGCCACCTTGGCCAGGTCGCTGGAGCCGATCGACACCGTGCCCATCATGCCGTCGTCGTCGACGGAGATGTCGGCGCCGGTCTCGGCCTGGATGGCGTTGATGACCTTGCCCTTCGGCCCGATGATCTCGCCGATCTTGTCGATCGGGATCTCGAAGCTGATGATCTTCGGGGCCGAGGCGCCCACGGAGTCGCGGGGCTCGGCGATCGTGGCGTTCATGACCTCGAGGATCTCGAGGCGGGCCACCTTGGCCTGATCGAGCGCGGCGGCCAGGACCTCGGCCGGGAGGCCTTCGATCTTGGTGTCGAGCTGGAGGGCGGTGACGAACTCGGCGGTGCCGGCGACCTTGAAGTCCATGTCGCCGAAGGCGTCCTCGGA
>JBBRFU010000214.1:0-4746 GCA_038241315.1 Acidimicrobiales bacterium | reverse complement strand
CGGGGCGTGGCCGAGGTCGACCTGGCCCCGACGTTCGCCGACCTCGACGGCCGGGACCAGGCGCTGGCGATCGCCCAGATCGTCCACACGATCACCGGCCGCCCGGGGATCGGCCGGGTCCTCTTCACGCTCGACGGGGCCCGGGCCGAGGTGCCCCGGGGGGACGGCACCCTCACCACCGAGCCGCTGGCCCGCGACGACTTCGACGACGTGGCACCGGAGCCCTGAGCCGGCGGGCCGTGTCGATCAGACCGTGTCCGCGGGCCCGTCGGGTCGGGTGCGGTCAGTCGCCCGGCGCGGACGTCGGCCCGGCGGTGGTGGTCGGGGGCGTGCCGGCGGAGGGCGCGGTCGTGCTCGTCGTCGGTGACGGCCCCTCCTCGTCCTGCCCCTCCTTGTCCGTGTCCGGGTCGTCCGTGTCCGGGTCGTCCTCGGGCGGGTCGTCCTCGGGCGGGTCCTCCAGCTCGGCGACCAGGGTGCGCTCGATCCGGACGTCGGCCTGGTTGACGCCGCCGACCACGATGCGATCGAGCGCCTGCAGCCCGCCGGTCTCGGAGTCGAAGTAGAGGACGGAGCAGGAGAGGGGCACCGGGTCCTCCTCCTGGAGGGAGCGCAGGCCCGCGCCCCCGGTGGACCCCTCCACCAGGAGGGTGGTGTCGTCGCCGAGGGTGAGCTGGTTGGCGCGGTGGCGGTGGCCGGCGAGCACCAGCGGCACCACGTCGCCGAGGTCCGCGGCCACGGCCGGGTCGTGCACGAGGACCACGTCGATCTCGTCGGCCCCGAAGGACCGCACCTCACGGGCCAGGATCGGGGCCTCGTCCTCGGCCACCTGCACCTCGTCGTCGCCGCTGCCCCGGAGCGACTTGTCGGGCGTGAACCGGGGGTCGCCCTTGCCCCAGAAGGTGAGGCCGGCCACCGTGGCGCCCTCCCCATCGAGCACCACGGCGTTGGTCTGGCCGGCCACCGCCCGGGCCGTGGCCGCCGAGTCGTGGTTCCCCCGCACGAAGACGTAGGGCACGTCGAGGTCGCTGATCCGCTCCACGAAGGCGGCCTCGAACGACGTCCCCCAGTCGTTGATGTCGCCCGTGTCGACCACCACGTCGATGCCGAACTGGGGGACGATCTGGTCGATGAGGTCGAACGCCTGCGGGTTCAGGTGGAGGTCGCTCACGTGGAGCACCCGGACGGTGGCAGCGTCGGGCTGGAACGAGCGGATGTCGTTGGCGCCCTGGTAGAGGAGGGCCACGTTCTCGATGATGCCGGCCAGCTGGGCCTGGTAGTCGGCGAAGCGGTCGACCACGTCTCGGGCGTCGCCCACCGCCTGCGGGGCGAGGCTGAGCAGCCCGGTGTAGCGGGGCTCGGCGAGGGACTCGGGCTCCCACGACCGCACGGCCGACCCGGTGGCGGCCACGGCGAACACCAGGCCGACCAGCCCGCCGGCGAGGGTGGCGCGCCAGCGCCGTCGCCACAGCGTGCTCAGCAGGGCCCCGCCGAGCGTGGCCGAGATCAGCACCCGCTGACCGAGGCGCACCACCCCGGCCCGCACGTCGTCGGCCAGCGCGCCCTCGTCGAGCGTGAAGCCCTCGGGATCCTCGGCGATCGCCCGGGCCTCGACCTCGCGGAGCTGATCCAGTTCGACCGACAGCCCGAGCGGGCCGTCGTGGGAGTCGAGCGCGATCTCCCCCAGGGGCGACAGCTGCACCTCGGTGCCCCCGGAGCTCACGGGATCGATGGACATGGTGGTGTCGAACGGCCCCACCGTGACCTCGGTGTGCCCGAACAGCCCCACCGCCACCGCAGCGCCCACCGCGGCCACCACCAGCACCGGGACCACCCGAGCGGCGAACCGGGCGAGGGGCGACACCCGACGCTCGGCCGCGACGAGCCGACCCCGGACCCGCGCCCAGCCGATCGGAGCGGGCGTCTCAGCAGGGGGCACGAGACGCCCCTACCCAGGGGGCGGCCCGAGTGCGACCCGCCCCCGGCCGTCAGGCCGCGGCGGGGGTCCGAGCCGTGGTGGCCGTGCGGGTCGCGGTGGCGGCGAGCAGGGCGGCGGTGCGGGTGTGGAGCCACTCCAGCTCGGCGCACGGCTCGTCGTCACCTTCGGCCTCGAAGCAGGCGCACGCCAGGAGCTCGAGCGCCTCGGCGGCCAGCTCGTGCTGCTCGGCGAGCCAGCGGCGCTGCCCCACGGAGGGGCGCCGGTGGGCGGGCAGGGCGGCCACGACCGGCGTGACCTCGTGGATCCAGGCCGCCACCTCGTCGAGGCAGTGGACCGGCCGGCTCGGCAGCGCCGGGGCGGGACGGACGGGGTGCGGAGCGGTGGTGGACATGCCCGGACCGTACGCAGGGGGTCTGACAACGAGGGTGGGCCCGGTGCCGGTCCAGGGCGTGCGCTCGGTCCAGGGCGGTCGGGGTCAGCGGTCCGCGGCTCGGGCGAAGCGGGCCCGGTGCTCGGCGGCGCGCTGGTCGGCCGTCGCCGCGTCGTCCGTGCGTCCCAGCGACCGCAGGGCCCGGGCCCGTTGCGACCAGCCGTGCACGCTCGTGTCCCGGAACCCCACCCGCTCGGCGGTGAGGGCCTCGGCCAGGTCGTGGCGCCCGGCGCGCTGGGTGGCCTCGAGGAGCGTGCGCTGGAGGACGTCGCGCTGGGCGTGGGACCCCCCGAAGCGGTGGAGCGACCGGCGGATCGGGTGGAGGGTGGCCACCACGTCGTCGTGGCGGTCCTCGGCGAACGCCAGGGCGGCGCGACACGCCGGGAGGCCCACCGCCGACGTCATGGCCGCGTTCGAGCCCCGGGCGGTGGGGAGCCAGCCGGACAGCCGTTCGATCCTCGCTCGGGCGTCGGTCAGCCGGCCGGCGCCCACCAGGGCCAGGACGAGGTGGAGGTCGTTGAACGCGTACCACGGCTCCTCGTCGAGACCCGGGGCCCAGGCGTCGGCCAGCCGATCCCAGCGGTCGCCCACGTCGACGCCGTCGAGGTGGAGGCGCCACAGCAGGGCGCTGGCGTCGAGCAGCTCGATGGGGACGTCCTCGGACCCGGCGTGGTGGATCTCCCGGTCGTAGATGTCGAGGACCTCGTCGGTGCGGCCGGCCTCCAGCAGGAACAGCGCCAGGTGCCACCAGTTGTGCACGGTGAAGAGGTTCCCCGACTCCCAGCGGGTGCGGTCGGACCGGAGGAAGGCGATGCCCTCGTCCACCAGGCCCTGCATCTCGTAGGTGTGGGTGACGGCGTGGATGGCCCACACGTCGTCGGGGTTGGCCTCCACCGCGGCGAGCCCGGTGGCGCGCGCCCGCTCGTGGTGGCCGGCCTCCTCCAGCCCGAACGCGGCCATCCCCGCCACGAAGGGCGCGTGGGGGTGCTCCGGGTCGAGGGCGACCAGGGCGCGCAGCGGGCGGTCGCGCAGGGCCGTGGCGTCACCGACGAAGAAGTCGAGCTGGTGGCCGTAGACGAGGGCCAGGACGTCGGTCGGCCACCGCACGAGCAGGTCTTCGAGCGCCGCGGCCGCGCCGTGCCAGTCGCCGGCCGCCCAGGCCGAGATGGCGGCCACGTGGGCCTGCTCCCGGGCGTTGCCGGGTCGGGCCGTCATCGCCGCCAGGCAGGCCTGGACGGTGGCCAGGTCGGCGCGGTCCGTGCTCCCGAGGTGGAGGTAGGCGGTGAGCGCCGCCGACATCGGCACCGGGTCGTCGGTGTCCATCAGGTCGCCGGCGAGGGCCACGACGTCGGGGTGGAAGCGCACCAGGCGGTCGATGGCGAGGTCGTAGCGGCGCACCGTCTCCGCATCGGCCGACAGGGTGTTGCCGTGGGCGTCGCGGCCGGCGGTCGTGGTGGCGTGGGTGATGGTCATGGATCGCTCCTCGGCAGGTGGTCACCCCGGAGGCGTGAGTTCGGGCCTCACGATGTGAGGGCTTGTCTCACGCGTCGGCGGTGACCCGCCAGGCCACCTCCTGTTCGGGGCGGTAGGCGCACCAGGAGCCGGTCTGCAGCGCGTGCCCGAGGTGGCGGCCCAGCTCGGGGTGCAGCGCCTCGATCCGGCGCACCGCAGCGCGCAGGCGCGCCGTGACCGTGCTGCGCGCCCGCTCGTGGCTGGATCCGGTCGCCCGGTCCCGCCCGCCCAGCCCGAGTGCCGAGCCGAGCTGGTCGATCAGCGCGTCGAGCTCCTCCTCGGCGCCGTCGGCCCGGCGTGGGTCGTGGTCCCCCCGGGCCTCCTCGACCTCCTGTTGCAGCTCGAGGATGCGGCGCTGGTAGGCCCGACGGGCCTGGTCGTCGATCACCGGGCCCGGCGCGCCGGCCACGACCCCTCCGCCGGCGAGCTCCAACGCGGGGACCTCGACGCCGGGGCGGGCCAGCAGGACGGCGAGGTCGCCGATCCCCTTCAGGTCCGGCAGGCGGGCGGTGCGCCCTGCGTAGGTCGCGGTCCACCCGCCGGGCTCGCGCACCAGCGAGACGTCGGGCGTCGGGACGCTCGGGGCCGTCCCCGCCTCCTCGGCCGTCCCCGCCTCCTCGGCCGTCACCGGCTCCGCTGCCGGGCCGGCGTCGCCGAGGGTGGCGGCCAGCGCCGTTCGGGCCGCGGCCAGGGCGGCGTCCACGCTGCGGGCCCGGCCCCGGCGCTGGGCCGCCGCGACCGGCCCGGCGCCCAGGCGGGCCGCGGGGTGCGCGCGCGCGTCCGCCAGCCGGTCCGCCGCGGCGCCGAAGGAGGGCGCCGCGGGGTGGACGGCCACGGGGCCGTCGAGCTCGGCGGCGGCCCGGTGCTG
>JBBRFU010000213.1:0-4770 GCA_038241315.1 Acidimicrobiales bacterium | reverse complement strand
GGGCGCCCGATGGTCCTCGCCAGCAGGTCCGTGGTGAAGCGGGCCGAGGCCATCCACTCGGACCGGTCGTCGTACGCGCTGCGGTGCAGCCCTTCGGGGAACGGGATCACGTCGTGGTGCGCCGCCATGGCGCGAGTCTGCTCGATCGCGGCGGCTCGAGCCCGGGGTGCGGGTGGGGGCGGCGATCGTGGTGGATCCGCCGGGACCCGCCCGCCGTCGCCGCGCGAAGCGACCCGAGCCCGAGGGCCCGGGTCGGATCGTGGTGGCGGAGGGCGTGGGATTTGAACCCACGGTGACCGTGAAGCCACAACGGTTTTCGAGACCGTCCCATTCGTCCGCTCTGGCAGCCCTCCGTCCAGCACGTTAGCGAACCGGCGCCGGATCACCCCAAGGCCGATCCCGGACGGACCGGCGACCCCGCCCGCCGCCGCAGGGGCGACGGCCACGCCGGCGGTCAGCGACGGGCGGCGAAGAAGGCCGTGAGCAGGTCGGCGGCCGCCGCGGCGCCCAGCCCCGACACCACCTCGGTGGTGTGGTTCAGCCGCTGGTCGACGGCGAGGTTGTAGAGCGACCCCATGGCCCCGGCCCGCAGGTCGGCCGCGCCGTAGACCACCCGACCCACCTGCGACGCCCACACGGCGCCGGCGCACATCGGGCAGGGCTCGAGGGTGACCACGAGGGTGGCCTGGCGCAGCCGGCGGTCGCCCAGGGCCGCGGCCGCGTCGCGGAGGGCGAGCACCTCGGCGTGCGCCGTCGGGTCACCGCTGCGCTGGCGCTCGTTGCGACGGGCCGCCACCACGCGACCCTCGAGCACGACCACCGCGCCCACCGGCACCTCCTCGGCCGCCGCCGCCTCCCGCGCCAGGTCGAGGGCCAGGGCCATGGCGGCGGCGTCGTCGACGGGAGGGAGCGGCTCCGGGGGCACCCGTGGAGCGTACGGCCGGCGGGGCGGCCCTCAGGTGCCGAGCGGCTCGTCGACCGGGCCCCGGACCCCGGCGGCGCAGGTGAACTCGCCATCGGCCAGGTCGAAGTCGGGCTCGGCGAAGATCCGGTACGGCCGCTTGCCGACGTCGCCGACCGCCACGGTGGTGAGCTGGGCGCAGACGAGGGGCAGCGCCCGCTCGAGCAGGGCCCGGTAGTCGGCTGCGTCCTCGGGGACGACGTCGGCGGGGAGCCGGAACGTGGCGATGGCCTGCCACCGGGCGTCGGGGGAGTCGCAGGGGACCGGTTCGCCGGTGCCGCCGCGGTTCCCGAGGCACTGGACCAGGTCGGCGGGGACGCCGTCGGTGCCGATGGCGTCCAGGTCGGCGGTCTCGAACTCGGTCCCGTCGACGGTCTGCAGGTCGCAGCGCACCCACCGAGCACCAGCTTCCCACTCGTCGCCGGTGGGGAGCCAGAAGGTCCGGGTCAGGTTGGTGGCGCGCTGGGCGGTGGAGACCGCGATGGGTCCGGTGTCGAGCTCCCACTGCACCAGGACCTCGTTCCACGCGTCGAGGCACTCGGTGCTGCCCGCCTCCTGCACCGGCCCCAGGACGTCGGGGTCGGTGGGGTCGCCGTCGAGCAGTTCGGGCGTGAGGTCGTACGAGGAGGCGTCGCCGACCCCCACGGTCACGCCGCCGTGGGGCTCGGAGCACCGGACCGGCTCGCCGGCGAACGAGACCTGCTCGATGTCGTCGCCCGTGACGGCGGCCCAGCACTCGCCCACCGTCGGCTCCACCGGCTCGCCGCCGGGCTCGGTGGTGGTGGTGCCCGCGTCCTCGGTGGTGGTGGTGGTGGTGGCCCCGTCGGTGGTCGGGGTGGGGTCGGGCTCGGTGGTGGTGGACGCCGGCGTGGGGGCGCTCAGCTCGGGCCCCTCGGCGCTGCACCCCACCGTCGCCAGCCCCACCACGGCGAGCAGGACGACGGCGGTGCGGAGCGGTGAGCGTTGGGGCATGAGAAGCCTTGTACCCCGCCACCGCGCCGCCGAACCGAGCTGCGGCGGCCGTCGAGAGCAGCGACTCGGGGCGGCGGGGCCGGGCGGCCTCGCCGGCGGACGGCACCACGCGGAACGGCCCGCCACGAGGTGGCGGGCCGAGCTCGACTGGCGGAGAGGGTGGGACGACGCTGTGACCGGATGGCCTGGGCTGAGGTGGCGCGCAGGCTGAGGACGTTCCCGCCCAGCCGCAGGCGCGGCAGCATCAGGTCGCGGAGCTTCCCGCCCGTGAGCGTCTTGCCGTGCGCGGCCAGGTGTCTCGCGCCTTGAGCACGATGCCGTTCGGGCCGATGGGCAGCCTGATCAGGAACGGAAGCGTCGAGTCCGCTTCTGGGTTCCGGGCGATCACGAAATCGTCGACCATGTCGGTCCTCGCTCAGCTCCCGGATCCTGGTTCAGGAAGCAGCGCGAGCAGGGCCGGCAGGTCGTCCCGTACCGTCGACCACAGCACATCGAGGTCGATGTCGAAGTAGTGGTGGACGAGTCGGTCACGCGTCCGCGCTGCAGCCGACCAGGGCACGTCCGGGTGGGCGGCCTTCGTCTCGTCACTCACCTGCTTTGCCGCCTCGCCGATGATCTCGATCAGCTTGGTGAGCGCGAGTGCGAGCATCTCATCGCTCTCGAGATCGCCTCGGCTCCGGTCGCTCGCGAATCGGATGGCCGTCTCGGCCGCATCGACCAGGTGATGGATGCGTACGTCGTCCTCAGGCGGCATACAGCTCCCGGGCCGTGGCCCGGACCTGATCTCGGAAGTAGCGGCTCAGGTCCCCGTAGGTGCGCAGGTCGACCGGTCGGCCGAGAACCTGTTCGAGCTCGAGCTCCATGTTCGCCATGGCCAGCAGACCCGGGACGCGATCCGGGTGGAACTCGACGAGGAGATCGATGTCGCTCGCTGGCCCGAAGTCGCCCCGAAGCACGGAACCGAACGCGGCCAGCCGCTTGATCGAGTGGCGATGAGCGAACGCGATGAGGACCGCTTCGTCCAGGTCGATGCCGGGGCGCAGTTCCATGTGCCCATCATCGCTCATGAAGGCCACCGCTGCGGCTGCTCGGCAGAGCCAGATGGTCAGAACCTGGCGACCCTGGTCAGGCCGGACGGTGCGCCCAGCCTGACCAGGTTGTTGGCAGATCGACCACTGCGGCGGAGAGGGTGGGATTCGAACCCACGGTGAGTTTCCCCACACACGCTTTCCAAGCGTGCCGATTCGGCCGCTCTCGCACCCCTCCGGGTACTGGTGCCCACACCCGCAGGAGGCGACCGGGTGGTCTGCGGCACTCCTCAGACTCCGCTGAGAGCTGCTGCCTTCCGGCCCTGACCCGGTTCACGGGCTGTGGATGCACAGGACCCGGCCGCCACCTGCGGGTGCGGACCCGGTCACGATAGCGCCCGCGATCCCGCCGCTCCCACCCGGGGGCGCCGGGCGAACGGCGGGGTGCGGCTCGGTAGGGTGAGCGTCGATGGCCTACCAGTCGCTCTACCGCCGCTACCGACCGCTCCGGTTCAGCGACGTCCGGGGCCAGGAGCACGTGGTGCGGGCCCTCCGCAACGCCGTCCGCGACGAGCGCGTGGGCCACGCCTACCTCTTCAGCGGGCCCCGGGGCACCGGCAAGACGTCCACGGCGCGCATCCTCGCCAAGGCCCTGAACTGCGAGCACCTGACCGAGGGCGAGCCCGACGGCACCTGTGAGAGCTGCCTGTCGATCGACGCCGGCACCTCCTACGACGTGCAGGAGCTCGATGCCGCCTCCAACAACGGGGTCAGCGACATCCGGGACCTCATCAGCCGGGTCGCCCTGGGCTCGCCGGGCCGCACCAAGGTGTACATCCTCGACGAGGTCCACATGCTCTCGGCGGCGGCGTCGGCCGCCCTCTTGAAGACGCTGGAGGAGCCGCCGGACCACGTGGTCTTCGTGCTGGCCACCACCGACCCGCAGAAGGTGCTGCCCACCATCCGGAGCCGCACCCAGCACTTCGACTTCCACCTGCTCTCGGTGGAGGAGCTCTCCGAGCACGTGGCCTGGGTGATCCACGACGCGCAGCTGGGCCTGTCGGCCGACGTGATCGACCACGTGGTCCGGGCGGGTGCCGGCTCCGCCCGGGACACGCTCTCCGAGCTCGACCAGGTGGCCGCGGCGGGCGGCGTGATCGACGACGGGCAGCCCCTCGACGCGCTGATGGACGCGGTGGCCGCCCCCGACGCCGGCGCCGCCCTGGTGGCGGTGGCCGATGCCATCTCGTCCGGGCGGGACCCCCGCATCCTGGGCGAGGCCGTGCTGGCCCGCCTGCGAGACATCTTCCTGCTCCGCATGGGGGGCGGCACCGACCACCTCCCGCCCGGTGACCTGGAGCGGGTGCGGGCCTGGGCCGACCAGCTGGGCGATCGCGCCACCACCCGCGCCCTCGAGGCGGTCGGGGAGGCCCTGGCCGAGATGCGCCAGGCGCCCGACCCCCGGATCCCGCTCGAGGTGGCGCTGGTGAAGATCACCCGCCCCGACGCCGACGTGTCGCTCGACGGCCTGTTGGCCCGCGTGGCCAAGCTCGAGGCCGCCCTGGCCTCGGGCGCGGCCCTGCCGGCCGCCTCCGGTCCCGGCACCCCATCGGCCCCGGGGCCCGCCACGCCGGCCCGGCCCGGATCGCCCACCGCCCCGGCGGCCGGGCCCCCGGCGGCAGCCGAGCGTGGTGCCGCGCCGCCGCCGCGGGTCTCGTCGGGCCCGGCCGGACGGCCCGCGCCCACGACCCCCGCGGCCACCACCACCCCCGCCGCCGCCGCCCCGGCCCCGGCCCGCCCCGCGCCACC
>JBBRFU010000212.1:0-4783 GCA_038241315.1 Acidimicrobiales bacterium | reverse complement strand
CTTCGGGGCGGCGCGCAACGTGGAGGAGGGCGGCTCGCTCACCATCCTCGCCACCGCCCTGGTGGAGACCAACACCCGCATGGACGAGGTCATCTTCGAGGAGTTCAAGGGCACCGGGAACATGGAGCTCAAGCTCGACCGCCGCCTGGCGGACCGCCGGATCTACCCGGCCATCGACGTCGACGCCTCGTCCACCCGCCACGAGGAGCTGCTGTACGACCGCAAGCAGCTCCAGCAGATCTACCGGCTCCGCCGGGTCCTGTCGGGCCTCAAGGACGAGGGGGGCTCGAGCGCCGCCGGCCTGGAGATGCTCACCGACCGCCTCAAGACCTTCAAGACCAACGCCGCGTTCCTCGACGAGATCGCCAAGACGCCCACCCAGGGCTGATCCCGCGGCCACTCGGCCAGCCCACCCGTGCCCGGAAGTGGGAACGGGTGGGAATGACCTGCCCCCCATCCCGGTTGGGAGGGGGGCGATCGACACCGGTCGATCCGGGCCCCTCGGGGCCCACGACCGTGGCGCCCGGCGACCCGCCCGGACCGTTCGCACGACCGTTCGCCCATTTGGCAGAACGACCACCACCCGCCACACTGGAGCCACTATGAAGGCCGACACCCATCCCGACTACGTGGAGACGAGCGTCCGCTGCTCCTGCGGCAACACGTTCACCACCCACTCCACCCAGGCCTCGATCTCGGTCGAGCTCTGCAACGAGTGCCACCCCTTCTACACCGGCAAGCAGAAGCTGGTGGACACCGGTGGCCGGATCGACCGCTTCGAGCGTCGCTACGGACGTCGCGGCAAGTAACCAGCCCGTTCGCCGACGCTTGCGCCAGGACCTCCTGGCGCAAGCGTCGCGTCCGGGCCCGGGTCGGGCGCTGATCCGGTCCGTCCCACGGCACCCCCGCCCATGAGCCTCGACCCCGAGCGCCGTTCCCAGCTGCTGGCCGCCAAGGTGCGCACGCTGGCCGCCGAGCGGTGGGACCTCGCGCCCACGGCGCGAGCCGGGGTGTTCCCGGCGGGCGCCACCCTCATCGACGAGGCGGCGGGCCGGTGCTGGGTGCTGGTGGAGGAGGGCGCCGAGCGGCGCCTCGGCGGGGCGATGGCTGTCGCCCTGCGGGCCGGGGTGGGCGAGCTCCACCTGGTGGTCGACGACCCCGAGGCGGCCGGCATCGTGGCCCGCCGAGCGGGCGCCTTCGCCGACCCCCCGCACGTGTGGCGGTCCGAGGGCCGCTCCCTCGTGGCCGCCGTGGCGGCGCCACCTGCGGTCGACCCGCCCCCGGCCCCCGGCGCCGAGCTGTACCGGCCGGTGCTCCGCGCCGCCGGGCTCGACCCGGTGGTGGAGGGCGGCCACCTCACCGGCGAGCTCCTCGGCCTCGAGGTCGCCCGGGTGGTGGTGGGCGACGACGGCGTGGCCCACGTCGAGGCCGGCGTCGGCCGATTCGACCGCGAGGTGGCCACCATGATGTTCGCCCACCTGGCCGAGACCGACTCGCTCCAGCGGGCGGTCGACCTGGTGGGTCGCTACCGCGAGCCCGGCGCCGAGCGGCACCCGCTGCGCGACCTCGTGCCCGAGCGCTGGCTCCGCCACGCGGTGATCGCGGAGCCGTCGCTGGTGGGCGCCACCGACCTGGTCGCGGTGGGATCGGCGCAGCCCCGCCGCAACCTCACCGAGGACGGGATCGCCACCGCCGTCGGCACCGGTGCCGACGGGCGCCCCGTGGTGGTGGTGTGCTCCACCGGCGTGCACCTCGACCTGGTGCCCTCCGCCGCCGACGATCGGCTCACCCACGGCCCCCACGCCCGCCTCGTCATCGCCCTCCCGAAGCGGGACGCGGTGGCCATCACCGCGGATCTCGCCGCCCTGCTGGCGGAGCCGGCCGAGGTGGTCGCCATCCCCGACGACTGGCGCGCCGACGCCCGGACGGTGGCCTGATGCTCGCCCGGCTCGACGCCTTCGAGGCCGAGTTCGCCGACGTGGAGCGTCGGCTCGCCGATCCTGCGGTGTTCGCCGACCAGGACCGCTACCGCGAGCTGGCGCGCCGCCACAAGGAGCTCGACGCGATCGTCACCATCGCCCGCGCCCTCCGTCAGCGGACCGACGACGCGGCCGAGGCGCGCGGGATGCTCAGCGAGCTCTCCGGCGACGACCGGGAGATGATCCGCACCGAGGTGGCCGAGGCCGACGCCGACGTGGAGCGCCTCACCGCCGAGCTCCAGCTGCTGCTCCTGCCCAAGGACCCCAACGACGACCGCAACGTCATCGTGGAGATCCGGGGCGCCGAGGGCGGGGAGGAGGCCAACCTCTTCGCCCGCGACCTGTTCGGGATGTACCAGGGCTACGCCCAGCGCATGGGCTGGAAGCTGGAGGTGCTCAACACCGACGTCTCCGACAAGGGCGGCTTCAACGAGGTCACCTTCGGCGTGTCGGGTGACGGCGTCTGGACCCGGCTCAAGCACGAGGGCGGACCGCACCGGGTGCAGCGGGTGCCGGTCACCGAGTCGCAGGGCCGCATCCACACCTCGTCGGCCACCGTCACCGTGCTGCCCGAGGCCGACGAGGTCGAGGTCGACATCAGCCCGGCCGACCTGCAGGTCGACTACTACCGGTCGTCGGGCCCCGGTGGGCAGTCGGTGAACACCACCGACTCCGCGGTGCGCCTCACCCACAAGCCCACCGGCGTCACCGTGTCGATGCAGGACCAGAAGTCGCAGCTCCAGAACAAGGCCAAGGCCATGAAGGTGCTGGCGTCGCGGCTGCTGAAGCTCGAGCAGGACCGCCAGGCCGCCGAGCTGTCCGAGGCACGGCGGGACCAGACGGGCGGCGGCGGGCGCTCGGAGAAGGTCCGCACCTACAACTTCAAGGAGAACCGGGTGTCGGACCACCGCATCGGGCTCTCCATCTACAAGCTCGACAAGGTGCTGGCCGGCGAGCTCGACGACGTCAGCGACGCGCTGGTGCAGGACGAGCAGGCCCGGCGGCTCACCGAGGGCCCGTGACCGACGACGGCCCGGTCGCCGACGGCGCGGCTCCTGATGGCGAGGAGCACACCGTGGCGTGGCGCGCCCTGCTGGCCGAGACGGCCGCCAGGCTCGCCGGTGCCGGGGTGGCCGCGTCACCCCAGGAGGCGCGCTGGATGGTCGAGACGGCCAGCGGGATGGAGGGGACCGACCTCCTGCTGGGCCTCGACGAGCCGGCCACGGTGCGCGGCGTCGCCCACCTCGACGCCATGGTGGCCCGTCGGGTGGCGGGGGAGCCCGTCCAGTACGTGCTGGGCAGCTGGGGCTTCCGGCGCCTCGACCTGTTCTGCGACCGGCGGGCCCTCATCCCCCGACCCGAGACCGAGCAGGTGGTGGAGGTGGCCCTCGCCGAGCTCGACCGCCTCGTCGCCACCCGCCCGGACGGCCACCGCCCGGTGGCCGTCGACCTGGGCACCGGCACCGGCGCCATCGCCCTCTCGGTGGCGGTCGAGCGGCCGCGCGCCGAGGTGTGGGCGGTGGAGCGCTCCGCCGAGGCCCTGGCCGTGGCCCGGGCCAACCTCACGGGCCTCGGGATGGCGGGCACCCGCGTCCGGCTGCTCGAGGGCTCGTGGTTCGATCCGCTCCCCGAGGACCTCGTGGGCACGGTGGACCTCGTCGTGACCAACCCGCCCTACGTGGCCGCCCACGAGGAGCTGCCGGCGTCGGTGGCCGACTGGGAGCCCGTCGACGCGCTGGTGCCCGGGCCCACCGGGCTGGAGGCCTACCGGGAGGTGCTGGGCGGTGCCCTCCGCTGGCTGGCCCCGGGCGGCGTGCTGGTGGCCGAGATCGGCGCCGGCCAGGCGGCCGACGTGGTCGAGATGGCCGTGGCGGCCGGCCTGGTGGACCACCGGGTGGCGCAGGACCACGCCGGCCACGACCGCGCCGTCGTGGCCCGCTGCCCGACCTGACGCCGCCCACGCGGTGGCTACCCTCGGCGGCGTGACCGACGGAGCGCCGCCCGAGACGCTCGTGCTCTCGTCGGCGGCCGCCGAGCGGGCCGACGGTCCGGCCGAGGCCGCGGCGGTGGCCACCGCCGCCCGGGTGCTGCGCGCCGGCGGGACCGTGGTCCTGCCCACCGACACCGTGTACGGCCTGGCTGCGCTGCCCACGGTGCGCGGCGCCACCGACCAGCTGGTGACGCTCAAGGGCCGGGCCGCGCAGCAGCCCCTCGCCGTGCTCGTGGCCGACGCGGCCCAGGCCCGCGCCCTGGTGCGTCCGCCCACCCCCGAGGCGGCCCGGTGGATGGCCGAGCTGTGGCCGGGGCCGCTCACGCTCGTGCTGGCGCGGCGGCCCGAGGCCGAGGCGCTCGCCCTCGGCGGCGATCCCACCACGATCGGCGTGCGCTGCCCCGGGCACGCCTTCGTGCGCGCCCTGGCCGCCGAGGTCGGGCCCCTGGCCACCACCAGCGCCAACCGTCATGGCGAGCCCACGCCTCCCACGGCAGCGGGCGCGGCGGCCGCGCTCGCCGGTCCGGTCGGTCTCGTGGTCGACGGCGGCCCGGCCGGCACGGTGGCGTCCACCGTGGTCGACGCCACCGTCAGCCCCTGGCGCGTGCTCCGCGTCGGCGCCACCGACCCGTCCCGCCTCGGCTGAGCCCTCCGGCGGCGCCTCGCCGCCGCCGGTCGGTCGAGCCGCACCGTGGCCCACCAGCGGGTTGGCGGGCGGCGACGGGCGAGGACCAAGCTGGGGTGGTGACCACCACCCGCATCGGCTTCGTCATCGTGGCGGGCGGCGTCGTGGCCCTGGTGCTCCGGGCGGTGG
>JBBRFU010000211.1:0-4870 GCA_038241315.1 Acidimicrobiales bacterium | reverse complement strand
TACTGCGACAGCGCCGGCTGGTTGGCCCACCCGGGCACGGTGGGCCAGAGCATCCTCGGGCCCATCCACATCTGCGACGACGAGGGCGACGAGGTGCCCACCGGCGAGCCCGGCACCATCTACTTCGAGAGCGCCGCGTCGTTCGAGTACCACAACGACCCCGAGAAGACGGCGCAGTCGCGTCACCCGAAGGGCTGGAGCACGCTGGGCGACGTGGGCCGGGTGGACGAGGACGGCTTCCTCTACCTCACGGACCGGCAGGCCTACATGATCATCACCGGGGGCGTGAACGTGTACCCGCAGGAAGCGGAGAACGTCCTCGCGATGCACCCGGCGGTCGCCGACGTCGCCGTCTTCGGTGTGCCCGACGACGACTTCGGCGAGGCGGTGAAGGCCGTGGTGGAGACGGTCGACCCCGCCGCGGCCGGGCCCGAGCTGGCAGCCGAGCTGATCGCCTACTGCCGCGAGCACCTGGCCGACGTGAAGTGCCCCCGCACCGTCGACTTCCGGGGCGAGCTGCCCCGCCACCCCACCGGCAAGCTCTACAAGCGCCTGCTCAAGGACGAGTACTGGGCGGACTCGGGACGTTCCATCTGATCGGACGGAGGACGGCCGGGCGGCGTCGGCGCCGGAGTCGGGCCCTTCGCCCCTGGCCGGGAGGCCCGTGGGCGTGGGA
Source organism: Acidimicrobiales bacterium (assembly GCA_038241315.1). Classification (GTDB taxonomy): domain Bacteria; phylum Actinomycetota; class Acidimicrobiia; order Acidimicrobiales; family Iamiaceae; genus Aquihabitans. Next base: position 4,194 of record JBBRFU010000211.1, on the reverse strand, counting down.
GGGTCGCCCATGGACCTCGCCACGATCGCCGACGCCTCCCCCTACGACGACCAGACGTTCGTCGCCGAGGGACTGATCGACGGTGACCAGGCCAACGTCCGCGTGATCCGCCTGAGCCCCGGCCAGGCCCTCCCGCCGCACACCCACGGGCCGTCGGAGCTGATGCTCCACGCGGTCGAGGGATCGGCCACCCTCGACACCGGCGACGGGCCGGTGGCCTTCGGCGCCGGTGCCGTGGCCTGCTACCGGCAGGGCGAGGAGCTGCGGGTCCGCAACGACGGGCCCACCGGGGTGACGCTGCTCGCGTTCCTCACCCCGCCCTTCCCGCCGGCCGAGGTCGGCCGATGACGATCGAGCCCACCCGTCCCCTCGGCCTGGTCGAGGCCCGCCGCACGCCCCTCCTCGACGTGACCTCGCTCCCCGAGCCGCTCGCCCGCTCACACCGCACCACGGTGTGGGGCGAGCTCCACGTGCAGTCCGGCGGCGTCCGCTACGTCGATCTGGAAGGCGACGACCGGCGCGACGTCCGGGTGGAGGCCGGCGAGTGGGCGGTGATCGAGCCCGACGTCGAGCACGCCATCGAGCCGTCGACCGACGCCACCTTCTTCATCCAGTTCTTCCGGGAGCCCGACGCCCCCCTGGTGCCGGGGACCGTGGAGGAGGCACCCCCTCGCCGGTCGGGGCCCTGGGAGCACCGGGGCCGCGACCTCGACGCTGAGGAGGAGATCCTCGAGCTGGTCACCCGCCAGTACGTCGACGTCGTCCAGGACGACCTGCTGCAGCCGTACTTCACCTTCGGCCCAGACTTCATCGACTGGAAGGGCCACATCCAGCAGGTGGCCGACTACTGGTGCCACGTCCTCCTCTACACGCCGGGCTACGAGATCGACACCATCGAGAACCACCGCCGGCTCCACGAGCACGACGCCTTCACCCCCGAGCTCTTCGACCGCTGGCTCGGCGTCTTCGTCGAGGCGGTGGACGGCGGTTGGTCCGGCCCCAACGCCCACCTGGCGAAGCGCCGGGCCACCGGCATGGCGCGCGCCATGGCCAACCGCTTCCTGGGCAAGGGGGCGTGGCGGCCCGCCGACGATCCCCCCACGGCGCAGCCCTGACGGTGGATGGGGCGCGCCGGCCCCGTCGTGGGGACCGGCCGTCACGTCGGGGTGCGGCGGGGCCCCTCAGCCCTGAGCGGCCAGGCCCTCGTAGGCGGCGAAGACCAACATGGCGCCGCGCAGGTCGCCCGCGAGGCCGCTGGCCATCCGGTTCATCACGTAGGCCACCGAGAGGCCGGCATCGAGGTCGGTGACGGCGATCGAGCCGCCCCACCCGCCCCAGAAGCACGACCGGGCGTTGGGGCTCAACGGGATGAGCTCGTTCATGAGCCCGAACCCGGTGCCCATGCGCATCTTCATGCCGAGGACCAGGTCGGTGTCGTGGGCCTGCTCCACCAGGATGCGCTCCACCCCGGCGGGGGAGAGGAGGCGGACGCCGTCGACGGTGCCGCCGTTGGCCAGCGCCGAGTGGACCCGGGCCACCGAGCGGGCGTTGCCGGTGCCGCCGGCCGCGGGGATCTCCGCGGCGCGCCACGCCCGGGTGTTGCACTCGGCCCCGGTGATGGGCGCGCTCAGGAGGGTGCGCCCGGCGATCGAGGTGAGGTCGACGTCGGGGCCGCCGAGGCCGACCCCGGGCGGCACCATCTCGCCCACCCGGCCCTCCTCGGACTCGGGGAGGCCGATGTGGAAGTCGGCGCCGAGCGGTTCGGCCACCTCCTCGCGGAAGAAGGCGCCGATGGTGCGGCCGGTGACCCGCCGGACGATCTCGCCCTCCAGGTAGCCCTGGCTGAGCGCGTGGTAGCCGGACCGGGAGCCCGGCTCCCACCACGGAGCCTGGGCGGCGAGCACGCCCACCGCCTTCTCCCAGTCGTAGAGGTCGGCCGGCTCGATGGCCGGGTCCCAGCCCGACAGGCCGGCCGTGTGGCCCAGGACGTGCGCGGTGGTGACGCCCTCCTTGCCGTTGGCGGCGACCTCGGGCCAGCAGGAGGCGATGGGGGCGTCGAGGTCCAGCTCGCCCCGATCGGCCAGCATCAGCAGGCAGATGGCCGACATGGTCTTGGTGGTGGACCACACGTTGACGATGGTGTCCTGGGCCCACGGCCGGCCGGCCCCGTCGGCGTCGCCGGCCCAGAGGTCCACCACCGGCTCGCCGTGCAGGGTGACGGCCACGCTGGCGCCCCGCTCGAGCCCTTCGTCGAAGTTGGCGGCGAAGCGGGCCTGCACGGCCTCGAAGCCGTCCTTGCAGTAGCCGTGGATCTCGGTCATCTCTACCTCCGGTGGGATCGGCGGGACCTTAGTGACACGGCACCGCCACCGCGGGCACGACGCGGCGGGGGCCGGTCACCGGTACCGTCGGGGCCGTCCCCGACGCGGAGGTGCCCCATGGCCGACGACGATCTCATCGCCACCATCGACAAGCTCGTGGCCGAGGAACACGAGGTGCGCGCCAGCGGCGAGCCCGACCCCGAGCGGCTCACCCACCTGGAGGAGACGCTCGACCAGTGCTGGGACCTCCTGCGCCAGCGGCGGGCCCGGCGGGAGTACCACCAGCCCGACACCTCCGACGTCCGTCCGACCGAGGTGGTCGAGGGCTACCAGCAGTGACCCCGCGGTCGTTCCTGCTCGACGACCGCCTCTGGCACTACGTGGTCGACCACACCGCTCCGGTCGACCCCGTGGTCGCCCGGGTCACCGAGCGCACGCTGGCCCTCGGCAGCGCGGCCGGGATGCAGATCGGTCCCGACCAGCAGGCGCTGCTCACCATGCTCACCCGCTTCGCCGGCGTCACCAGCGCGGTGGAGGTGGGCACGTTCACCGGCACCTCGGCGCTGTGCATCGCCCGTGGGTTGGCGCCCGGCGGTCGGCTGCTGTGTTGCGACGTGAGCGAGGAGTGGACGGCCATCGCCCGGGACGCCTGGGCCGAGGCCGGGGTGGACGACCGCATCGACCTGCGCCTCGCCCCGGCCATCGAGACGCTCCGGGCGCTCCCGGCGCAGCCCACGATCGACCTGGCCTTCATCGACGCCGACAAGCCCGGCTACCTCGCCTACTACGAGGAGCTGGTGCCCCGGCTGCGACCGGGCGGGTGGGTGGTGGCCGACAACACCCTCTGGGGCGGCCGGATCACCGACGCCGCCGCGGGCGACGCCGACCTCAAGGGGTTGCGGGCGTACAACGCCCACGCCGCCGCCGACGAGCGGGTGACCACGGTGCTCCTGGCCGTCGCCGACGGCCTCACCATCAGCCAGAAGCTGTAGGCGCCGGTCAGGACAGATGAAGGCCGCACTCGGTCTTGGTGGAGTCTCGCCAGCGGCCGGAGCGGGGGTCCTCGCCGTCGGCGACGGGGGTGGTGCAGGGCATGCAGCCGATGGAGGGGTAGCCCTGGAGCGTGAGGGGGTTGACGATGACGTCGTGGCGGGCGATGTAGTCGGCCACGTCGGCGTCGGTCCAGGCGGCGATGGGGTTCAGCTTCACCAGGCCCCGGAGGTCTCGCGACACGATGGGCGCCGACTCCCGGGTGGTGGCCTCGCCCCGCCGGAGCCCGCTCATCCAGGCGTCCTTGCTGGCCAGGGCCCGATCGAGCTGACCGACCTTCACGGCCGAGCAGCAGTTCTCGGGGTCGGCCTGCCACAGCTCCTCGTCCTGGCGGGCCACCGTCATCATCCGCAGGTTCAGCCCGTAGTGGCGCCGCACCTCCTCCACCGTGGCCAGCGTCTCGGGGAAGTGGTAGCCGGTGTCGATGAAGATGACCTCGATGCCGGGGTCCACCTTGGTGGCGAGGTCGATCAGCACGGCGTCGGTCATGGAGGCGCTCATGGCCAGGTGGTGGCCGAAGGTGTCGACCCCCCACTGGATGATCTTCGACGCCGACTGGCGCTCGAAGGAGTCGTTGAGCGCGGCGAGCTCGGCGTCGGTGTAGTCGACCTTGTGGGTGGACAGGCGCATGCGGGCTCCAGAGCTGGCGGTCAGCGTGCGGACGGGGGTCTCGGAGGGCCGGTCGACCAACGTCACGTGGCGCACTCCGACTCGCCGGTCTCGGCCACGTAGGGGCCGGTCTCGGCGAAGTCCGTGTAGTACTCCGGCGCCTCGTCGAACGTGGGGAACGTGTCGAGGTCCTTCAGCTCCGCGCCCAGGGTCT
>JBBRFU010000210.1:0-4974 GCA_038241315.1 Acidimicrobiales bacterium | reverse complement strand
GAGAAGGCCAACGACCTCGACGCCCTCGAAGGCGCCATCCGCGGCGCCATGGCCGTGGAGGACCAGCCCTCGCTGATCATCGTGCGCAGCCACATCGCGTACCCCTCCCCCACCCTCACCGACAGCCCGAAGGCCCACGGCAAGGCCTTCAGCGACGACGACGTGCGGGCCACCAAGGAGGTCATGGGCTTCCCGCCCGACGAGACCTTCCACATCCCCGACGACGTCGCCGCCTTCTACGCCGAGGCCGGCCGCCGCGGCGCGGCCACCCGGGCGAAGTGGCAGGCCTCGGTCGACGGCTGGGGCGGCGACCGCGCCGTGCTCGAAGCCGTGCTGGCCGACACCGGGGTGGCCGGCTGGACCGACGCCCTCCCCACCTGGGAGCCCGGCGAGAAGGTCGCCACCCGCGTGGCGTCGGGCAAGGTGTTCGCCGCCCTCACCGCGGTGGTCCCCGGCCTGGTGGGCGGCGGCGCCGACCTCACGGGCAACACGGGCACCGAGCTCAAGGGCGCCGACGTCTTGTCCCGCGAGGTGCCCGGCGGCCGCCAGATCCACTTCGGCATCCGCGAGCACGCCATGGGCGCCTCCATGAACGGCATGGCCGGCCACGGCGGCGTGATCCCCGTCGGCGGCACCTTCTTCGTGTTCAGCGACTACATGCGCCCGGCCGTCCGGCTGGCGTGCATCGCCAACCACAAGGTCATCTACAGCTGGACCCACGACTCGGTCGGCGTCGGCGAGGACGGCCCCACCCACCAGCCGATCGAGCAGCTGGCGTCCATCCGGGCCATCCCCGACCTCCGCGTCGTGCGGCCCGCCGACGCCAACGAGACCGCCACCGCCTGGCGGGACGCCATCGAGCACCACGGGCCCACCGCCCTGGTGCTGAGCCGCCAGGACCTGCCCGTGCTCGAGGGCACGGCCGGCAACGACGGCGTGAGCCGCGGCGCCTACGTCATCGGCGAGTTCGGCGCCGACACCGACGACCTCCCCGACCTCGTGCTCGTGGGCACCGGCTCCGAGGTGTGGGTCTGCATCGAGGCCGCCCGTCAGCTCGCCGCCGACGCCCTCACGGTGCGGGTGGTGTCCATGCCCTGCTGGGAGGACTTCGACCGTCAGGACGAGGCCTACCAGGCCGAGGTCCTGCCCGGCGAGGTGCCCACGCTCGCGGTCGAGGCCGGCGTGTCGTTCGGCTGGGACCGCTGGGCCGACGAGACCGTGTCGATCGACCGCTTCGGTGCCTCGGCACCGGGTGGCACCGTGCTCGAGGAGTTCGGCATCAACCCGGCCAACGTCGTCGAGCGGGCCCAGGCCCTGCTCGAGGAGATCGAGGACTGACCGCTCCCGGTCCGCCCGCCCGTCCGTCCCCAACGTCGGAGAAGACCATGACGAAGCTGCACGACCTGTACCAGGTCGGGGGTCAGAGCCCCTGGCTCGACAACCTCCGACGAGACTGGATCCTCGAGGGCGAGCTCTCGCGCTGGATCGAGCGCGGGGTGCGGGGCGTGACCTCGAACCCGTCGATCTTCCAGAAGGCCATGACCGGCCAGGACGTCTACGACGAGCAGTTCTCCGCGCTGGTGGCCCAGGGCGCCTCGGTGGAGGACATCTTCTGGACCATGGCCGTCACCGACATCGAGGAGGCGCTGGCGCTGTTCCGGCCCCTCCACGACGCGAGCGGCGGCGTCGACGGGTTCGTCTCGATCGAGGTGGCCCCGTCGCTGGCCCTCGACACCGCGGGCACCATCGCCTCGGCCCGCGAGCTGCACGCCCGCATCGGCGAGCCGAACCTCTATGTGAAGATCCCCGGCACCGAGCCCGGCCTGGCCGCCATCCAGCAGGTGATCGCCGACGGGAACAGCGTCAACGTCACCCTCCTGTTCGGCCTGGCCCGCTACGACGCGGTGATCGAGGCGTACCTCGCCGGGCTCGAGGCCTGCGAGGGCCCGCTCGACGCCGTCTCCAGCGTGGCGTCCTTCTTCGTCAGCCGCGTCGACGCCGAGGTCGACGCTCGCCTCGACGCCCTCGGCACGCCGGAGGCCCTGGCCCTGCGCGGCAAGGTGGCGGTGGCCAACGCCCAGCTCGCCTACGAGCGCTTCCGCGAGCGGTTCTCGGGGCCCCGGTGGGAGGCCCTGGTCGCCCGCGGCGCCAAGGTGCAGCGCCCCCTCTGGGCGTCCACCTCCACCAAGAACCCCGACTACCCCACCACCCTCTACGTCGACACGCTCATCGCTCCCGACACGGTGAACACCATGCCCGAGGCCACCCTCGACGCGTTCGACGACGGCGGCACCGTGGGCCGGACGGCCGACGCCACGCCCGACGACGCCCGCCGGGTGCTCGACGACCTCGCCGCGGTCGGCATCGACCTCGACGACGTGACCCGCCAGCTCGAGGACGAGGGCGTGGCATCGTTCGCCAAGGCCTACGACGAGCTGCTGGCGTCGCTCGCCACCAAGGCCGCCGACCTCGGCGGGCGGGCCTAGCCCCCATGGGCATCCCGGGAGACCTCGTGGTCGTGGACGACGTGGCCGAGGCGTTCTCGGGCCACGTCCTCGACGCGTTCCGGACCCGCCCCCTCGACACCTTCTCGGTGGCGCTCTCCGGCGGCGACACGGCGCGGAGCTGCTACGAGCACCTGTCGGAGGCGGCCGGCAGCCAGGTCGACTGGTGGAAGGTCGACGTCTACTGGGGCGACGAGCGCTGCGTGCCCCACGACCACGAGGACTCGAACTACCGGCTCGCCCGCGAGGCGCTGCTCGACCGCGTCGGCGCCGCCAACGCCACCCACCTCATGCGGTGCGCCGAGGGCCCCGATCCGTACCAGCTGCGCCTCGGGGAGCTGGGTCGCATCGACCTCGTCCACCTCGGCGTGGGCGACGACGGCCACACGGCCTCGCTCTTCCCGGGCTCGGCCGCGCTCGACGCCGACCCCGGCCGCCTCGTCACCATGAACGACGACCCCACGGGCGCCCACCCCTACCAGCGCATGACCCTCACCCTCGCCGGCATCGCCCGAGCCAACCTGGTGCTCGTCACCGTGGCCGGCGCCGAGAAGGCCGAGGCGCTGGCCGCCATCGCCGCCGGCACCGACCTCCCCGCGGCGCGCATCGAGGGCGAGCGGGTGGTCTGGCTGGTCGATCGGGCCGCCGCCGCGGGGTTGGCCTGATCGCCCGGCGACGCCCGAGGGGCCTGCGCCTCACCCACTCGGGTCGCCGGTAGGGTGCCGCCCATGCCGCTCCCCACCGGCCCCTCCTGGGACCAGCCCCTCCCCGAGCTGATGGCCCGGGCCCGGGACGTCCGAGACCGTCACCACGGCACCCGGGTGACCTTCTCGCCCAAGGTGTTCATCCCGCTCACCATGTTGTGCCGGGACAAGTGCGGCTACTGCACCTTCGCCCAGCCACCGGCCCGGCTCGACGCCCCGTACCTCACCCCCGAGCAGGTCCTCCGCATCGCCCGGCAGGGCGCGGCCGCCGGGTGCCACGAGGCCCTCTTCACCCTGGGTGAACGCCCCGAGGAGCGCTACCCCGTGGCCGCCGCTTGGCTGGCCGAGCACGGCTACGCGTCCACCGTCGACTACCTGGCGGCCATGGCCCGCCTGGTGCTCGACGAGACCGGCCTGCTCCCCCACGCCAACGCCGGGGCGCTCTACGAGGAGGAGCTCCTCACGCTGCGCGCCGTCTCGCCCTCCCAGGGGATGATGCTGGAGTCGCTGCGCGACGACCTCGACGCCCACCGCGGCAGCCCCGACAAGGTGCCGGCCCGTCGCCTGGCCACCCTGGAGGCCGCCGGCGAGCTGCGCATCCCCTTCACCACGGGGATCCTGGTGGGCTTCGGCGAGGACCGGGCCGACCGCATCGAGGCGCTGGAGGCCATCGCCGCCAGCCACGCCCGCTGGGGCCACGTGCAGGAGGTGATCGTGCAGAACTTCCTCCCGAAGGAGGGCACCTCGATGCACGCCGCGCCGCCGTGCCCGGCCGACACCTACCTCGAGGCGATCGCCCTGGCCCGGCTGATCCTCCCCGGGGAGATCCACCTCCAGGCCCCGCCCAACCTCTCCGACGACTTCGGCGTGCTGCTCGACGCCGGCATCGACGACTGGGGCGGCGTCTCCCCCGTCACCGCCGACCACGTGAACCCCGAACGGCCGTGGCCCGACCGGGACCGCCTCCGCCAGGTCACCGAGGACGCCGGCTTCGAGCTGGCGCCGCGGCTCACGATCTACCCCGAGTTCGCCATCCGCCCCACGGAGTGGCTCCACGAGGGCCTCCACTTCGCGGTCCAGGACCGATCCGACGCCGAGGGCCTCGGGCGCGACGACCCGGGCGCGGTGTACCCCCAGAAGGTCGGCGAGATCCAGAACGTCGGCGACGGCGCCGAGGTGATCCTCGTGGGCCGCCGCTCGAGCCAGTGGTACGTCGGCACCGAGGGGAGCCCGCCGGCGCTGATCCCGGTGGCCGGCGCCCGCGCCCGCGGCGCGGTGGCCGAGGTGCTCGCGGGCGTGCGGGCCGGCGAGGTGCCCGGCGAGGACGAGATCGTCGCCCTGTTCGGCGCCCGTGGCCGCGAGGTCGGCGCGGTGGCCGAGCTGGCCGACGAGCTGCGCCGCCAGGTGGTGGGCGACGCCGTCACGTGGGTCTCCAACCGCAACATCAACTACACCAACGTCTGCACCTTCAAGTGCAGGTTCTGCGGGTTCTCCAAGGGCCCGCTCTCGCTGAACCTCCGGGGCACGCCGTACCTGCTGACCCTCGACGACATCGCCGAGCGCGCGGTGGAGGCCCAGGCCATGGGGGCCACCGAGGTCTGCCTCCAGGGCGGCATCCACCCGAAGTTCGACGGCGACTACTACATCGACGTGACCCGGGCCGTGAAGGCCGCGGTGCCCGACATGCACGTCCACGGCTTCACCGCCCTGGAGGTCACCGAGGGGGCGAAGCGCCTCGGCGAGCCGCTCGCCGACTACCTCCGCCG
>JBBRFU010000209.1:0-5034 GCA_038241315.1 Acidimicrobiales bacterium | reverse complement strand
GGCCACGTCCACGTCGCTCGAGATGGTGCCGTCGGTGTCCAGCTCCACCAGGCGCACCTGGTCGTCGAAGGGGGCCAGGATGGCCGCGGTCCCCCGCACGATGACGTCGAAGTCGTCGATGATCGCCAGTCGGACGGGCTCATGCGAGGTCACGATGCGCCTCCTGCCCACCGGACGCCCCGCTGAGACGACGGAGGCCACGGCGACCGGGACCGCCATCGCCGACGGGCCCTCACCCCGGTAGGTGATGTCGATCGCCGGTGCGCCCGTTCGTCTGCAATCTGCGGGACCGGGAAGGTCGGCCGCCGGGCTGCGCTCGACGGGCCCGGTGGCCGCGGTCGGCCGGCCGGATCCGTGCACCGGCCGTCGCCACCCCCACCGCCGACCCCGAAAGGACCGACGTGGACCACGACCCCTCGGTCTTCCCCACCATCGCCCCCACCGAAGAGGTGGCCTGGATCCACCTCCTCGACCACGCACCCGAGCTGGCCCTCTCCACGCGGCCGGCGGTGGTGGTGGCGCCGCACCCCGACGACGAGTCGCTGGCGGTGGGCGGCCTGATGGCGGAGCTCCGGGCGCGCGACGTGCCGGTGACCGTCGTGGCGGTGACCGACGGCGAGGCGTCCCACCCCGACCGGCCGCACCTCGCCGCCGTCCGGGCCCGCGAGCAGGCGGAGGCCCTCGAGGCGCTCGGGGTCATCGAGCCGGCGGTCCGCCTCGGCCTGCCCGACGGCCACGTGGCCGACCACACCGAGGAGCTCACCCGAGCCCTGACGGCCCGCTGCGGGCCCGACACCCTGCTCCTCGCCCCCTGGGAGCGCGACGGCCACACCGATCACGACGCCTGCGGGACGGTGGCCCGTCAGGTGGCGGCCGAGACGGGGTGCACGCTGCTCACCTATCCGGTGTGGGCCTGGCAGTGGGCCGCGGTGGAGGACCTGGGCGAGCTCCCGCTCCGTCGCACCACCCTCAGCGAGCACGCCCGCACGGCCAAGGCCCGAGCCATGGCCTGCTACCCCTCGCAGCTCACCGACCACGACGGTCCGGCCATCGTCGGTGCCGAGGCGCTCGCCCGGTTCCTGCGACCGTGGGAGGTCCTCATCGATGTCCGTTGAGCCCTGGAGCGCCACCGCGTTCGAGGACCGCTACCGCCGGGACGACGACCCCTGGGACTTCCGGACCTCGTCCTACGAGCAGGCGCGCTACGAGCAGGTCATCGCCGCGCTCCGGCGCGATCGCTACCCCACCGCCTTCGAGCCCGGCTGCTCCGTCGGTGAGCTCACCTGGCGGCTGGCAGCACGGTGCGAGCAGGTGCGCGCGGTCGACGTCTCCCCGACGGCGATCGCCGCGGCACGCGAGCGCTGCCGGGGCCTGACCGGGGTCCAGCTGGCGGTCGGCTCGGTGGCGGACCACCCGCTCGTGGACCACGACCTCATCGTCCTCAGCGAGGTGGGCTACTACTTCACCGAGGAGGAGCTGGACGGCGTGGTCGACCGCCTGGTGGGCTCGCTGCGGCCCGATGGCGACCTCGTGGCCTGCCACTGGTCGGGGCACAGTGCCGACCACCGCCTCCACGGCACCACCGTCCACGAGCGCATCGCCCGCCATCGGGGGCTCCGGCTCCACCACGAGCGAGACCACCAGGGGTTCGCGATCGCCACCTGGGTCCGCCGGTGACGGCCCCCGACGGGTGGGCCGTGGGCGTGGTGGTCCCGGCGCGCGACGAGGCCGAGCGGATCGGCCCGTGCCTGAGGGCCATCCGGGCGAGCCTCCGCGCCAGCGGTCGCCCGCAGGCGCCGATCGTGGTGGTCGCCGACGGGTGCCGCGACGACACCTCGGCGCTCGCCGGCGCGGCACTCGGTCCCGCCGACGCGGTCGTGGTCGCCGACCTCGCCAACGTGGGCGCCGCCCGGCGGGTCGGCACCGCGCACCTGCTGCGCCTGCTCGGCGTGGACCACGGCCGGTCGGCCGCCTCGCGGACCTGGCTGCTGGGCACCGATGCCGACAGCACCGTGGCGCCCGACTGGGTGGCGGCGCACCTCCGCCTGGCCCGGGCCGGCGCGGCCGGCGTGGCCGGGATCGTCCGGGTCGACAGCTTCGCCGAACACCCACCCGTGGTCGCGTCGCGCTTCGAGGGCAGCTACCGCCTCCACGCCGACGGCAGCCACCCGCACGTCCACGGCGCCAACATCGGCGTCCGCGCCGACGCCTACCTCGACGTCGGTGGCTGGCCCCGGGTCGCCACCGCGGAGGACCACGCCCTCTGGCGACGGCTCCGCGCCGCGGGCTGGCCCACGGTCTCCTCGATCGACCCCGGCGTCACCACCAGCGGGCGCCGCGGCGGGCGAGCCCCCAACGGCTTCGCCGGCCACCTCCTCGCGCTCGGCGAGGCCCCGGGACGACCGTCCGCGACCGCCGCCCGGATGGGCGGCGGACCGACGGTCGACGCGACGACCGTCGACGCCACGGCTGACCCGGTGGCGGTCCCGGCGCCGTGACCGCCCTCGCCGGACGGGTCCGGAGGCTCGATCGCGCCGGTCGCCTCGATCTCCCGCCGATCGGATCCGGGCGGACCGCCGAACGGTGGGCGGCCCTGGCCGACCTCGCCCGCCACGACGTGTCCGAGGCCCGCATCGCCGAGGCCCACGTGGACGCACGGCAGATCCTGGCCGAGGCCGGTCGGGAACCGGCGCCGAGCGCCCTCTACGCGGTCTGGGCGTCGGAGCACCCCCGGTGGGCCCTGACCGCCACGGTCGATGCCGACGGCGACCTCCACCTGCGCGGGGCCAAGGCGTTCTGCACCGGCGTCGGCATCGTCGACCGCGCCCTGGTCACCGTCACGCCCCTCCCGGACGGACCGGCCGACGCCTCGGCGCCGCTCCTGGTGGACCTCGACCTCGGCCCGATCGGCCCCGACCGGGTCGACCGCTCCGGGTGGGCCACCCCGGCGCTGGCCGACACCGGGACCGCCGTGGTCGACCTGGACGGGCTCGTGGTCGCCGCCGACCGGGTGGTCGGTGGCGAGGGGTGGTACCTCGACCGCCCCGGCTTCTGGGACGGCGCCGTGGGCCCGGCGGCGTGCTGGGCCGGCGCCGCCCTCGGGCTGGTGGACCACGCCCTGGCCCACGCCCCCGCCGACCCCCACGCCCAGGCTCACCTCGGGGCCCTCGCTGCGCTCGGCTGGTCGTTGGCCACCGTGCTCGACGGCGCCGGGCGGGAGACCGACGCGGAGGCCCTGGCCGACGCCAGCGCCCCGACGGCGCCGGCCCGATCGGCGCGGGTCACGTCGTCCCGGGTGCGGGCCCTCACGGTCCGCCACCTCGTCGACGCCGCCGCGGCCGAGGTCCAGGACCGCTTCGCCCGGGCCCTCGGCCCGCGGCCCCTCGTGTCGGAACCCGCGGTGATCGCACGGGACCACGCCCTGTCGATCTACCGGCGACAGTGCCACGGTGAGCGCGACCTGGCGGCGCTGGGCGCCCTCTGCGCCGACCGACCGGGGCCGTCGACCGACAAGACCGATGAGACGGACGGCGAGGACGGCTTGGACGACGACCGCCGGTAGGGCCGCCTCAGCGCTTGGCCCAGCGCTCGGCCACCTCGAGGCGCTTGCGCAGCTGGCCGACGGTGGCCTCGGTGATCCGCCCCACGCCCGACAGCCGGTTCAGCTCCGCGTTGACCTGTGCGTGGGTCTGGCCGGTGCGGCGCACGAGGAGCACCACCAGCTCGGCGTTCTGCTCCCGCAGGCGCTTCTTCTCCTCCCGCCGGGTCTTGGCGGCGTCGCCGCCGAACGACACGCCGAGCTCGTCGAGCGAGCGGCGGTCCCCGGCGAGCGGCGGGGGCGGCGCCAGGTCGAGCAACAGGGTGGGGTCGTCGTCGAGGGTGAGGGAGAAGTCGTCGTCGACGTCGTCGGCGTCCCACTCGCCGTGGGTCTGGTGGTCGGTGGCCACCGCGGACAGCGCCGCGAACAGCGACAGCTGCTCCTCCTCCCCGCCCAGGTCGAGGGCCGCCTCGTCGCGCTCGAAGCGGTCGGTCTCCCGCTTGCGGAGGCTGTGGCGACGCTGGTCGGCGATCTGGAACGCCCGGGAGCGCAGGCGCGGGTCGTCGGGGATGAAGAGGTACGCCTTCTGGTTCTTGATGCCGGGCGTCCAGCGCACGAAGCGGCCGACCGCCTGGCGGAAGAACAGCTCCGTGGTGGTGGTGGTGGCGTAGACCCCGACCCGCAGGCGGGGGATGTCGACGCCCTCCGACACCATGCGCACCGCCACCAGCCAGGCATCGGAGCCCGCCGCGAAGGCGGCGATGCGGTTGGAGGCCTCGGGGTCGTCGGAGAGGACCACCGAGGCCTGCTGGCCGAAGCGCTCCCGCATCAGGGCCACGATGCCCCGGGCGTGGTCCTGGTCGGTGGCGATGATCAGCCCGGCGGCGTCGGCCTGCTCCTCGCGGAGCTTCGCCAGCTGGTCGACGGCCTGGCGCAGCACGGTCGGCAGCCACTCGCCCTCGATCGACAGGGCGGTCCGGAGGCGCTGGCTGGAGCGGGCCTGGTCGAGCGCGTCGTCGAAGGAGGCGGCGTGGAGCGAGCCGTCGGGCGCGCTCCACTCCATGTGGCCGCTGGTGCGGGGGAAGTAGACCGGCCGCACCACGCGCCGGTCGGCCAGGGCCTCGCCGTAGCCGTACTCGAAGTCGGGCGTGGCCTCGTCGAGCACGTAGCGCACGAACGGGATGGCCCGGGTGTCGGAGCGGAACGGCGTGCCCGAGATGGCCAGGCGGCGGGCGGCCGGCTCGAAGGCCACCCGGATCGACTCGCCCCAGGCCCGGTCGTCGCCGGCGTGGTGGATCTCGTCGAACACCACGAAGGCGTCCTGGGCCACCCCGGCGAGCACCGCGGCGCTCGAGGCCACCTGCTGGTAGGTGGTGACGATGCCGTGCATGTCCCCGGGGAGCCGGCCGTCGGCGGCCGACCACGCCGGGTCCAGGTGCAGGGCGAAGGCCGCCGCGGCCCGGGCCCACTGGACCTTCAGGTGGGCGGTGGGCGCC
>JBBRFU010000208.1:0-5035 GCA_038241315.1 Acidimicrobiales bacterium | reverse complement strand
CGCGCGGTCGCCCATGACATAGACGCGCAAGGGATGGTGCGGGATCTGGGCGGCGACATCGATCGTGCGGGGCATCTCCTCAAGCACGTCGAGGAATTGCGGGAAGCTCTCCCAGTTCCACTTCAGCCCCTCGGCGAGCGCGATGCCGGGGATGTCCTCCACCCCCTCCATCAGGTCGATCAGCGCCTGCCGGTCGTGCTTGCGGACGGGCGCAAAGCCCACGCCGCAATTGCCGAAAAGGATGGTGGTGCAGCCGTTCCACGACGACGGCGCCAGCACCGGGTCCCACGTGGCCTGGCCGTCGAAGTGGGTGTGGAGGTCGACGAAGCCGGGGGTGACGAGCAGCCCGTCGGCGTCGATCTCGCGACGGCCGGTGGCGGCGACGCGCCCGACCTCCACGACGGTGTCGCCCTCGATGCCCACGTCGGCGGTGCGGGGCGGGGCCCCGCTGCCGTCGACCACGGTTCCCCCACGGATGACCAGGTCCATCGCCCGACGGTAGACCGGCCCGGCCGATCCCGGGCGACGACCGGCACGGCGTCGCGCCGGGGCCGTCGGAGAGGGTTGCAGGGGGACGCCCGTCGCCGGCCGTCCCCCTGCCGCGCCCGGCCCATCCGCCGAGCCGGACCGGGCGCTGATCGCGTGGGCGTCACCAGGCCCAGCGAGACCTGCCGGCGGACTTCGCCCGGTACATGGCGGCGTCGGCCGCCTCGAGGATGCGGACGGGGGCCACCTCGCCGTCGTCGACCGCGATGCCGACGCTCGCCGCCACCAGCACGTCGCCCCGATCGGCCTGCGAGCGGGTCGTGGTGGCCGGCTCGGCGAGGCGGTCGACGACGCACTGAGCCAGGTCCTCCGCCGCCCGGCAGGCATCGTCGGCCGGCACCGGGATGGCGATCACGAACTCGTCGCCACCGAGGCGGGCGACCAGCGCGCCGCGCCCCACCACCGCGCGGAGCCGATCGGCCACGTCGACCAGGAGGCGGTCGCCGGCCGCGTGCCCGCCCTGGTCGTTGATGCCCTTCAGCCCGTCGAGGTCCACGAACAGCAGCGCCATCGTCCGGTCGCCGGCGGCGCGGGCCGCGTCGACCTCGGTGCCGAGGCGCTCGAAGAAGCCACCCCGGTTGAGCAGGCCGGTGAGCGAGTCGTGGCTGGCCACGTGCCAGAGCTGGAAGAGGTGGTGGCGTCGATCGAGGGCGAGGCCGAGCAGGTCCGTGAGCTCCGCGGCGGCGTGGCGGAACTCCAGGCGGGCGATGATCGTGTGGTCGAACCACACGATGAGGCACGCCGGCCGGCCGCTGGGGTCGGGCAGGCTCGCCACCCCGAAGCCCTGGAAGCCGGCGGCCTCGGCGGCGTCCCGCAGCACGGGCGCCAGCTCGGTGCGGTCCACCACGGCCACGTCGTCGGTGCCGTCGACCAGCTCCCACGGGGCGGGCACCCCGAGGTGCACGAGCCGACCGGCCGCGTGGTCGGCGAGGACCTCGGGGAGCTCGCCTCCCAGCACCTCACGCCCGCCGTCCCGCTCGCCGACCGACACCGCGGCCACCGTGTCCGGCCATCGCAGCCGGATGGCCTGGTGGACGATCGCCGCGGTGGCGGCCGGGCTGTCGCCCGTGGCCACCGACCGCCAGGCCTGGTTCAGGTGCTGGCGGGACGAGCCGTCGCGCACCACGAGGGTCACGTGGTCGCCGGCGGGGTGCTCGAGGATCCCGCTCTTGAGCTCGACGTCGAGCCACGCCCCGTCGCCCCGCCGGATCCGGTACGGGGCCACCGAGGTGCGGCCCGGGAAGCGCGCGGTGTAGTCCATGGCGTCGATGGCCCGGTCCAGCTCGTCGGGGTGGACCAGGTCGAGCCCGTTGTTGCCGAGCAGGGCCGACCGCTCCTGGCCCATCAGCCGGCAGAAGGCGTCGTTGACCCAGGCGATGCCGCCACCCGGCGCGAGGACCACCACGGCGTCGGCCAGGGCGGCCGCGAGGCCGTGGTCGTTCGGCCAGTGGTCGTTCGGCCAGTGGTCGTTCGACCCGCGGTCGTTCGACCCTTGGACGCCCCCGCCCTCCTCCCCCTCGTCGCTCACGGCGGGAAGGATACCGAGGACGGTCCGAATTGAGCAGATCGGAGGCGGCCACCGCGCCGCGCCGCGGCGAGGCCGGGGATACCTAGCCTGGCCCCATGGGATCCGAGCGTCGACCGACCCCCCGCCAGCTCGAGCGGTTGGTGGAGGAGCTGGCCGAGGTCGGGCTCCACCTCGACGGCTCCGAGCCCTGGCACCCCGTGGCCGTGGCCGAGCTCGACTACGCCCTGCGGCCCACCGTGCACGAGCGGCGGGTGCCCAGCTTCGGCGCCCTCGTGGACCCCGCGGTCGACCCCACCCGGTGGTCCTCGGGCACCGAGCTGGTCATCGACCGCCGGCCGGTCGGCGACGCCCCGCCCGGCGTGGCCCGCCGCTACGCCGACGGCATCGTCAGCTGGCTCATCCGCCGGAGCGCGGGCCCCGACGAGTGGGCCGTCTTCGACCGGCCCGCCGGGTCCGAGCGAGACCTGGTCGTGCTGGCGGAGTCGCTCGGGACGGTCGTGGTGCAGCGCCACCCGTCGGGCGTGGTGCGCATCGTCGGCCCCTTCGGGGTCCACCGCTGGGACGGCATCGGGTGGCACCACGAGCCGCTCGTGGCCAGCTGGATCGACGCGGTGAGCGCGTGCGGCGCCCACGGCGACCGCGACGTCATCGAGACCCTGCTCGAGTTCGCGGTGCACGACCTCGGCGCGCGGGGCATCGGCGCCACCCTCGTGTACCGGCCGAACCCCCGCCTGGTCTCCAGCTTCGAGGAGCGGCTGCTGATCCCGCCGCCGCTGCGGATCGGTCGGGCGTCGGACCTGGCACCGCTCCGTCACGCCCTGGCCCAGATCGACGGCGCCAGCCTCTTCGACGAGGACGGCACCCTCCGGCGCATCGGCGTCCGGCTGGTCCCCACCCCCGAGGCGGAGTCCGACATCGACGCCTACCGGGGCATGCGCCACACCGCCGGCCGCCGCTACAGCTACGACGACCCGGGCGCCACCGTGATCGTGGTCAGCGAGGACGGGCCCGTCACCGTGCTGCGCGGCGGCCACCTCCTGGGCGCCTCCGCCCCGGTCGACGACCCGATCGATGAGCCGGCCGTCGGGTCAGCCGACGAGCCGGCCGTGGCCGGCCAGGCCTGACCGGCATCGCCGGACGGGTCGGGCGATCGGCCCGACCGGAACGACGCCTCCCGTACGCTGCGGCCATGAGCGTGTCCGCCGTGGAGGAGCCCCCGGAGCCCGGCAGCGCGGCGTGGTGGCTCGACCGGCAGGCCCGCCAGGCCCGGCGCCGACCCCGGGCCGACGGCCTCTCGGTGGCCCGCATCATCGATGCCGCCCTCGCCGTCATCGACGGGGAGGGCCTCGACGCCCTCACCGTCCGGCGCCTCGCCGAGCACCTCGGCACCGGCAGCGCGTCGCTCTACCGCCACGTGGCCAGCCGCGACGAGCTGCTCGTGCTCCTGGTCGACCACGTGATCGGCGACGTGGTCCCGGCGTCCCCCGACCTCGGCGGGCGGCAGAAGGTGGCCTGGCTGGCCACCGAGCTGCGTCGGGTGCTGATGGCTCACCCCAACCTGGTGCCGGCGCTGTCCGCCTCGCCGCTCCTCGGCCCCAACGCCCGCCAGGGCACCGAGCAGGCGCTCGCCCACCTGCTGGAGGCCGGCTACCCCATCGCCGTCGCGGTGCCCGCCTACCTGGCCCTGATCGACTACGTGCTCGGCACCGTCTTCTTCGACACGAGCAGCTCGGGCCGGGCCCGACGCCTCGATCCCGGCCTCGACGTGCTCGTCCCGGCCCTCCCGGCCGAGGGCTGGGTCGCCGAGCTGGCCGCGGCCGCCACGGTCGACGTGCCCGCCGTCGACGAGGTGTTCCGCTTCGGGCTCACCACTTTCCTCGACGGCCTCGACCGGCGCGAGGGCGGCCCCGGCTGACCCGTGCCGTCACATGCGATCAATGATCGCTAGTGTGGCGCCGTCGTGGTCGGGTGACCGCGCCGCGAAGGGACCTCCATGACGACCGACCGCCTCTCCATCGGCGACCCCGCCTTCTGGCACCGCCCCCTCCAGGCCCGGATGGACGACTTCGCCGTGCTCCGCGAGGAGGGCCCGTTCACCCACGCCCAGGCGATGAACCAGCTCACGGGCGAGCCCGACGACTTCTACGCCGTCACCCGCTACGCCGACGTGGTGGAGATGAGCCGGCACCCCCTCGACTTCTGCTCCGGCCAGGGCTCGATCAACATCGCCGACATGCCGGCCGAGGCGCTGGAGTTCTTCGGCTCGTTCATCACCATGGACGACCCGCGCCATGCCCGACAGCGCGGCATCGTCGCCCGTTCCTTCACCCCCCGCAAGCTCCAGGGGGTGCTCGATTCGGTGGAGACGATCTGCGACGAGGTCATCGACGACATCTGCGAATCGGGTGAGGTCGACCTGGTCGCCGCCCTGTCCGCACCATTTCCGCTGCTCGTCATCTGCGACATGATGGGCATCCCCCGCAGCGAGTTCGCCACCGTGATGGACGCGACCAACGTGATCCTCGGCGGCGGCGACCCGGACATGGTGGGGGGCAAGGACCCGATGACCGCCATCTTCGAGGCCGGCATCACCCTGACGGCGCTGATGAACGAGTTGGCCGAGGACCGTCGCAAGAACCCGAAGAACGACCTCACCTCCGAGCTGGTCCACAACGACGTGGGTGAGGACATGCTGGCGCCCGAAGACCTCGGACCGTTCTTCATCCTCTTGGCCGTCGCCGGCAACGACACGACCCGTACCGCCACCAGCCTGGGCATGAACCTGCTCTCGCTCAACCCCGATCAGCGCCGCATCTGGCAGGACGACCTGATGGCCGGCAACGAGATCGTCACGCCCACCGCCGTCGACGAGATCGTCCGGTGCGCCTCGCCCGTCACGTTCATGCGGCGTACCGCCACCGAGGCGACGACGCTCGCCGGCCGCGACTTCGACGAAGGCGA
>JBBRFU010000207.1:0-5102 GCA_038241315.1 Acidimicrobiales bacterium | reverse complement strand
CGAAGTGCCAGGGCCTGGCCCAGACCTTCTACAGCGTCGTCCGCACGGCCGGCGGCCGCTCCTTCTACGAGGCCTGACGCTCGGCCGAACGACCTCCCGCACGCCCGGTGCCGGCCCTCGCGGCCGGCACCGGCGCGTCGGACCCGGTGGGTAGGGCTGGTGGGTCGGGCCCGTCGATGCGATCAGAGGTAGAGGCCGGTGGAGCCCTCTTCGAGGCGCTTGGCTGCCACCGCGTGGATGTCGCGCTCGCGGAGGATGAGGTAGTCGGTGCCGCGGACCTCGACCTCGTAGCGGTCCTCCGGGTTGAACAGGACCTGGTCGCCCACCTCCATGGAGCGGACGTTGGGCCCCACGGCCACCACCTCGCCCCAGGCGAGACGCTTGCCCATCTGGGCGGTGGCGGGGATGAGGATGCCACCGGTGCTGCGGCGCTCCCCGTCGGACTCGAGGTCCACCAGGATGCGGTCGTTGAGCATCTTGACCGGCAGCTTGTCGACCCGGGACGAGGCGAACGTGCGGGGCTCCCCCGCCGGCGGCGCCGTCGGCTGGGCCGGTGTGGCCGCGGCCACCGGGGCGTCGGTGGGATCGGGGGCCACGTCGTCGGTCACCCCGACGACGGTATCGGCTGGCCCGGTCGTCCCCGACGCCGGGAGGGGCGGATCAGAGCCCGAGGTCGAGCGGCGCGGCCGGGACGCCGTCGCGCAGCAGCGAGCCGAAGCGGGCGGCCAGATCCCGCGGGGCCAGCACCGCGTCGGTGGCCTCGAGCTCGTCGAGGGTCCACCAGCGGAAGCGGACCAGGTGCTCGGCCGCCAGCTCGGCGTCGTTGAGTTCGCCGCGCGGCTCGAACGGGTCGGTGCGGACCCAGTGGTAGCCCTCCTCCTGGCCGTCGAACCCGGGGATGGCACCCGCGAGCACGACGGTGCGCCGCCAGATCAGGGGCGGCTCGCCGACCAGGTCGAGGCCGATCTCCTCCCGCAGCTCCCGGCGCAGCGCGGTGAGGTCGTCCTCCCCGGGCTCGATCCCGCCACCCGGCGCCGCCCACAGCGTGACGTGGGGCAGGGTGAGCTGGGCGAGGAGCAGCCGGTCGGCCGGGTCGACCACCAGGGCCCGCACGCTCCGCCGCAGCTTCGGCCGGGGCGCCGCGGGCTCGGGGGTCACGAGCGGGGAGCGCCGAGCGTCAGGCCGGGCGGACGGTGATGCCGGCGGCGGTCATCACGGCCTTGGCGTCGGCCACGGTGTGCTCGGCGAAGTGGAAGATCGACGCCGCCAGCACCGCGTCGGCTCCGCCGAGGAGCACGCCGTCGACCAGGTGCTCGAGGGTGCCGACGCCACCACTGGCGATGACCGGGATGCCCACCGCGTCGCACACGGCGCGGGTGAGCTCCAGGTCGAAGCCGTCGCGGGTGCCGTCTCGGTCCATGGACGTGAGCAGGATCTCCCCGGCGCCGAGGCGCTCGGCCTCCACCGCCCACTCGATGGCGTCGAGGGCGGTGGGGGTGCGCCCGCCGTGGGTGTAGACGCCCCACCCCTGGGCCGGGTCGGCGCCGTCGCGGCGCCGGGCGTCGATGGCCACCACCGCGCACTGGCTGCCGAACTCGTCGGCGACCTCGGAGATGGTGACCGGGCGGGTGATGGCGGCGGTGTTCAGCGACACCTTGTCGGCGCCGGCGCGCAGCATGCGACGGGCATCGTCGACCGAGCGGATGCCCCCGCCGACGGTGAGGGGGATGAAGACCTCCTCGGCCGTGTGGGCCACCACCTCCACCATGGTGTCGCGATCGTCGGAGCTGGCGGTGATGTCGAGGAACACCAGCTCGTCGGCGCCCTCGGCGTCGTAGCGCGCCGCCAGCTCCACCGGGTCCCCGGCGTCGCGCAGGTCGATGAAGTTCACGCCCTTGACCACCCGGCCGGCCGTGACGTCGAGGCAGGGGATGACCCGGGCGGTGCGCACGCCGGCGACCGTACCGCCGCCCGCCGACCACCCCCAACCGCGTACCGGTCGCGTGGCGGTCCGGAACCCGCCGGTGTGTGGCACCACCAGCTGGCAGGCTCGGGCGACCCCCTCCCCCCCACCTCCCGGAGGCCACGATGACCACGGCGACCGATCGCTTCCGTGCCCTGCACGCCGAGGGGTGCTTCGTCATCCCGAACCCGTTCGACCGGGGCTCGGCCCGGCTGCTGGCGTCGCTCGGCTTCCCGGCCCTCGCCACCACCAGCGCCGGCCTGGCCGCCTCCCTCGGCCGGCAGGACATGACGATCACCCGAGACCAGCTCCTCACCCACGTGGCCGACCTGGCCGAGGTCGTCGAGCTGCCGGTGCACGTCGACAGCGAGCGGGGCTTCGCCGACGACCCGGCGGGCGTGGCCGAGACCGTCCGGCTGCTGGCCGAGGCCGGCGCCGCCGGCTGCTCGATCGAGGACTGGAACCCCGCCACCGGCGCCATCGACCCGCTCGAGGACTCGGTGGCCCGACTGGACGCCGCCGTGGGCGCCGCAGCCGACACCGGCCTGGTGCTCACCGCGCGCTGCGAGCACCTCCTCCACGGCCTCCCGGACCTGGACGACGTCCTCACCCGGCTGCTCGCCTACCGCGACGCCGGCGCGGAGGTCCTGTACGCCCCCCTCCTGCACGACGCCGGCGACGTCGCCCGCGTGGTCGGCGAGCTGGGCCCGTCGGTGACGGTCAACGTCCTGCTCCTCCCCGGTGGGCTCCACGTCGCCGCGCTGGCCGAGCTGGGCGTCCGCCGCATCTCGCTCGGCAGCCAGCTCACCTACGCGGCCTACGGCGCGTTCGCCGACCAGGCCGTGGCCGTCCGCGACACCGGCACGATCGACCCGTCGCTCCCCCGCCTCGGCGGGCCGGCGGCCGAGGCGGCGTTCGGCGACTGACCGCCGCGGCGGTCGCCGGCCGAGCGGGCGGGTCAGACTGCGGCGGTGACCATCACCCGGCTCCTGCTCGTCCGCCACGGGGAGACCGACTGGGCGCGGGACCGCCGCCACACCGGCCGCACCGACATCGCCCTGAACGAGACCGGCCGGGCCCAGGCCGTCGCCCTCGCCGGCCACCTCCCGCTCGCCCGGGTCGACACGGTGTGGACCAGCCCCCTGCGGCGGGCCACCGAGACGGCCCGCCTCGCCGGCCTGGTCGTCGACGCGGTCGACGACGACCTGGTGGAGTGGGACTACGGCGCCGCCGAGGGCCTCACCACCGCCGAGATCCGCGAGCGGCGACCGGGCTGGGACGTGTGGGACGAGGGCTGCGTCGCCCTCGGCGGGGGCGGCGAGACCCTCGCCCAGGTGGCTACCCGGGTCGACCGCGTCATCGCCCGGGCGCGCGCCGTCGACGGCACCGTCGCCCTCGTCGCCCACGCCCACCTCCTCCGCATCCTCACCGCCCGCTGGCTGGGCCAGGCGCCCACCTTCGGCCGCCACCTCACCCTCGACCCCGCCGGCTGGGCCGTCCTCGCCTGGGAGCGCGAGACCCCGGTCATCGACCGCTGGAACCCGCCCAAGCCCTGACCCGCTCGGCCGACCGACCCGCGATCGACCGGGCGACGACGTCAGCGCAGGGGGCCGAGCTTCTCGCCGGTGAGGCGGCGGGACGGGACGGTGCTGATGGCCGCCGCCGCGGTGGCCACCGCGGCGCCGACCAGCAGGGCCGTGGTGCGGCGGTCGTCCCGGGCGTCGTCGCACGCTCGCTCGATGCGCTGCTCGGTCCGGCGGAACGCGGTCTCGTCCACGTAGTCCACCTGGCCCGAGGGCTCGCGACCGCACTCGATCCGCTCTCCCGGGATCCGCCCGTCGACCTCATAGGGCACCAGCAGGACCCACGCGGCCAACCCCGCCAGGACCACCACGGCGACGGCCACCGCAGCGACGATCCGCCGGGCCGATCGGCTGGGCCGAGAGGTGCCGGGCACCACCGCGTCGGGCACCACCTCGTCGGGGGCCGCAGCATCGGGCACCGCCGCTGGGGCCCCGTCGTGCTCGTCGGCTGCGTCCACGGCCCGAGTCTCGCCGCCGGGAACCCCGTCGCCGCAATCCGGCCCGCCCACCTACCGTCGGGGCCCATGGGCGACCTCGACCTCGACACCCGGCTGACCGGCGGCGACGGGGCCTACGGCGCCGTCCTCAGCGAGGACTGGGGCATCTGGGGACCGAACGGCGGCTACGTCGGCGCCCTGCTCCTGCGCGCGGCGGGCGCCCACACCGAGCTCCTGCGTCCGGCGTCGATCGCGGTCACCTTCCTGGCCCGAGGCGACTACGCCCCCGTGCAGCTCGCCACCCGCACCCTCCGCCGCACCCGGCGGGCGGAGGCCGTGGCCGTGTCCATGACCCAGGACGGGCGACCGGTGGCCGAGGCGCTGGCGTGGTTCGTCCTCGACGACCTCCCCGGCCTCGACCACGACCTCGCTCCCCTGCCCGACGTGCCCCCGGCCGGCGACCTGCCCACCGACGCCGAACGGCTCCAGGCCGTGGGCGTCGAGCAGTCGTTCCGGTTCTTCGACAACCTCGACCAGCACAGCGTCCACTGGTCTGACCAGTGGCCACCGGCCGCGGCACTGCCCCCCCCCTCCGACACCTGGTGCCGGTTCAAGCCGACGGCGCGCTTCGACGACCCGGTGGTCGACGCCGGGCGCCTGGTCATCGTGCTCGACACCATGGGCTGGCCGGCCGCCCACCACCACCACGCCTGGCGATGGCCGGCCGACACCCAGCCGTGGGTGGCGCCCAGCCTCGACCTGCACGTCCGCTTCCACCGGTTCGTTCCCGCCAGCGAGTGGCTGTTCTCGCGGGTCGAGGCTCCGGTCGCCACCCACGGCCTGCTGTCCTCCGAGGGCCGGGCCTGGTCCGAGGACGGCACCCTCCTGGCCTCCGCCGCTTCCCAGATGCTCTGCACCCCGGTCCCGCCGGCCTGAGCTGGTCGGTTCGTCGGTGGACTACCGCTCGGCCGGGGCCGCTCCCCAGTGTGCGACCAGGCGGCGGTGGCGATGGCGGAACGTCGCCTCGACGATCCTGGCGTGCATCGACGCGCCGCCGGGCAGGGCGCGCAACCAGCGGCGGGTCGTGAACGTCACCTCGTCGCTCACCGCGCACGCGCC
>JBBRFU010000206.1:0-5102 GCA_038241315.1 Acidimicrobiales bacterium | reverse complement strand
AGTACTTCGGGTTGCCCTGACCGGTGCCGGTGACGTGGAAGACGCCCCACGCCACGGCGTGGAGGCCGATCGAGTTGCCGTTGCCCCAGCCGGCGTCCGCGATCGGGAGCACGATGTCGCACGACACCACCTTGTCGTCGCCCATGTCGGCCACGTCGTCCTCGGTGCAGGGGGTCCCGCCCACCACGGTCACCTGGATGTCGTGGTTGAAGCCGTTGCCGTTCTCGGCGGTCACGTCGGCGGGGATCGAGTCGATGATCTCACCCGGTTGGATCTTCCCCTTGAACGCAGACCCGGTGCCGCAGCCCGGTGTCGACGAGGACTGCAGCGGGATCTTGCCCATGGCGGCCGACGAGACCGGGTCGATGGTGCCGTCCGGGCGCAGGATGGGGTAGCCGCCGAGCGCCGGGTTCCCGCAGACGATGAACGGGGTGCCGGTGCCGCCCACGAAGGTCTGGATGGTGGCGGTTGCACGGGCCCGCGCCGTCACCGAGTCCTGAGAGGTGATGCCGCTGAACGAGGTGGCGCGCACGTCGCTCGCGACGACCCTCACCCCGGCGGCCCGGCCGTCGGAGGCGCTGGTCGTGCAGGGGCCGACCTCGGCACCCAGCCGGTCGACGATGGTGCAGGTGGAGCTCTCGGCGCCGTTGTCGGCGGCGACGGACGCCGCGGTGGTGTCGACGGCCGACCAGCTCGCGCCGCGGTACTTGGCCTGGTCGAGCGCACGGGTGCCGGCGAGCGATGCCGCGTCCGCGGCGTTCTGCATGTCCCGCCGCTGGGGGTACGCATGGGAGCCGTCGATGACGAGGGTGGCGAGCAGCAGCAGGCTGACCATCGACATCGCCATGAGCGGCAGGATGACGCCCCGCTCGCGATGGCCTCGGTGGGTGGACCTGGCTCGGCTGGGGTGGTGGTTCAGGGTCATCGCTTGTCCGCTTCGGTGGTGCCGTTGTAGATCGGGGTGCCGTTCGAGGTGATGACCACCACGTTCGAGCCGTCCTTGAGCATCGTCCCCTTCGGCAGCGTGCCCACGTACTCGGGGCCGCCGCTCATGGTCACGGCGGCGCCGTTGATGCGGGCGACGAGCTTCGAGCAGGGCCCGGTGGTCCGGATGCGCACCGACACGGCGCCCACCGTCTTGCGGGCTCCGTTCACCTGGATCGAGGTGGGGGAGAACGTGGCCGTGACGGCCTGGCAGGTGGGCGGGAGCGTGGTGGTGGTCGGCGGCGTGGTGGTGGTCGACGGTGGGGTGGTGGTCGTGGCGGCGGGATCGATCGGGGGGCTGGCCGGGAGCGGCGTGGTGGTGGTCGTGGTGGCCGGCGTCGTCGTGGTGGTCGTGGTGGTCGGGGTCGGGGCCGGCGCGGCCAGCATCCCGTCGGGCTGGCGGATGATCGACATGGCCGCCTCGGCCCGGATGCTGCGGCCGCCGAACGCGGCGTGACCGACCGGCGAGAACGGCTCGAACGACCACTGCACGGTGACCCGCACCCGGTCGGTGTCGGGGTTGGCGGAGGCGCACGCGATCACGTCGCCGTCCATCTCGACGCACTCGGCGGTGAAGGTGTGCTCCCGACCGATCAACCGGCCGGCGACCGCCTCGGCGATCCGGTCGTTCCGGGGGGAGCCCACGACGTCGATGTCGGTGGCGTCCTCGTCCCAGATGATCCCCACCCGGGCGCCGTCGGCGGCGGCCGAGGTGGCCTGCGAGGTCTGGAAGATGCCGAGGCCGAGGTCGGCCATCGCCATGATGAACAGCAGGAAGATGGGGATGACGAGGGCGGCCTCCACGATCGTCGCGCCGGTCTCGCCGGCGCGCCGGTTGCGGCGACCCGTCGGGGCGGGGGGACGGCCGGGCCGGCCGGTGTGGCTGATGGTGCTCACCCCTGGACCACCACTTCCATGCTGCGGGTCAGCTTCATCTCGGAGCCGAACAGCGTGGCGGTGAGGATCCCGGTGGCGGTCACGTCGGCGGTCACGGTGACCTTCACCCGGTCGCCGGGGCTGATGGTCCCGATGCTCGTGGTGCCGCACCCGGTGTAGGGCTGGAAGGTGGTGCCGCCGGCGCGCTTCCGAGCGACGGTGACGGTGAAGCCGTCCTGCGCGGCGAGCCCCGGGTTCTGGGCCCGGGTCCGGTCGACGATGTTGCGACCGCCCTGGCAGCCCGAGTTCACCGACGACGGGTGCAGCTCGGCGATGCCCGCGCCCTCGCGGGCCGCGTTCTCCATCCGGTTGTGGTTCTGCGCGAGCCGGCCGAGGTCGATCGAGGCGAACACCACGAGGGCGAGCAGCGGCAACAAGATGGCGAACTCGACGAGCACGGCACCCCGCTCGGTGCGGCCGGCGGCGGCGGCGGTGGTGGGCCGGGCCCGGCCGCTTCGCTGCGCGTGGTGGTGGATGGTCGTGGTCCTGGTCCTGGTCCTGGCCTGGGGCTCCACGAGACGCGGAGCTGAACGGTGCGTTGCCAGTCGGCCGACGGGACCGGTTCTGCAGGCGCGAGGCCCGGGTAATTCGGACTATTCGGTCAGGCGAAGACGGCCGAAACGGTCGGGAACGGGCCGGAACGGGCGCGGCGAGGCGGCGGGGGACTACCGCCCGGCTGGCGGGTGGCCCACCAGGCCGGCGATGAGGAGGTGGGTGAACGACTCGGCGAGGTCGGGGATCTCGGAGAGGGTGGTGCCGCGCTTGGCGGCCATCTTCTGGACGGGGCCGTGGATGTCGACGAGGCCCTGGACCATGCTCCAGCAGAGGAAGGCGGCCAGCTCCACGTCGAGGTCGGGGTTCTCCTCGCGGGCCAGGCGCTCGATGGCGCCCACCAGCACGCCGAAGGCCCGGGTGCCCCACTCGGCGTAGGCCGGGTCCTCCGCGTCGACGGCGTCGGCGTCGAACACCACGGCGCAGTGGCCGGGGTGCTCGATCGACACCGTCACGTAGGCCCGGCCCAGCTTGGCCAGCGCGTCGACGGCGCCGTCGGCCGAGGCCACCGCCGCCTCGGTCTCGGTCACCAGGTGCTGGAACGCCTCCACCGCCACCGCGGTGAGCAGGCCCCGGGCGTCGCCGAAGTGGTGGGCGGGCGCGGCGTGGGACACCTCGGCCCGCCGGGCCACCTCGCGCAGGCTGAACCCCGACACGCCCCGCTCGGCCAGCACCTCGGCGGCCGACTCGCGCAGCGCGTCCGGCAGGTTGCCGTGGTGGTAGCGGTCGGTCTTCGCCGGCCGGTCCTGCGGCGTGTCCGATGCCACCACGTCGAACGCCTCCGAGGATCTTGACAGTGTCAGAACTCATCTTTACGTTGTCAATCTAGCAAGCCGCACCGGCCGCAGGAGACGACGACGCCATGGACACGCTGCCCGCCACCGAGGTCTCGCCCGAGGTCCACCGCCGTCGCTGGGCCGTGCTGGCCGTGCTCTGCCTCTGCCTGTTCGTGGTGGTCATGGACGGCACCATCGTCAACGTCGCCCTCCCGTCGCTCGTCACCGACCTGGGCGCCACCACCCGCGAGCTCCAGTGGATCGTCGACGCCTACCTGCTCGTCTTCACCGGCCTCCTCCTCGCCGCCGGCAGCATCGGCGACCGGTGGGGGCGCAAGCGGGCCCTCGTGGCCGGCCTGGTGGCCTTCGTCGCCACGTCGGCCCTCGCCGGGTCCGTCGGCAGCCCCGGCGCCCTCATCGGCGGCCGGGCCCTCATGGGCATCGGCGCCGCCCTCATCTTCCCGGCCACCCTCGCCGTGCTCACCAACACCTTCGCCGACCCCCGGGAACGGGCCGCGGCCATCGGCATCTGGAGCGCCATGAGCGGCATGGCGGTGGCCGGCGGGCCGATCCTGGGCGGCTGGCTGCTCGAGCACTACTGGTGGGGCTCGGTCTTCTTCATCAACGTGCCGCTCATCGCCCTGGCCATCGTGGGCGTCGTGCTGGTGGTGCCCGAGTCGAAGGACCGCACCACCCCGCCGGTCGACGTGCTCGGCGTGCTGCTCTCGATCGCCGCCATCTCCACCGTGGTCTTCACGATCATCGAGGCGCCGGAGTGGGGCTGGCTCAGCCCGAGCACCCTCGGCGGCGCCGCCCTCGGCGCGGTGCTCCTGGCCGTCTTCGTCTGGTGGGAGCTGCGGGTGGAGCACCCGATGCTGCCGGTGCGGATCTTCCGCAACCTGCGCTTCTCGGCGGCCAGCGTCTCGATCACCAGCGCCTTCTTCGCCCTGTTCGGCTTCATCTTCCTCATCACC
This sequence comes from Acidimicrobiales bacterium, assembly GCA_038241315.1. Lineage (GTDB taxonomy): Bacteria > Actinomycetota > Acidimicrobiia > Acidimicrobiales > Iamiaceae > Aquihabitans. The sequence goes on along the minus strand of JBBRFU010000206.1, from coordinate 880 downwards.
CAGTACTTCCAGCTGGTGCGGGGCTACTCGCCGCTGCAGGCCGGCGTCCGCACCATCCCGGTGGCCGTCTCCATCGCCCTGGCCGCCGTCCTGTCGCCGAAGCTGGTGGAGCGGGTCGGCACCAAGGTGGTGGTGTCGGCCGGGCTGGCATCGATGTCGATCGGCTTCCTCTGGGTCTCCACCGCCTCGGCCGTCACGCCCTACGCCGAGATCGTCGGCCAGATGATCTTCCTCGGCCTCGGCCTGGGCATGACCACCGCCCCGGCCACCGAGTCGATCATGGGCTCGCTGTCGGCCGACAAGGCCGGCGTCGGCTCGGCGGTCAACGACACCACCCGGGAGCTCGGCGGCACCCTCGGGGTCGCCGTCATCGGCTCGGTGTTCAACTCGATCTACATCGGCGCCCTGCGCGACGGCGAGATCTTCTCCCGGCTCCCCGAGATCGCCCAGCGCCCCACCGAGGACTCCGTCGGCGCCGCCGGCATCGTGGCCGAACGGCTGCCGGCGGAGCTGGTGCCCGGCTACCTCGCCGAGGTGTCCGACGCCTTCCTCTCCGGGCTCGGCCTGGCCTGCCTGGTCACCGCCGGCGTCGCCGCCGCCGGCTCGCTCTTCGCCGCCCGGTTCCTGCCGGCCCGGGCGATGGGGGAGCGCGGGTCCTCGGACGAAGCCCGGCCGGTCGAGGCCTCGGCCACGGTCCACTGAACCGATCGGCCGTGCCGCCGGCACGCAAACCGTTCGCGGCGAGGGCGAGGCGACCGGGACACTGGTCGGCGTGGCGCTGCGGATGCACGACGACGAGGTCGAGGTCGACGACGCCCTGGTGCGGCGGCTCCTCGCCGAGCAGCTGCCGCACCTGGCGCACCTGCCGGTCACGGTGGTC
>JBBRFU010000205.1:0-5204 GCA_038241315.1 Acidimicrobiales bacterium | reverse complement strand
CAGGAGGGCGGCGGCCTCGGCCACGCTCGGCGTGCCGACGGCCTCGGCCACGGCGGCGCTCGGGTTGGGCACGGCGACGGTGGCCAGCAGGCTGGCCGGGAAGGCGACCAGGTCGGGCCCGGCTGCCCCGGGCGGCCCGGTCAGCGCCCGCAGCGCGGGGTGGTCGAGGCGCCGGTCCACCGTGGCCACCACGGTGGGGGCGCTCGGGTCGGGCATCGCCGCACGCGCCGCCTCCACCACCTCGGCCACCTCCTCGGCGGTGGCGTGTGACGAGCACCCCACCCCCACGACCACGGCGGCGGGGGCGTCCGGGGCACCGAGGTCGGCGGGCCGATCGCCCCACGCCACGAACACCGGGTTGTCGGCCGCGAACCGGACGCCGCCGTCGGGCAGGGTGTCGGCCCGGTCGACCGAGACCTGGACCAGCGAGCCGAGGAGGCGGTGGGCGGCGGCGGCGCGATCCACCGCGGCGAAGGTGGCGACCAGGCGGCCACCGGGGCGGAGCCGGTCCCAGGCCGCCTCGAGCACGTCGAGGCCCCCGCCGCCCACGAAGACGCGATCAGGGTCGGGCAGGCCGGCCAGCGCCTCGGCGGCGGCCGCGGTGACCACCTCCACCGGTGCGCCGAGGGCTGCGGCGTTGGCGACGGCCCGCTCGGCATCGGCCGGGTGGCGCTCCACGGCGAGCACCCGCAGGCCGGGGGCGGCCAGCGCGGCCTCGATGGCCACGCTCCCGCTGCCGGCGCCCAGGTCCCAGAGCACCCCGGCGGCCGGGAGGTCGAGCTTGCCCAGCACCACCGAGCGCACCTCGGGCTTGGTGATCATGCCGGCGCGGTGGGCGAAGGCCGTCACCGGTCGGCCGCCGGGTCGGGCCTCGGGGCCGACCGGCGCCACGGGGTGGGCCACCACCAGGACGGCGCGGTGGGGGAACGAGCCGGCCGCGATGGTGGCCAGGTCGCCCACGGTGACCGCCTCGGCCGGCTCGGCCAGGTGGGCGGCCACCACGGCGAGCGCGTGGTGGGCGCCGTGGGCCAGCAGCGACGCGGCCACCACCTCCGGGGGAGCGTCGGGCCCGCACAGCACGGCGGCCACTGGGGCGACGGCGACCTCGGCGGCCAGCCGCGCCACGTCGCCGGTGTGCGCGGAGCGCACGAGGGCACCGTCCCAGGACACGCCGGCCCGGGCGAAGGCGAGGGCCACCGACGATGGCGCCGGGTGGAGGGTGACCGGGCGCTCGCCGCCGTCCGCGCCCAAGCGGGCGCGGAGCGCTCGACCGATGCCGAAGTAGCCGGGGTCGCCCGAGGCGAGCACGCAGGCCGGCCCGGGATGCGCGGCCACCACGTCGAGCGCGCCCAGGCCACCCGCCACCACCACCGTGGCCGCGTCGGGGCGGCGCAGGCCCTCGGTGGCGGCGAGCTGGTCCACGCTGCCGGCCACGAGCGTGGCCGTGGCGAGGGCGGCCTCGGCGTCGGCGCCCACCGGACGACCGCCGAGCAGGCCGACGACGGCGACGAGGCCGCGCCCCGCGGGACCGGTCACCGGTGGCCGGCCGGGCGCGCCAGCCAGGCGGCGAGCGGACGGCCGCCGACCACCCGGTGGGGGTCGACCGGTGCCGTGGGTCGGTGGTCCTGGCACCGGGTGTCCAGGGCGGCCACCAGACCGACCACCACCACGCCCCGTCCGCCCGGCGCCAGCGGGCCGAGGGCACCGAGCGGGGCCCGCACCGGCGCACGCGCCGCGGTGCCCTGGCCGGTTCCGGTTCCTGCTCCTGTTCCTGTGGGCACGACCGCGGCCGCCCGGTCGAGGTCGAGCCCGCGCTCGCGCGCGTCGGTCACCAACCGGTGGACCGTGGCGGCGACGTCGGTGGTGCGCACCACCAGCGCGTGGGCCGGGTCGGCGGGCAGGCCGCCGCCGGGGACCGCGGGGGCACCCGGCCCGTCGGCGCAGAAGGTGGTGGTGACGGCGAGGGTGCGGACCTGGGCGGGGATCCCGGCGGCGGCGAGGGCGGCCAGCTCCTCGGAGACGCCCGGGATCACGTCGATCGGCACGCCGGCGTCGCGGAGGGCCGCTCGCTCCCGGTCGCCCGCAGGGTGGAACCAGGGATCGCCCAGGTAGAGCCGCACCACGCCGGGGCCGGCGGCCGCAGCAGCCAGCACCTCGGCCACGGCGGGCTGGTGGTCGTCGACCAGGGTCACGGTGCGGCCGGGGCCACCGGCCGGGCCACCGGGCGCGACCTGGTCGAGGAGCGGGCCGAGCGAGCGGTCGGCCAGCACGGCGCCAGCCGCCGTCACGGCGGCCTCGGCGTCGAGCGTCAGCAGGTCGGGGTGGCCCGGCCCGGCGCCCACCAGCCGGACGGTCGCCGCCCGCTCCGGGTCAGCGCTCACGGAGAACCTCGGAGGTGCCGCCGCGCCGTCGTTCGGCCGGGACCGGACGGCCCTCGGTGCTGCCCGCCACCGAGCGCCGACGGTGGCCGTGGGCGTAGCAGGGGTCGTAGAGCAGCGAGCGGGTGCCCCCGGCGGCCAGGGCCGGGCCCACGAGGACGAGCACCGTGGTGCGGGCGCCGGTGGACCCGATGGCGTCGGGCAGGCCGGCCACCGTGGTGGTCACCACCTGCTCGTCCGGCCACGACGCCCGCACGACCACGGCGGCCGGGGTCTCGCCGGTGTAGCCGGACCCGTCGGCCAGCAGCTCGTCGCGCAGCGCCTCGGGGCGGGCGCCCGACAGGTAGATCGCCAGGGTGGTGCCGTGGGCGGCGAAGCCGGCGACGGTCTCGGTGTCGGGCATCGACGCCTTGGTCCGACCGGGGAGCCGGGTGGCCACGATGGACTGGGCGACGCCGGGCACGGTGAGCTCCCGGCCGAGGGCGGCCGCGGCCGCGGCCAGCGAGCCCACGCCGGGCACCAGCTCGAACGGTCGCCCGTTGGCCTCGCACCACTCCACCTGCTCCTGGACCGCCGAGTAGATCGACAGGTCGCCGGAGTGCAGGCGCACGATCCGGGCGTCGGGGTGGGCGGCGTAGAGGGCGAGCACGTCCTCGAGCGTCAGGCCGGCCGAGTCGTGCACCACGGCGTCGGGTGAGGCGTGCTCGAGGACCTCGGCGGGCACCAGCGAGGACGCCCACACCACCACGTCGGCCTCGGCCAGGCGGGCCGCGCCGCGCAGGGTCAACAGGTCGGCCGCCCCGGGGCCGGCGCCCACGAAGGTGATCACGGGACCGCCGGCCCGTCGTCGACGGCCGGCCCATCGGTCGGGTCATCGCTCGGCCCACCGGTCGGCTCGGTCGCCCGGCGGCGGAACCGCGCCTCGACCCGCCGGATGGCGTCGTGGAGGGGATCGGCGTCGGCATCGCCGGCGGGGCGACCGCGACGGGGCGGCGGGAAGATCGCGGTGGAGAGGTAGCTGGGCCGTCGGCCCTCGGCGACGGCGTCGGCCAGCAGCGCGACGTGCTCGCCCGGCAGGCCCAGCAGCTCGCCGAGCACGGCGCCGTCGAGCCGCTCGGCCTCCTCCGCCTCCTCGGCCAGCTCCGCGATGCGGCGGCCGCCCTTGTAGACGACCAGCGCGACGTCGGTGTCGTAGAGGGCGTCCTCCATCACCGCGCTCAGGGTCAGGTGGGCCGGCACCAGCACCAGCGACTCGTGCCCGTCCACGAGCACCGTCGACGACCGGGCCGCCAGGTCCTGGAAGGCCATGATCCCGGGCACGGTGGCGATCGGGACGTCGGGTCGCTGGGCGGCCACCCCCTCGGCCACCGACGAGAACGTGCTGTACACGTTGGGGTCGCCGAGGGTCACGAAGGCCACCCGGCGACCGGCGTCGAGGTGGGCGACGACGCGGTCGACCACCGCGGCGAGGGCGGCGTGGCGGGCGGCGGTGTCGACCTCCATCACGAACACGACCCGCTCGAAGGCGAGCTCGGGGACGGCGCCGGCGGCGATGGCCTCGGCCCGGCCCTCGGTGTCGACGGCGGTGGTGGGGGCGATGACCACGTCGGCGGCGCGGAGCACCTCGACCGCACGCAGGGTGAGGAGCGACGGGTCGCCGGGGCCCACGCCCACGCCGGCGAGCGCCGCGCCGTCGGAGGGCCACACGGGCGTGGTGGTGGTCATGGGCGATCCTCCGTGCCGAGGCCCCGGAGCAGCGCCTCGAGGCGGGGGGCGGTGAGCGAGCCGAGGGGGACGTGGGCGGCGCCGAGGGCGGTGGCCAGCCGACCGGCCAGGCCGAGCCGCGGGCCCGTGGGGTCCTCGACGTCGACGACCACGAACGGGACGGTGCCGGCCACTGTGGCCGCCACCGCGAGCGCCTCCTCGAGCGCCCGGGTGGGGTCGACGCCCCGATCGCCGACCGTGGCCCGGCCATCGGTGACCACCACCACGACCGGTCGTCGGTCGTCGGCGGCGTGGCGGTGGGCGACGGTGACCGCGGTGCGCAGGCCGGCCGCCAGCGGCGTGGTGCCCCCCGTGGCGAGGGCGTCGAGGCGGCGGCGGGCCAGCTCCACGCTCGCGGTGGGCTCCAGGACCACCTCTGCGGCGTCGTCGCGGAAGGTCACGAGGGCCACCCGGTCGCGGCGCTGGTAGGCGTCGACCAGGAGCGCCAACAGGGCGCCCTTGACGGCGGCCAACCGCTCGGCGGCCACCCCCATGGAGCCCGAGGCGTCGACGGCGAGGACCACCAGGTGACCGGTGCGGTGGCGGCGGACCGGCTCGCGCAGGTCGCCGGCGGTGATCCCGCGGGGCGCGGTGGGGTCGGCCCCCAGGCGGGCGGCGGCGGCCTGGGCGGTGGGGATCACGGCGAGCGCGCCGGCGGCGGGCCCGTCGGCGAGCGGGCGGTGCCCGATGGTGCGACCCCGGGGGCGGGGCAGGGTGGCGGTGGCCCGCCGGCCCACGGCCGGGCGGGCGGTCACGGTGGCGACGGCCCCCACCACCGCCTCCCCGCCGGGCCCGCCGGCGGCCACCGACGCCGCCACGGCGCCCTGGTCGGCGGCCGGCGTGGCGGGCCGGGGGTGCGGGGTGCCGGCGCCCTCGGCCCGGCCGGCGCCCTCGGCCCGGCCGGCACCGGCGGTCGATCGGCCGCTGCCCTCCGCCTTTGCCGGCTCGGCGGACGGCCCGGACGGCCCGCTCGAGCCGTTCGGGGTGCCCGGGGTGCCGGGGGCGTTCGCCTCCGTCGCAGGAGCGCCGGACGCGGGGCCGCCGTCGGAGCCGGACGCGGGT
>JBBRFU010000204.1:0-5268 GCA_038241315.1 Acidimicrobiales bacterium | reverse complement strand
GCCAGCCCATCCCCGTCCACGTCGACGCGCCGAGCACCTACTCGCCCATCCACCAAGACGACATCACCGCCATGGTCCCGGCGCTGCTCGACGCCGCGTCCCTGCCCGTCACCACGGTCAACTGGGCCGGATCGGAGGCGGTGAGCGTGGAGGCGTGGTGCGCGCACCTCGGCGAGCTCACCGGCCTCACGCCGACCTTCGCCCCCACGGCCGACACGCTCGAGAGCGTGGTGGCCGACACCAGCCGCCTCGACGCCATCGCCGGTCCCGCCACCGTCGGCTGGCGCGAGGGCTTCCGCCGCCTGGTGGAGGCCAACCCGGCCTGATCGGGTCGGGTCGGTCGGGTCCGGTCGGGTCGGCCGGGTGCCCAGGTGCCCGGATGCCCAGGTGCACGGGTGCCGGCGTGCGGCGGGCAAGGCCGGGGGGAACCGAGGGTGAGGCGGCGACCCGCGGCACCGGGACGGACGGGGCCGCGTCCGTTCGTGATCGGCCATCCGGGTCGGAGCCCGGCGCCGTATCCTCTCGGTACCGCGCGGCCCGCCGGGCCCGAGCCACCCGGGAGCTCCCATGACCAGCATCTCCGACTTCTCCGCCACGGCCATCGACGGCACCGAGCAGCCGCTCGCCGACTACGAGGGCAAGGCCGTCCTGGTGGTCAACACCGCGTCGAAGTGCGGCTTCACACCGCAGTACGAGGGCCTCGAGGAGCTCCACCAGCGCTACGCGGACCAGGGGCTCGTGGTGCTGGGCTTCCCGTGCGATCAGTTCGGCCACCAGGAGCCGGGGTCCGAGGAGGAGATCCAGGAGTTCTGCCAGGTCAACTTCGGCGTGACCTTCCCGCTCTTCTCCAAGGTCGACGTGAACGGCGACGACGCCCACCCCCTGTTCCAGTGGCTCAAGGAGGAGCAGGGCGGCGCCCTCGGGTCGAAGATCAAGTGGAACTTCACCAAGTTCCTGGTGGGCCGCGACGGCCAGCCGGTGAAGCGGTACGCCTCCACCACCAAGCCCGAGAAGATCGCCAAGGACATCGAGCAGGTCCTGGCCGACTGACGAACGGCGCTGCGACCGTCGTCCCCGTCGCGCTCGGGCGGCGACGGGGCGGGGCGGCTCAGGGCGGAGCGGGGCGGGGCGGCTCAGCGTCGGCGGCGGGCGGAGCCGGGGAGCGGCAGGCCGAGGCGGGCGCGGAACCGCCCGGCGCCCTCCACCCCGACCCCAGCGGGCAGCCGGGCCACCAGGCCGCGATCCGACGTCACCACGGTGACGTCGGCCGGGGCCACCGGTCGGCCCGAGAGGCCCGCGGCGTCGCCGTCGGTGTCGTCGCCGTCAGCGTCGTCGCCGTGAGCGTCACCGGCGTCGACACCGGGCTCGTTGCCGGCGGTGGGATCGTCCCCGGGCTCGAGCAGGGCGACCACCAGCTCCACGATGCGGTCGTCGGCCGCGTCGCGTCCCGACCGGCGGGCGAAGTCGACGCTGAGGTCGCCGCCCGCCAACAGGGCGAGGCGCGGCTCGGGTCGGCCGTCGAACACCACCGTCACCGCATCGCCGCTGACGTCGGTCGTGCACCACTCGGCGATCGCCTGGGTCAGTCGGGCCGACGCGGCCACGGGGTCGTTCCACCAGCCGTCGGCGCCGGCACCCACCACGTTGTTCCCGTCGATCAGCCAGTGCACGGCACCAGTCAACCGCGATGCGCCCCAACGGCCGCCAGCCGGCACGGACCCCCGGTCGGCTGGGCCGCCCCGCGAGTCCGTGGGCTCAGGCGATGAGGAGGGCGAGCAGGAGGATGGGCGCCAGGACCCCGGCGAGCAGCAGGAGGCTGTCGCGCAGCTCCCCGGACACGTCGACGCGAAGAGGTCCCGCCAGTTCCCCACGCGCCGCGCCGGTGGCCCGATCCAACGCCGCCGCCGTGCGCTGGAAGGCAGCGGACGAGGCGTCATCGGAGCTGAGCGTGCGAGCGGCGTTCATGGTGAGGTCCCCGCCAGCGCTCAACGCTTGTTGAAGATCGACACGCCGCCCGGGCCCACGAGCAGGCCCAGCACGATCAGGACGATGCCGAAGATGAGCTGACCCTGCAGCAGTTGCACGATGCCGACGATCACGAGGATGGCGGCGATGATCCAGAGGATGGTTGCGTTCACGTCGGGCCTCTACCCCGGTCCTCCCCCATCGGTCACCCCTCGCACGAGTTCGCTCGATCGGGTGACGAGGGGGCCGACGGGCGCGGGGTCCCGATGGGGGATCAGCCGCCGCGCAGGACGCGCAGCGCCGACCGGGCCGCGTTGGCCCCGCCCATGCCGTGGACCCCGCCGCCGGGGGGCGTGGCCGCCGAGCAGAGGAACAGCCCGGTGATGCCGGTGGCGTAGGGGTCGACCGCGAGGCGGGGGCGCACGAGGACCTGCCACGGGTCGTTGGCGCCGGTGGAGATGTCGCCCCCCACGTAGTTCGCGTTGTCGGCCTCGATCGCCGCCGGGCCCCGGCTGTGGGAGCCGACGATGCGGTCGCGGAGCCCGGGGGCGAAGCGCTCGAGCTGCGCGAGGATCGCCTCGGTGGCGTCGCCGCGGTACCCGTGGGGCACGTGGGCGTAGGCCCACACCGGGTGGACGTCGCCGTTCGAGCGCGACGGGTCGGCCAGGTGCTGCTGGGCCGTCAGCACGAAGGGGCGGGTCGGCATCCGACCGGCGTGGACGTCCCGCTCGGCCGCCGCCAGCTGCTCGAAGGTGCCACCCACGTGCACGGTGCCGGCTCGGCGGGCGGGCTCCGAGCGCCACGGCACGCCGCCCTCCACCGCCAGGTCCACCTTGAACGCCCCCGGCCCGTGGCGGTAGCGCTCGTACGCCCGCCGCACGCGCCACGGGAGGACGTCGCCCGCGATGGAGGCCAGCGCGCGGGGGCTGGTGTCGAACAGCGTGACGGTGGCCGGCGGCACGTCGGCGAGGGTCCGCACCGTCACGCCCGTCTCGATGGACCCGCCCAGCGAGCGCAGCAGCGAGGCCAGCGCGTCGGTGACGGCCCGGGAGCCACCGGCGGCCACCGGCCAGCCGACGTGGTGCCCGGAGGCGATGAGCATCAGGCCGACGGCCGCGGTGGTGGGCCGCTCGAGGGGCTGGATGGCGTGGGCGGCCACCCCACCGAAGAGCGCGCGCACCTCGTCCTGGTCCCAGCGACGGGCCAGGATCGCGGCCGGCTGCAGGGCCTTGAGCCCGAAGCCCACCAGGCGCACCGGGTGGGCGGGCACGTGCTGGATGGGTCGCAGGAGATCGTCGGCCAGGTCGGCGAACCCGTCGGCGAGGCGGCCGAACGTGCGTCGCCAGGCCGGACCGTCGGCACCCATGCCGGCCACCGTGTCGTCGAGCGAGCGGAGCAGGACCCCCGTCCGCCCGTCGTCGAGCGGGTGGGCCAGGTCGACCTCGGGCCAGCACCACCGCAACCCGTGCTCGGCGAGGGGCAGGGACTGCAGGAACGGCGACGCCACGGCGAACGGGTGGACGGCCGAGCAGACGTCGTGGAGCACCCCGGGCACCGTCAGCTCCTCCGTGCGGGTGCCGCCCCCGATGGTGTCGGCCGCCTCCAGGACGGTGACCGCGTACCCCTCCCGGGCGATCGCCACCGCCGCCGCCAGCCCGTTGGGCCCCGATCCCACCACCACCGCGTCCCTGCGCTCGCCCATCACCCGACCGTACCGGCCCACCTCGGCCGCACCTCGCTGGGACCGGTGGGCCGGTTGGCCGGTGGACCGATGGACCGATGGGCCGGCGCAGGCCGGGACGGCGCAGGCCGGGACGGCGCGCTCCTGGTCGCGCCCGAGCGGCGCAGCGCCGATGGCCCAGGTCGGCCGCCGCAGGTGATGCCCGCCGAGCGGTACCTCCGCATCTGGTCCAGGGAAAGGGCTGGCGCCGAGGGCCTGGCGCCAATGGGCGGGATGTCGCTCGTCGCTCCAGGGCGGCAATGGCTGGAGCGCCGGTGGACCGGTGGCCCGGAACGCCGACGCGGTGACGCGTATACGCCCGACGCAGGTCGAGGCCGGGTGCGCTGCGGACACCACCGCCAGGGCTCAAGAGCGCTCGCGGCCGGAGCACCTCGGTCTCGAGGAGCGGGCGCCGGCCAGCGGTCGGACCCAGCATCACCCGCCTCGCGGGGGGGGGGACGACAACACCGGAAAGGTGCTTGCACGCTGCCTCAGCACCCACTAGGGTCGAACACACGTTCGATGAACCTGCATCAATGAGGAGGTGGAGCGGGTGGATCAGGAGGTGGTCGAAGGGCGGATCGTGGCCTTGCAGGCCGAGGTGGCGGCGGTGGTGGGGGTGTTGAACGCGGCCCACGGCCGGCTGGTGGAGCTGGTGGGCGACGCGCTCGGCGAGGGGTTGTGGAAGCAGTGGGGGGTGCACTCGCCGGCGCACTGGCTGGCGTGGCAGGGCGGTCTGGCCCCGGCACGGGCCCGGGCGATCGTGGGCCTGGCCGAACGCCGTAGCGAGCTGCCGTCTGCCGTCGCCGCGTTGCGGGCCGGGGAGCTGTCGGTCGATGCGGCCACCGAGATCGGCCGTCGGGCCCCGGCCGGCTACGAGGCGTCGATCACCGCGTTCGCCACGGTGGCCACCGTGTCGCAGCTGCGTCGTTGCCTGCGGTCCTACGCCTACGACGACGACACCGAGAAGTCCCGGCCCCGGCCCGCCGAGGAGCAGCGGTCGGTGGCGATGGGCACCGACGACACGGGCTGGTGGCTCAAGGGCCGCCTTCCGGCCGACGAGGGCGCGGTGTTCGAAGCGGCCCTCCGTGCCGCGAGGGACGACCTCTACCGTCAGCAGCGCGCCGCCTGCGCCGACGGGGAGTACCCGCAGGTGTCGAACGTCGACGGACTGCTCGCGGTCGCCGAAGCCTCCCTGACCGCCGGTGAGGCCCGCTTCCCCGGCACCGATCGCTACCGGGTCCACCTCCACCTCGACGCCTCACCCACCACCGACGACCCCACCGGCGTGTTGTCGCTGCACCTCGGCCCACCGCTGCCCGCCGCGCTGCGCAGCCTGCTCACCTGCGACACCACCCTGCGGCCCGTCTTCGAGGTCCACGGCGTCGCCGTGTCGGTCGGGCGCAGCACCCGCGTCATCAGCCGCCGGCTCCGCCGCCTCATCGAACACCGAGACGGCGGCTGCCGCGTGCCGGGCTGCGACCGCCGCCACGGCCTCGAGATCCACCACCTCGTCCACTGGGAACACGGCGGCCCCACCGACACCGACAACTGCATCACCTTGTGCCGCAGCCACCACCGCG
>JBBRFU010000203.1:0-5314 GCA_038241315.1 Acidimicrobiales bacterium | reverse complement strand
CACCCGCCCGAAGTAGACCCCGTGGCCGGCGCGCAGCAGGGGGTTGGCCGGCGAGCTGACGTCGAGCAGGGCGATCCGGCCGCCGGGGCGGACGATCCGGGCGAGCTCGTCGAGCATCGGGGGCAGGGCCACGAAGTTGCGGAGGGCGAACCCGCACACCACCCCGTCGACCGACCCGGAGGCGAACGGCAGGGCCAGCCCGTCGCCCTGCGCCCGGGGGAAGCGGTGGGTGGCGTGGTCGAGCATCCCAAAGGACAGGTCGGCGGCGACCGGCTGCAGGCCGGCCCGCTCGAGGTCGTGGCACAGGTCGCCGGTGCCCGAGGCCAGGTCGACCACGAGCGAGCCGGGGCGCAGCCCGAGGTCGCGCACCGTGCGGCGCCGCCAGCCCACGTCCATGCGGAAGGTCATCACCCGGTTCACCAGGTCGTAGCGGGGGGCGATGGTGTCGAACATGGCCTGCACGGCCTTGCGCTTCTCGTCGCCCTGCGGCAGGGCCGGCGCCGCCCCTCGGCGCGGGGATGGCGACGCGGTCACGCCGCGCTGCCTGGACGGGCGGCGTCGGCGATGGCGGCCAGCTCGTCGGGGTCCCCGACGTGCTCGATGTGCTCGGTGGCCACGGCCAGCAGCGTGCGCTCGAAGTGGTGGCTGACCATGGTGAGGGTGGCGGGGAGGATGGCCGAGAACGCCTCGACCAGCCGGCGGGCGGCGTCATCGGCGGCGAGGCCCTCGTGCTGGAGGGGCCGGCGGACGTGGTCGTCGAACAGGGCGACCGCCTCCTCGGCCACCGACCGGACGTGGTCGTGGTGGCGGCGGGCCAGCGCCAGAAGCTCGGGCAGCGGCAGGCCCAGCTCGAGCAGCCGCAGGGCGGCCCGGCCGGCGCCGGCATCGGCCGTCGAGTAACCACCGCCGACGGCGGAGATCAGCCCCTCGCGCTCCGCAGCCTGGAGCAGCCCCAGCGGGATCCCGCTCCGCTCCGCCAGCTGGTCGAGCGTCAGCGTGGGGCTGGCGCCTGCTCCCGCGACGGCGGCGAGCAGCGGCTCGTCGGTCGGGTCGAGGTCTCCCGAGACCAACCGGCCGATGGCGGCCAGCGACAAGCCCCGGGCCTGGAGCGACCGCACCCGCTCCAGCCGCTCGACGTGCTCCTGGCCGTAGAGGGCGATGCGGCCGCGCCGGGCCGGCGGAGGCAGGAGCCCGCGGCCCTGGTAGTAGCGGATGGTGTCGACCGAGGTGCCCGTCCTCTCGGCCAGCTCGTCCACCCGCAGCTCCACACTCGCATCGTACGAGCATCCGCTCACAAAGTGAGAGGCGGTGCCCGATGCCCCCGCCCGAGCGCCGCGTCGGGGAGCATGGGCCCATGAGGCAACGGTGGCGGGTGGGGGTGATGGCCGCCGTCACCGCAGCTGGCTGTGGTTCGCCCACCGCGCCGCCCCCGCCGCCCCCGCTGCCCTCGACGACATCACCCTCGGTGATCGTGGGGGAGCCCGGGCCGATCTCCGCCGGAGCCGACCCGGCCGCGCCCACCACCGCGGTTGCGCCGCTCCCCACGACGACGCTGCCGGCGCCGTCCACCTCGTCTGCGGCGGACGGCATCGTGGAGGTGGCGTACCGGCTCGAGCGGCGGACGTCGGATCCGGCCACCGCCGGCTTCGAGGCTGCGGCTGAAGCCACCCTGGCCGACCCGCGGGGGTGGGGGCGGGCGGGGTTCCGGCTGGTGCGGCGGGCGACGGCGCCCTTTGTCGTGGTCCTGGCCGAGGGCCCCGAGGTCGACGCCCTCTGCCTGCCGTATGAGACCTACGGGCTGTACTCGTGCCAGAACGGGCCGGTGGTGGCGCTGAACGCCGACCGGTGGCGCACCGCCACCCCCAAGTGGACGGGCACCCTGGCCGACTACCAGGGCTACCTCGTGGGCCACGAGGTCGGCCACCTCCTGGGGCTGCGCCACCCCCGGCGGCAATGCCCCGCTCCGGGCCGGCCGGCGCCGCTCATGGCCCAGCAGTCGACTGAGCTCGACGGCTGCCTCCCCAACCCGTGGCCGCTCGAGGCCGAGGTTCAGCTGGGCCGACGCCGGCCTCCCGACCTGGCGCCCCCCTATCGACCCTGAGCCCTGAGGGGACGCGGTGGCCTCAGACCTGGCCGATGATGGCGGCCCGCTGGGTGCGGTACTCGGTGTCGGTGAGGAGCCCGTCGCGGTGGAGCTCCTCGAGCTCGCGCAGGCGGTCGCGGGCCGGGCGCGTGGTGGGCGCGGCCGGCGCTGTGGTCGGTGGCGGATCGCCGGAACCGGCGGCCGGGGCCGGCCCGCCGTGACGGTCGACGGCCACGACGGCCGCCCCCGGGTCGTCGAGGGCCAGGTTCACCCAGTCGGCGAAGGCGCGGGTCCACCGGGTGTCGCCCACGCTGAACATCGTCCGGCGGCTGTCCGAGCCGAGCACGACGAGCACGGGGCCTCCCTGGTGGACGGCGACCTCGGCGGTGGCCATGCGGTCGAGGAATGCGGTGGCCTGGTCCTCGGCGTCGGCGGTGACGAAGCGCAGCTCGGTGGCCGTGAGCAGCAGCAGGCCGGGCCGGTCGGCGAACGCGCCGGTGAGGGCGATCACGTCCAGGTCGAGGTGGGCGGCGGCGGCGAGCGCCGGGCCGAGTCCGGTGACCGCCGAGGGGTCGAGGTGTCGCGCACCAGCACCCCGATGCGGTCGCGGCCTGCCATCAGGGCACGACCAGGCCCTCGATGCCGGGGGCCGCCGACGGGTACTGCGGGTCCAGCTGGGTGAGGACGCCGTGGAGCGTCGAGGCCACCGCCCAGTCCCGGTACCACTTGTTGTCGGCCGGGATGACGTACCACGGGGCCTCGTCGGTGGAGGTGGCGGCGATGGCATCGGAGAAGGCGACCTGGTAGGCGTCCCACAGCCCGCGCTCGGGGAGGTCGGCGGCGGAGAACTTCCAGCGCTCGTCCGGCGAGTCGATGCGGTCCTGCAGCCGCTTGCGCTGCTCCTGGTTCGAGATGTGCAGGAGGAACTTGACGATCCGAGTGCCTTCGGCGGCGAGGTGCGCCTCGAACTGGCGGATCTGGCCGTAACGGCGGGTCCATGTCGCCTCGTCGATCAGCCCGTGGACGCGGGTGACCAGCACGTCCTCGTAGTGCGAGCGGTTGAAGACGCCGATCTCGCCTCGCGTGGGACACCCAGCGTGCACCCGCCAGAGGAAGTCGTGGGCCAGCTCGAGCTCGGTCGGCCGCTTGAACGACGTCACCCGCACGCCGGCCGGGTTGATGCCGCTGAAGGCGTGGCGGATGGCCCCGTCCTTGCCCCCGGCGTCGATGGCCTGGAAGACCACGAGGACGGCCCGGCGGTGCTCGGCCCAGAGGCGGGCCTGCAGCGGGACGAGCTCCTCCCGGAGGGCGGCGGTGGCCTCCCGGGTGACGCCCTTGTTGCCGGGAGCCTGCGGCGTGGCCCCGGCGGCGGCATCGGTCAGGTGGACGGGCTGGCCCGGCGGGGCCAGCCACTGGCGGCCCGGGACCACGGCAGAGGGCATGGGCCGCAATCGTACGGTCGGACTCTGGCCGGAAGGCGGCCTCGCCGGCCGCGCCGTTCTCGGTCGCGGGCCGTCAGGCGTAGTAGCGGAAGACGACCTCGGCCACGCAGGAGGGCTTGGGGGCGCCCGACACCGTGATGACCGTGCCGAGGGTGACCTGGGCGCCACCGGCGATGTCGTCGACGGCGACCAGCGTGGCTGTGCACACCACCTCGGAGCCGACCGGTACCGGGCTCGGGAACCGCAGCTTGTTGAGGCCGTAGTTCACGCCCATGGCGATGCCCTCGACCACGAAGACGGTGGGCAGGAGCGCCGGCAGCAGCGACAGGGTGAGGTAGCCGTGGGCGATCGGCCCGCCGAACGGCCCGGATGCCGCCCGCTCGACGTCGACGTGGATCCACTGGTGGTCGCCCGTGGCGTCGGCGAAGAGGTTCACCGCCTCCTGGGTGACGAGGAACGGCGCCGACGTGCCGAGCTCGGTCCCCACCAGCTCCTTCAAGCCGTCGATGCCCTGCACGGTCGTGGTCATGGGGCCGTTCTAGCCCAACCGACGTCGGCTACTGGACGGGGCGCGGGGTGAGCTCTCGCTCGATCAGGACGATGTTCTCGTCGCGAGCGAGGAGGGCGGTGTTCAGCGTCCCGGCCACGGCGATGACGACGATGGCGACGCGCACGGGGTTCCTGACCGCCGCCGCCAAGCGCCGGCCGAGCGGCTCGGCGGCGGGCCGGGGTGCCGCGGGTTGACCCGAGCGGCGGGCGGTGATGTGCAGGCTCAACCTCTCGATGCTCGGACCCAGGGCGCAGGTCACGAGCAGCGAGGAGAGGATGGCCACCTTGATGCCGAACTCGGTGGGCTGGACGAGGATGAGCCCGGCGGCGACCACGGCGGTGCCCACGGCGTAGATGATCCTGCCGAGCGGCGACTTGGGTGACGTCTGCGGGTCGGTGATCATGAAGAAGACGAAGATCAGCAGCTCGGGGGAGAGGGCGATGGTCAGCCAGTAGAAGCTGCCGCCAACCGGTCCCTCGTGCCAGGTGGCGTAGTAGCTGCGCCCGGCGACGGCGAAGATGCCGATGAGCACGAAGAACGTGGCCAGGAAGGCGAGGGCCGTCGGGATCATCTTCACCTGGCACAGCACCCAGAACGCCCCGCCGAAGATGACGGCCATGGCGATCAGGACCGCAGGGCCGAGGGGGGCCCACCACAGGTGCTCGGAGAACACGTAGCTGGGGCCGATCACCAGCAGCGCCCACGCCAGGCCGATGTTGGACGGGTTGAACACGTGCTTGCCGTTTCGTCGGATGAGGTACTTCGGCAGCAGGGACAGCACCACGACGAGGGCGAACAGGTGGATCCCTCGGAGGCTCCAGTAGTCGCCGTGCTGGGTGCCGCCGACCCGGAAGATGAAGGCCACGCTGACGCCGGTCTGGATGGCGCTGGCCGGCCAGACCAGGATGTGCTCCCGCCAGTAGGTCACGACGGACTCGATGGCCGCGCTCAGCAGGATGCAGGCGAGGATCTGGGGGATCGACACCTGGAAGCTGAGGACGGTCAGGCCCAGAAGGGTGAGGGTGAAGATGGTGGCCGAGAGCTTGAGGCGGGGGTCGCTCAGCTTCGGCAGGACCACGGGGATCTGCCGCCCCCGCACGGTGATCTCGGGCCGCTTCTTCGGCAGCACCTCGGGGGGGAGCGGGGTCAGGGTGGTCATGCGGGAACCTCCAGCCGGGCGGCGGCGTAGGCGCTGTTGGCCGACGGGTCCCAGACGACGAGCGAGCGGAACTCGGTGGG
>JBBRFU010000202.1:0-5320 GCA_038241315.1 Acidimicrobiales bacterium | reverse complement strand
CGCCGGACCAGCGCAACTCGCGGTCGGCGGTGGAGGACCCCGACGGGGACGGGCCCCGGCTGTTCTTCCAGCAGGTGCCCGAGGACAAGGCCACCAAGAACCGCGTGCACCTCGACGTCCGCGTGGCGCCCGGGCTGCAGGGGGAGGAGCGGATGGCCGCGCTGGAGGCCGAGTGCACCCGCCTCGTCGGGCTGGGTGCCACCCGCCTGGCCCGCCACGAGCCCGAGCCACCGATCACCACCGGCCACCTCGTGCTGGCCGACCCCGAGGGCAACGAGTTCTGCCTGGACTGACCAGCCCCACGGTGGCCCGGCGCGGCGACGCCGGCGCCGCTCCTGTTCCGGTTGGTCGTCGGTCGTGGTCGACGTGCGCTGGTCAGCCGGTGTAGGTGGCTCGCCCCCGCACCGGCGCAGCGCCGGGCGCGGCGGCCGGAGCGGCGCCGGTGCCGGAGGGAGAAGCAGGATCAGGGGGACCGGGAGGAGCCGTGGATGGGGGGACGGGGGCCACGATGGTGACCGTGAAACCGGTCCAGAAGGCGAGGATCTCCACCTTGGGGCCAGAGCACCGGGCGCTGGCCGCGTAGGTGCCGGGTGCGGCATCCGGCACCGCCAGGTCCACCACGTCGCCCTCCTGGGTCGAGCCCGGGTACGGGAACGTCCCTGCCATCGAGAGGCCGACGTCCGGCAGACCTGGCGCCGTCAGCACCATCCAGAAGCTGCCGGGCCCCAGGGCGCCGATCGTGCAGGGGAGGACGTAGTCGATCGTGGACCCGGCGACGACGGTGAGGTCGGGGAGCGGCGGGGCCACGACGTCGAGCACGACCTCACGGGCGCGCACGACCTGGTGGGGAGAGCTGGAGCGCTCGCAGGAGATGGACGACCGCTGGGAGCCGGCGGGGAAGAGGGGCTGCCCGATCGTCGCCGTGCCACGGAACGTGCCGTCGCTGGCCACCTCGGCGATGACCGTGCGGTTGGTCAGCATGATCCCGAAGGTGCCGGAAGTCCTGGGGGCGACGGAGGACGACCACCAGGCCGTCGCCGGTCCCCGTGTTCGAGTCGAGGCACCCCGAACCCGACATGGTGATCGTGTCGCCCGCGTGCAACGTGGTGCTCGACAACGTGACCAGCAGCTCGTCGGCCGGCGGCTCCTGCGATGGCGCGGCGGGTGCGGTGAGCCACGCGACCGCCACCAGCACGACCACCGGGACGGCGGCCCGCAGGCGGCCTCGCCAGCTGTTCGCTCCCACCACGACGCCTCCCCGGGTCTTCCCCTGGTGACCCGACCGTACCGGAACGCCGGGCCTCCGGCCGGAGGACGGGGCTGGCCGGGTTGCGAACGGGGATCGGGGGTCGAGCGATCGCCCAGCGCCACGGCCGCTCGTCCAGCCAGCGGTGCGAAGCGGTGCTCCCGATCGACGCCTTGCCGCCCATAATCTACGTTATGTAAAGTGATGCCGGGCGTTCAGCGAGTTTAACGCCGACGGTGGACGAACGACACGACGAACGACGTCATGGCACCGAGGAAGAAGACGAACGCCAGCGCGAACATGATGCCCATGCCGAGGTTCCCCAGGTGGTGCTTCAGCGGGGCCAGATCGTCGCCGCCCGGACGGATCTCGGGAATCATGATCCCGGACAACTCGGCGCCGAACAACGATCCGATCGACATCACCAGGAGGACGGCACCCAGCCCGCCGAACGGCGATCCGGTGCGACGGCCATCAGTCGTCGAGGCCGGGGCCGGCTCGGTGATCGGTTCGTGGAGCGCCATGATCGAGTCTCCCATGCGCCCACGAGGCCCAGGTGCGGCCCGGACGCGTGTTGCAGTACGACGGCAGCTGCCCGAGGTCCTCAGGGGGCGCTGGTGCGGGGCTCGATCCACAGCTCGGCGACGGGCCGGGCGTTGTCGAGCAGCCACGCCAGGGCGCTGCACACCTCCCGGGCGCTCGGCGCGGCCGCCAGGTCCCGATCGGTGTCCTCGATGGCGGCCTGCAGGCAGTACAGGGCGCCCTGGAGCTCCTCGAGGCGGGTCCGGTCCACCACCACGTCGTCGTCGCCCAGGCCATGGGCGGCCGCCAGCTTGCGGGCCAGGAACGCCTGTTGGCGACAGCCGGCCCGGCAGTACCGCCGAGGGCGACCCGGTCCGGCGCGGTCGGGCAGCCGACGTCCGCACCAGCGGCACCGGGGCTCGAGGGCTCGGGGGGATCCTGACGGCGAGTCGCGCCGTCCCCCGTCCGCTTCGCCCGCCCCACCGTTCACCCGGGATAACGTCACGTGACAATACTAGCCCTGATCGGCGAGGCGGGCGGCCGGTGGCCACACGACCTCGACCTCGACCCGACGCCCGACCCTCCAGGTCGAGGTCGACTGGAGGGTCGGGCGTCGCGGCCTCCCTCGGCGGCGGTCACCTCGGTGCACGCGCGCGGCCCGCGCTCGGCGGCGCACAGTCGGCGAGATCCCAGGGCGTTCGCCCGGCCCTCGTCGGGCCCGCGGACCGGTGCCGCGGCCGATCGCGCTCGGCACCCCCTCCCCCGGGTGGGGCCGACCGTCCACGGGCGCGGGCCTCGTGGACGGAGCCGGCCCCCGTACACTCGGGCCACCGCTCCCAGGAGGTCCTGAACCGTGTCTCGCACCCCCAACCCGATGTTCGTGGAGCGCTCGATCGACGACGAGCGGCGGTGGCGCAAGCAGCGGCTGGCGCTGGCGTTCCGGATCTTCGGGCGCTTCGGCTTCGACGAGGGCGTGGCGGGCCACATCACCGCCCGCGACCCCGGCCTCGACGACCACTTCTGGGTGAACCCGTTCGGGATGAGCTTCAAGCAGATCACCGCCGACGACCTCCTCCTCGTGAGCCACCAGGGCGAGGTGGTCGAGGGCACCTGGCCGGTCAACCAGGCCGCCTTCGCCATCCACTCGGGGATCCACGCCGCCCGGCCCGACGTGGTGGCCGCCGCCCACAGCCACTCGAAGTTCGGCCGAGCCTGGTCCGCCCTCGGCCGCCCGCTGGCGCCGATCACCCAGGACAGCTGCATCTTCCACGACGACCACGTGCTCTTCGACGACTACACGGGCGTGGTCAACGACCCGGAGGAGGGCAAGCGCATCGCCCACGCCCTCGGCGACCGCAAGGCCGCCATCCTGCGCAACCACGGCATCCTCACCGTCGGCCAGAGCATCGAGGAGACGGTGTTCTGGTACGTCACCATGGAGCGCTCCTGCGAGGTCGAGCTGCTCGCCCGGGCGGCCGGCGAGCCGGTGCTCATCGATGACGAGGTCGCCCGTCAGACCCACGCCAACGTGGGCAGCCACCTGGCCGGCTGGTTCAGCGGGCAGCCGCTCTTCGACTGGATCGCCGCCCAGGAGCCCGACGCCTACGGCCGTGAGGCCCCCGTCAGCTGAGCGTCGTGCGGCGCATCGGGGCCGCGAGCGGACCCGACGGCGAGCTCAGCCCGACGGGGTGATGCTGATGCTGGCGATGGTGGTGCCGCCGGGACCGCTGGAGAAGCTGGCGACCACCAGCTCGTCGTCGTCGGAGGCGATCAGGGTGGCCACCCCTGCGGCCCCGCCGGAGGTGCCGCTGGGGTTGATCTCGTACCCGGCCGCCACCACCTGGCGCTCGAAGGCGGCGAGCGCGTCGGCCACCGGCGCCTCGAGCTCCGCGGCCAGGGCGAGCAGCTCGTCGCCCGGGGTGGTGGACGTGGTAGCCGAGAGGAGCTTCGCCCCGGCGGGTGGGCGCAGGCCCTCGGGCCAGCCCTCGGGCACGGCGGCATCCTCGCCGGTGAGCACCTGCGTCTCGCCCCCGCCCTCCCCGTCGGTGACGGTCATGCCGTCGTCGTCGACCTCGAACGACCCGCCCTCACCGTCGGACACCTTGACCTTCCCGCCCTCGGCGTCGAACTCGGCCGTGGCCTCGGTGGTGGTGCTGCGGGACGGCCCGCCACCCTCGGAGCCGCCGTCGTCGCCGCACGCGGCCAACGCCAGCACGGCAGCCACCGCCACCCCACCGACGAGCTGCCTGGCGGTCATGACCTGCTCCTCGTGCCACGGGGACTGCGGCGACCAGGGACGACGGGTGCGGTCGTCCGAGGCGAGCGTAGCGTCGAGGCGTCCGGGCCCCGGAGCGGCCCGGCCCGGGATCACCCGGCGCGGCCAGTGGTCCGGTAGCGTGGCCGAGCCGTCGAGCTCGGCCGGGAGAGTGCCCCTCGGGGCACGCCGAAGGAGCAATCCCTCCCCGGAATCTCTCAGGCCCACGGACCGTCCGAGCGAGGCAACGCTGGAAAGCAGGCGCAACGGTGCGCCTCACCGAAGGGGAAAGCCCGCAGGGGTGAAGCTCTCAGGTACTCAGACAGCGGGGGAGGTCGAACCGACGCGCCGAAACGCCAGGGAGACCACCGCATGACCGCTCGCCCCCCGCTCCACCACCTCGAGGGCGGCGTCCCGTTCGAGGACCGCCACCTCGGCCCGTCCGCGGACGCCCAGGCCAAGATGCTCGCCGCGCTCGGTCGGCGCTCGCTCGACGACCTCGTCGACGCCGCCGTGCCCGCCGGCATCCGCTCCCCCGAGACGCTCGACCTGCCGGCCGCGCGCACCGAGACCCAGGCCCTCGCCGACCTGCGCGCCCTCGCCGATCGCAACGAGGTGGTCACCTCGATGATCGGCCTCGGCTACCACGACACGGTCACGCCCCCCGTGATCCTGCGCAACGTGCTCGAGAGCCCCGCCTGGTACACGGCCTACACGCCGTACCAGCCGGAGATCTCCCAGGGTCGCCTGGAGGCGCTGCTCAACTTCCAGACCATGGTCGCCGACCTCACCGGCCTGGCCCTGGCCAACGCGTCGCTCCTCGACGAGGGCACCGCAGCCGCCGAGGCCATGACCCTGGCCCGGCGGGTGGCCAAGCAGGCCCCCGACGATGCCGTGTTCCTGGTGGACGCCGACTGCCACCCCCAGACCATCGCAGTCGTCCGCACCCGGGCCGAGCCGATCGGCCTGCCGGTGGTGGTGGCCGACCTGCGCGGCGGCCTGCCCGCCGACGTGACCGCCTTCGGGGTCCTGCTCCCCTACCCCGGCTCGTCCGGCCTGGTGGTCGACTGGACCGAGGTGATCGCTGCCGCCCACGACGCCGGTGCCGTGGTCGCCGTCGACGCCGACCTGCTCTCGCTCTGCCTGCTCCGCTCCCCCGGCGCCCTGGGCGCCGACGTGGTGGTCGGCGTGGCCCAGCGCTTCGGCGTGCCGCTGGGCTTCGGCGGGCCCCACGCCGGCTTCATGGCGGTGCGCGACGGCCTCCAACGATCGCTCCCCGGCCGACTGGTGGGCGTGTC
>JBBRFU010000201.1:0-5353 GCA_038241315.1 Acidimicrobiales bacterium | reverse complement strand
ACGGTCTCCCGCACCGGCTTCACCCCGGGGCCGCCGTCGGCCCGCTCCCAGCCGACGTCGGGGACGTACCGGCGGATCACCCGAGCCGGCACGCCGCCGATCACCGCGTGGTCGGGGATCTCGCCCCGCACCACCGAACCGGCGGCCACCACCACGTTGCGACCGAGGGTGGTGCCCGGGAGCACCACGGCCCCGTGACCGATCCAGGTGCCCGACCCGATCCGCACCGGGTCGTGCGGGCCGAGCTGGCCGCCGATGGGCGTGTCGGGGTCCTGGTAGCCGTGGTTGGCGTCGGTGACGTAGACGTCCTGGCCGAACCACACGTCGTCGCCGATCTCGATCGACTCGTGGGCCACGATGCCCGAGCGGAGGCCGATGACGCAGCGGTCGCCGATGACCAGGGCGCGCGGGGGCACGGTGGTCTGCGCCGGCGAGTAGCCGGCAGCGATGGTGCACCAGGTGCTGATCATCGTGTCGACGCCGATGTGGATGTGGCGCTGGCCGTAGAGCACCGCGGTGGGGAAGGCGATCACGCTGCCCCGGCCGAACGACCCGAACCCGTCGGCGGCGTCGGTGCCCGGGGCGATCGCCCCGGCGAAGCGGAGGCGGGCCCACCCACGCTGGATGCCGGCGTTGACCAGTCGATGGGCTCGGGCACGGAGCGGGCGAGGGAGCACGGCGGCAGCGTACGGCCACCACCCCACCCGGTCACGACGGGCTCCGCTTTCGCATCGGGGCGTCGGGTCCGTAGCCTGTCGGCCATGGAGCACGCGCCGGTGGCCGACCGGATCGAGACGGCACCCCCCGCCCCCGGCCCCGGCCCGGCGGGGCCCGCGGCGAACGGGTGCCCGTTCCCCCACGGCGGTCCCGCCCCGAGCTCCGACGCCGGGCCCGTTGCCGAGGCCGAGGCCCACACCGGCGCCGCCGCCGTCACCGCACGGCCGCCCGACGTGGTCCCGGCCGACGTGGTCCCGGCCGAGCTGGTCCGGGCCGACGTGCTGCCGGCCGCCGGCGGCTGCCCGGTGCCCCACGGCGCCTCGGTCGCCACCGACGAGGACCCCCGCCCCCTCACGCCCGTCGACGCCGGTGCGGCGGCCGCCTCCCGGTGCCCGGTGCCCCACGTGGCGGCCGCCGCGCCAGCCGCCGGCTGCCCGATCCTCCACGGCCCCGGTGGCGTGCGCCGCACCCCCGCCGACCTGGTGGTCCGCAAGCTGCTCCGCATCAAGGACCGGCCCGCCGGCGTGTCGGCGGACTCGGCCTACAGCACCTTCCAGCGGTCCATGCTGATCTCGGCCACCCGCTGCACCCTCACCTACGTGGTGTTCCCGTTCGTGCTGCCGGCGGCGGGCTTCGCCCGTGGCGTGGGCCCGGTCATCGGGATCATCATCGGCACCATCGCGCTGGCGTGCGACACGTTCACCATCCGGCGCTTCTTCGCCGTCGACCACAAGTGGCGCTGGCACTTCTCGGCCATCGCCTTCGCCATCATGTGCCTGCTCAGCGTCCTCCTGGTGCAGGACGTGGCCCACATCGTCGACAGCCTCCTGACATGAGCACCGGGGTGACGGACCCGTCGGTCCCCGTCGCCTCACGCACCCGCGTCGTCCGCGCCGTCTGGTTCACCGGCGGGTGGGTGGCCGTCGGCTTCGGTGGGGTCGGCGTCGTCGTCCCCGGGCTCCCCACCACGGTCTTCTTCATCGTGGCGGCCTCGTGCTTCGCCCGCTCCAGCCCACGCTTCGAGCGCTGGGTGCTCGACCTCCGCGGCGTCGGCCCGCTCGTGCGCGACCACCGCGCCGGCCTGGGCATGCCCCGTCGGGCCAAGGTGATCGCCCTGGCGATGATGTGGACGGCCATCGCGCTCAGCTCGTGGGCGCTGGGGGACGTGCCGGTGGTGGTGGCCGTGGTGGTGGCCCTCGGCCTGGTGGGCACCGCCGTCATCCTGTGGCGGGTGCCCACCCGCGAGCGCGTGCTCGCGGCCCGCGCCCTGCTCGCCTCCTGACCCGCGCCGCGTCCTGACCCGCGGGCTCCTGACCCGCGGGCTCCTGACCCGCGCACCTCCTGACCCGCGGGCTCCTGATCCGCGCCGCGTCCTCACCCGCGCCGCGTCCGGCAGACCACCTCCGCGGACCACCGGCCGCTCGGCCGCTACCAGGTGGCGAGGTCGGTGAGGGCCGCGGTGATGGACGCCACCTGGGGCAGGATCGCCTGCTCCAGCGTGGGCTCGTAGGCCACCGGGGTGTCGGCGGCGCCGACGCGGCGGACCGGCGCGTCGAGGTCGGCGAAGCAGTGCTCGCCGGCCCAGGCCGCCACCTCGCCACCGAAGCCGCCGGTGAGGGTGTCCTCGTGGACCACCAGCAGGCGCCCGGTGCGGGCGACGCTCTCGGCCAGCAGGGCCTGGTCCCACGGGGCGATGGTCCGCAGGTCGATGACCTCGGCCTCGATCCCCTCCCGCTCGGCCAGCAGCGTCGCGGCCTGGAGGCTCTTCTCGACGGTGGCGCCCCACGACACCACCGTCACGTCGTCACCGGCCCGGCGGACCTCGCCGACGCCGAACGGCAGCACCCACCCCTCGTCGGGGAACGGGTCGACGGTGTAGGGCTGGCGGAGCAGGTGCTTGTGCTCCAGGAACAGCACCGGGTCCTCGCAGCGGAAGGCGTAGCGGAGGAGCCCGGCGGCGTCGCGGGCCCGGCTGGGCATGGCGATGGCCAGCCCCGGGATGTGGGCGAAGATCGACTCGCCGCACTGGCTGTGCCAGATGCTGCCCCCGGTGAGGTAGCCGCCGATCGGGACCCGCAGGACCATCGGGCAGGTGAAGGCGCCGTTCGAGCGCCACCGGATGGTGGCCGCCTCGCTGCGGATCTGGGTCATGGCCGGCCAGATGTAGTCGAAGAACTGCACCTCGGGGGCGGGGCGCAGGCCCCGCAGCCCCTGGCCCACGGCCCGTCCGACGATGTTGGCCTCCGAGAGCGGGGTGTTGAAGCACCGGGCCTGGCCGAAGGCCCGCTGCAGCCCGTGGGTGGTGCCGAACACGCCGCCCTTGCCCTCGACGCCGGCCAGCACCTGCTCGCGGGCATCGGCCACGTCCTCGCCGAAGACCCGGATGCGCTCGTCGGCGGCCATCTGCTCGTGGAGGGTGCGCTTGATCGCCTCGCCGAGCGGGACGGGGTCGCCGTCGTGGGCGGGCACGCCGTCGACGCCCGGCACGGCAGGGGTCGCCAGCACGGGCAGGGCGGTCACCTGGTGGGTGACGGTGGCCGGGTCGGGCCGGGCGCCGGCCAGGGCCTCGGTGGCGGCCGCCACCACGGCGGCCCGGGCCTCCGCCCGGATGGCGGCGGCCTCCTCCGCCGTCAGCACGCCACCGTCCACCAGGTCGTGCTCGAAGCGGTCGATCGGGTCGTGGCGGGCCTCCTCGGCCAGCTCCTCCACCGAGCGGTACTTGCTCTGGGTGTCGGCGGCCGAGTGGGAGTAGGGGCGCACCACGTCGGCGTGGATCAGGGCAGGGCCGACGCCCGCCCGGAGGTGCTCGACGATCGACTTGGCGGCGTCGCGGACGCCGAAGTAGTCGGTGCCGTCGAGGTGGTGGACCTCGAGGCCCCGGAAGCCACGGACCAGCTCGTGCACCGGGGCCGGGTGCTGGTCCGACGCGGGCACCGAGATGGCGAAGCCGTTGTCGGGCACCACGTAGAGCACCGGCAGGTGGAGGTTGGCCGCGGTGTTGAGGCTCTCCCAGAACTCACCCTCGCTGCAGGCCCCCTCGCCGAGGCTCACGTAGGTCAGCTCGTCGGGGTGGGCGGCGCTGGCGCCGGGGCTGCCCCCCGGTCCCGCCGTCGGGCCCTGGAGGTGGGGCCGGCGGACGAGGTAGCGGCCGGCCTCGGCGCAGCCCACCGCCGGGATGCACTGGCTGCCGGTGGGGCTCGACTGGGTGACGATGTTGCGCTCGCGATGCCCCCAGTGCGAGGGCATCTGCCGCCCGGCGCTGGAGGGGTCGTCGGCCGAGCCGACCGCCTGCAGCAGCACCTCGGTGGGCGTGACGCCGAGGCCGAGCACCAGGGCCTGCTCGCGGTAGTAGGGGAAGAACCAGTCGTAGCCGGGGCGCAAGTGGCGGGCCAGGGCCAGGCCGAGGGCCTCGTGACCGGCGCCGGAGATCTGGAAGAACACCCGGCTCTGCTTCTGCATGGCGATCTCGCGGTCGTCGATGGCGCGCGACACGCAGGCCAGGCGGAAGTCGTCGACCAGCTCGGCCACCGGGTACCCGCGGTGCGTGGGGCCGGTGCCAGCGCCAGGGCCAGGGGCGGGGCCAGGGCCGGGAGCGGGGCCCACCAGGCTCAGGCTCGGTCGACCCCCGCTCGGCGGGGTGGGCTCGACGGTGCTCACGGGGCCACCTCCGTCCGCCAGTCGCGGGTCTGGAGGAGCTCGCGGACCCGTGCCAGGAACGCCGCGGCGTAGGCACCGTCGAACGCCCGGTGGTCGAAGCTCAGGCAGAGGTTGCCCACGGGGTGGACGGCGACGCCCCACGTCCGCTCGGTGCCGGGCCCGCCGTCGTCGGTGCGGACGGCCACGGGGGCCATGCGCACGCCGTCGGTGGAGAGGATGGCCACCTGGGGCTGGTTGATGATCGGCGTCGTGACGAAGGTGCCGTAGGAGCCGACGTTGGTGAGGGTGATCGTGCCGCCGGTGAAGGCGTCGCCGGGCAGTCGCCGCCGGCGGGCCCGGTCGGCCAGGTCGGTCACCGCGGCGGAGAGGGCGGGGAGGCGCAGGTCGTCGGCGCCGCGGAGGACGGGCACCACGAGGGCCTCCCGGTCGACGTCGACGGCCACCCCGAGGTGCACCCGCCGGTGCACGATGAGCCGGTCGCCGTCGAAGCTGGCGTTGACGTGGGGGAACTCGCACACGGCGTCGATGACCGCTCGGGCCACGAAGGGCAGGTAGCTGAGGCCGGCGGCCCGGCGGACGGGATCGAGGGCGGCGTAGTCGACCTCGACGGCCACGAGGGCGTGGGCGGCCGTGGCCAACGAGCGGACCAGGTGGTCGGCGGTGGCCAGCCGGGCACGGGAGAGGTCGACCACGTCGTCGTCGTCGCCGACCTCGAGGGCCGGCGCGGCCACGGGGGGCGGTGCGACGGGCGCGGCCGCGGGCGCGACGGCGGCCGGTTGGTCGGCGGGCGGTCGGTCGGCGGGCGGTCGGTCGGCGGGCGGTCGGTCGTCGATCCGCCGGTCGGCCTGAGCGGCGGCGGCCAGGACGTCGGCGCGGGTGATCCGCCCGTCGCGCCCGGACCCGGCGACGTCGTCGGGGTGCAGGTCGTGGTCGGTGAGGAGGCGGCGCACCACCGGCGTGAGCACGCCGGACGAGCCGG
>JBBRFU010000200.1:0-5374 GCA_038241315.1 Acidimicrobiales bacterium | reverse complement strand
CTACCGGGTGGTGTCCGCCGGCGACTCCTACAACGACACCACCATGTTGCTGGCGGCCGACGCCGGCTTCTTGTTCCACGCGCCGCCGAACGTGGTGGCCGAGTTCCCGCAGCTGCCCGCCCTCGACGACTTCGACGAGCTTCTGGCGCGGATCACCGCCGAGCTCACCTGACGACCCGTCGGCGCCGGACGACACGTCACCCGACGACCGAGCTCACCCGACGACCGTCCTCACCGGACGGCTCGTCCTCACCGGACGAGCGGCCTCAGCCGATGGCCCGACCGCAGGCGTCGGGAGCGGCCTCGCCGGTGAGCCGGTCCGAGAACCACGCGCCGATCACCTGGCCGGCCTCGCCCACCACCGTCTGGTGGTCGGCCCCGTCGACCTCGACCGCCTCGGTGCCCTGGCCCACGTCGCACAGCTGCTCCAGCAGGAACGCCACCCGGGCCGGCACCACGTAGGTGTCGGCCGTGCCCGACACCACGAGCAGCGGCGCGTCGACGGCCACCTGACCGGGGTCGTTCTCGGCGAGCACCGATCGGGCCGGCTCGGTCTCCAGGGGGTGGTGGTCGTAGAAGACGTCGGCCGGGATGCCCGCCATGGCGGCGATCACCTGGTCGGCGCAGCCGTCGTCGATCGTGTGGTCGACCGCCTCCACCTCCGGGCCCACGTAGTCCTCGGGGACGATCTCGGGGTGGTCGGCAGCCAGGCCGTAGAGGGCCATGACGCCGACCATCTTCGGCACCACCTGGTCGTCGGGGCCGAAGGTCTCCTGCAGCGCGGCGGCGGGCGCGATGGCCGCGGTGCCGAGGAGCTCCAGCTCGGGGGCGTGGGCGGCGCCCAGCTCGTGGGCGAACAGGGCGGCGTGCCCGCCCTGCGAGTGGCCGGCGGCCACCCAGCGGGTGCCGGCCCCGGCCTCGGGCAGGCGGCGGGCGGCGCGGACCGAGTCGATCACGGAGCGCCCCTCGCTGATCCCGGACAGGTAGGGGTGGCGCTCGCCCACCGGGCCGAGGCCGAGGTAGTCGGTGGACGCCACCACCCCCTCCACCCCGAACGCCGGCCCGACCGCGCCGGCCCGGCTCGGCGCGCAGGCCGACGACAGGCCGGTGGTGCCGTGGGCCCACGCCACCACCGGCCACCCGCCCTCGGGCGGATCGGCCTCGGGGTACGAGATGGTGCCGGTGACGGCGCGGTCGCGATCCCGGGCGTCGAGCGAGTGGTACATGACCCGGACCGTGACCCGCCCGTCGGCCCGCGCCACCTCCTGGACGCGGACGAGCTCCCCCGGCTCACCCGGCGGCAGGGGGTCGGGGACCCGGTAGAAGTCGTCGACCGATCCGGTGAAGGGCTCGGGCGGCGCCTCGGTGGTGGTCGGCCCCGGGGCGGTGGTGCTCCCCGCCGACCCGGCCGACCCCGCTCGGTCACCCGTGGCGCCGGCTCCTCCCCCACCGCCGCCCGGGTCGGCGACGCCGTCGGAGGAGCAACCCGCCAGCACCGCGGTCAGCGCCGCGGCCGCGGCGAGCGCCACCAGTGGCCGACGTCGCCGAGCGCCCCGCCGGCGCCGGCTCATCCGTCCCGCATCGTCATCGTCCACGGCCACCGAGAGCTCCATGGCGGCGATGCTAGCGATCCACGTACGATGTTGTTCGCTGATAGCCTCCGGACGTGCCGACGCCGCCGAACACCCAGCCCGACGGCTCCGGGGAGGGCCCCGCGGCGGGCGCCGTGGAAGGCCCGGCAGACGGCCGCCTGCCGCGGGGCCGGCACCAGCTGAGCCGGGAGCAGGTGCAGGAGGCGCAACGGGGTCGGATGCTGCTGGCCATCGCCGAGGCCATGACGCGCAAGGGGTACGTGGGCACCACCGTGGCCGACGTCATCCGGGGCGCCGGCGTCTCGCGGGAGACCTTCTACCAGCAGTTCCCCTCCAAGCTCGACTGCTTCCTCGCCGCCTTCGACGCCGCGTCGGAGCTGCTGCTGGCCAGGGTCGGCGACGTCGCCACCCTCGACGGCACCGCCCACGAGCGCTTCGCCGCCGCCTTCACCCGCTACCTCGACGCCCTCGCCTCGCAGCCCGCGTTCGCCCGGGTGTTCCTGGTGGAGGTCTACGCCGCCGGCGCCGACGCCATCGACCGCCGCATCGCCCTCCAGGCGCGGATCGTGGACTCGCTGGTGGAGCTCCTCGACGCCCACACCGAGGCGGGCCGCTTCGCGTGCGAGCTGCTCGTGGCCGGCACCGGCTCCCTCGTCACCGGACCCCTCGTGGCCGACGACCTCGATGCCGTCCGGGCCCTCGGTCCCCCCGTGATCGACCTCGTGGGCCGCGTGCTCAGCACCCGCCCCCCCCAGCTCTAGCGAACGCCCGAGCCACCGAGCCACCGGGCGCGGGCGAGCGATCGCGGGCGCCCCGGCCGGCGACGGGCGCTCAGGGCTCGCCGAGGAAGTCGAGCACCTCGGGGAAGGCCCGGCGGTCCTGGGCGAAGAAGGCGTGGCCGCCCTCGTACAGGCGCAGCTCGGCGCCAGGGACCCGATCGGCGATGGCCGCCGAGTTGGCCGGTGGCGCGATGCCGTCGAACCGCCCACCGGCCACGAGGGTGGGGCACGTGATGCGGGGCAGCCGCTCCCACACGTCGTGGCGGCGACGGGCGTCGAGCTGCTCCACCTCGCCCCTCGCCCGGTCGCTGCCGGCGGCCCCGGCCGACCGCCCGGCCATCAGCTCGGCCAGGCCCCGGTCGTGCTCGTGCTCGGCGAGCCAACCCGGCGTGAAGCGGGTGTCGAGGAGCTCGGTGCCGAGCCGGGCCCGGTCGGCCGGGGGCAGGTCGCGCAGCTCGTGCAGCGGGTACGAGGCGCCGCCCGCGCCGCCCGGCGAGGTGCACAGGAGGGCCAGGCGCTCCACCCGCTCCGGGGCCGTGACCGCCAGCTCCTGGGCCACCATCCCCCCGAAGCTGATGCCGACGACGCGACAGGAGGCCCACCCGACGTGGTCGAGCAGGGCGAGCGCGTCGGCGGCGTAGTCGGCCATGGCGTAGGGGCCCGGCGGGACCGACGTCCGGCCGAGGCCGCGCTGGTCGAGGGCCAGCACGTCGAACCGGGCCTCGAACGGCGCCAGGAGCAGGGCGCTGGTGGCCAGCGTGGCCCCCGATCCGTTCAGGTACAGCAGCCGCCTCCCCGTTCCCTGGCGCTGGTGGTGGATCTCGATCCCGTTGACGGCGGCGATGGGCACGGCGCCATCCAACTACGGCCAGCGGTCGCCCGCCGACGGGGAGCGAGCTGGCGAACCCGTCGTCACCGAGCCGGCGATCCTGGCAACCTGGGGGCATGGCTCCGCCGCTGCACCCCGACGTCGCCCCGCTCGAGTTCCTGCTGGGCACGTGGTCGGGCACCGGCCACGGGTCCTATCCCACCATCGAGCCCTTCGACTACCTCGAGGCCATCACCTTCGGCCACGTCGGCAAGCCCTTCCTCGCCTACGCCCAGCGCACGCGCGCCGCCGACGACCAACGCCCGCTGCACGCCGAGACGGGCTACTGGCGCCTCCCCCGGCCCGGGCACGTGGAGTACGTGATGGCCCACCCCACGGGGGTGGTGGAGGTGGCCGAGGGCGTCCAGACCGGCGGGGTGCTGCGGCTCCGCACCACCTTCGTGTCGGGCACCGGCAGCGCCAAGGAGGTCACCGCGGTGGAGCGGGACCTCACCGTCGAGGAGGACGTCCTCCACTACGAGGTGCGCATGGCCGCCGTGGGCCAACCCCTCACCCACCACCTGGCCGCCGAGCTGCACAAGCAGCTGTGACCGGGCCCGACGGCGGGGTCGGATCCGCGGGCGGGCGCCGATAGGAAGGGTCCATGACGCAACCCACCCTGTCGGTGCTCGACCTGGCCATCGTCGGCGAGGGCGCCACGCCCGCCGAGGCCCTGGCCTCGTCGCTCCGGCTGGCCCAGGAGGCCGAGCGCCTCGGCTACCACCGCTACTGGGTGGCCGAGCACCACAACATGCCCGGCATCGCCAGCTCGTCACCGGCCGTGCTCATCGCCCACCTGGCCGCCGGCACCACCACCCTGCGCCTCGGCTCGGGCGGCGTGATGCTGCCCAACCACTCCCCGCTCGTGGTGGCCGAGCAGTTCGGCATGCTCGAGGCGCTCCACCCCGGCCGCATCGACCTCGGCCTCGGCCGGGCGCCCGGCACCGACGGGCTCACCGCCGCGGCCCTCCGCCGCACCAACCGCCTCGACCAGGGCGACGACTTCCCGAACCAGCTCGGCGAGCTGCTCGGCTACTTCAACGACTCGTTGCCCGACGACCACCCGTTCCGGCGGATCCACGCCACGCCGGCACGCGGCTACCAGCCGTCGATCTGGCTGCTCGGCTCCAGCGACTTCAGCGCCCGCCTGGCCGGCCAGCTCGGCATCCCCTTCTCGTTCGCCCACCACTTCGCCGGCGACAACACCGAGGCCGCCGCCGAGGTGTACCGGCGGGCCTTCACCCCGTCCGACGTGCTCGACGAGCCGTACCTGATGCTCGGCGTCAACGTGCTGTGCGCCCCCGACGAGGAGGAGGCCCGCTACCTCTCGGGCCCCTCCGCCCTCTCCATGGCCCGGCTGCGGCAGGGCCGACCGGGGCTGTACCCGTCGCCCGAGCAGGCCGCCGCCCACGAGTGGACCCCGCAGGAGCAGGCCATCGCCCACAGCTGGGGCCGCAACCACGTGATCGGCTCGCCGGGCCTGGTCCGCCGCTCGCTCGAGGAGCTCGCCGAGCGCACCGGTGCCGCCGAGCTGATGGTGACCACCATGGCCCACGGCCCCGACGACCGCCTCCGCTCCCTCCGCCTCACCGCCGAGGCCACCGGCCTCACCGCCCCCAGCGCCCCCACCCGCGCCGACCGACCCTCCCCCGTCGGCGTCTGACCCAGCCGGCGGCCTCGCCGGTGACCCGCGGGACCGGCGGGCTCGTGCTCCGTGCCGAGCCCCGGGGGACCGCCATCCCTGACCGGTTCGGTCAGGGATGGCGGGTACCGTCGGGCGGGTGCGCGCCGCCCGGCTGCTGGCCCTGCTGCTGGTGATCCAACGGACCGGCCGGGCCACCGCGGCCCAGCTGGCCGAGGAGCTGGAGGTGTCGGAGCCGCCGACTTCGACGCCGGCATCCGTCCCCTCGCCGCCCGGCTGCGCCTGACGCCCGGCGCGCTGGCGCAACTCCCCCGCGCCGTCCCGGGGCCGGCCACCGCCACCGCGCTGGCGGCGCGTTCGGAGCCGGACGCCGACGGTCGTTGCACCGTCGAGCTGCCCCTCGAGCCGCTCGAGGTGGCGGTCGCCATGCTGGCGCCGATCGCCGGCGTGGAGGTCCTCGCCCCGCCGGCGCTGCGCGCCGCCCTGGCCGACC
>JBBRFU010000199.1:0-5381 GCA_038241315.1 Acidimicrobiales bacterium | reverse complement strand
CGCCACTCCTTCTCGTCCTGGGTGTGCTCGTCCTTCCAGAACTGGTAGCCGGCGGCCTTGCGGTCGATGACGTGCTCGCAGCCCATCTCGTTGAGGAGCTTGGCCCGCTCGGGCGACGACACGACGCCGACGGGGATGCCGCCGCCGTTCAGCACGTACTGCACGGCGTAGCCGCCGATGCCGCCGGTGGCGCCCCAGATCAGCACGGCCTGGCCCTGCTTGAGGTCGCCGGCGTGGGGGCTGACGATCATGCGGTACGAGGTGGAGTTGCACAGCGCGTTGCACGCCGCCTCCTCCCAGGTGAGGTGGGCAGGCTTCGGCATGAGCTGGTTGGCCTTGACCACGGTGAGGTCGGCCAGGCCGCCGAAGTTGGTCTCGAAGCCCCAGATGCGCTGGTTGCTGGCGAGCATGGAGTCGTCGTGGGCCGACGGGTCCTGGTCGTCGAGGTGGTTGCAGTGGAGGGTGACCTTGTCGCCCGGCTTCCAGTTGCGCACGGCCGAGCCGACGCGGACCACGACACCCGAGGCGTCGGAGCCGACCACGTGGTACGGCAGGGCGTGGCGGGCGCCCCACACGCTCTCCTTGCCGAGGCGGTCGAGGAACCCGAAGGTGGACACGGGCTCGAAGATCGAGGTCCACACCGTGTTGAAGTTGATGGCCGAGGCCATCACCGCCACGTACACCTCGTCGGGCGCCAGCTCCGGGGTGGCGACCTGGTCGACGTGCAGCGACCGGCGTGGGTCCTTGTCCTCCGAGGCCACCCCCTCCCAGATCGTCTGCTCGTCTCGCTTGACGAACGCCGCCCGGTAGGACTCCGGGATCGGGAGGTTGGCAAGGTCGTCGCCGGACGCGCCGGCCTGGATCGCTTCGAGGATCGCCTGCATGGCGGCGCATCCTAGGGTCGCCCCCGGAGCTCGGCCCAAGCGCCGCCCGGCCCTCATCGGGGCACGGCGGCCGCCGATAGTCTCCAGCCACTCGGACCACAGGGGAGCAGCCGACGATGTCGCTCACGCCAGAAGAGATCGCCGCCCGGGAGTTCGCCGTCGGCCTGCGGGGCTACGACAAGGACGAGGTCCGCACGTTCCTCCACACGGTGGCCGATGCCTTCGCCCACCAGGCGGCCGAGACCTCGGCCCCGGACCGGGTCGAGGGTGCCGACCACGGGCCGGGTGAGCCCGCCACCCACCCCACGCCCGACGGGCGGCCCGCGCCGCCGGCCGCCGGCACCGACTGGTCCGACCTGGGCGACGAGATCGCGGCCGTGCTGCGGACCGCCCACGAGCAGGCCGCCGCCCTCCGGGCCGACACCGAGCGCGAGGTGGCCGTGCTCCGCGAGCAGGCCGAGCAGGAGGCCGCCGCCACCCGCACGGCGGCCGATGCCCACGCCGAGGCCACCCGCGCCCAGGCCGAGCAGGAGCGCCACGAGGCGGCCGCCAAGCTGGCCGCCGCCCAGGACGAGGCGCTGGCCCTGGTCGCCGACGCCCAGGCCCGGGTCGACCGCATGCTCGAGACCTCGCAGGCCCGGGCCCAGGCCGACGCCGACGCCTCGGTGGCCCACCTCACCACCCAGATCGACGAGCTCGCCGCCACCCGCGACGTCGCCAAGGGCGCCCTGGCCGACCTCCGGGCCCGCCTCGACGAGGCCATCGCCCTGTCCGACCACCCGCCCGCGCCGCAACCGGCCGCGTCCGACGGCCCGGGCTGACCCACCCGAGCCACCCGAGCCACCCGGGCCCACCCGGGCGCGGATGGGCACGCCGCGGCACCCCCTCGGTACGCTGGCGCTCGTCCACGCACCACATCGCAAGGGGAACTCCATGGCTGGAACCGTGATCGTCGCCGGCGCCCGTACGCCGGTCGGAAAGCTGTCGGGGGCCCTCGCCGGCTTCAGCGCCGCCGAGCTCGGGGGCTTCGCCATCCAGGGCGCGCTCGAGCGGGCCGGGCTCACGCCCGAGCAGGTCGAGTACGTGTTCATGGGTCACGTGCTGCAGGCCGGCGCCGGCCAGATCACCGCCCGCCAGGCCGCCGTGCACGCCGGCATCTCGATGGGGGTGCCCGCCACCACCGTCAACAAGGTCTGCCCCTCGGGCATGCACGCCATCTACCTGGCCGACCTGATGATCAACGCCGGCGATGCCGACGTCGTGGTCGCCGGCGGCATGGAGTCGATGACCAACGCCCCGTTCCTCCTGCCGGGGGCCCGGGCCGGGTACCGCATCGGCGACCAGAAGGTGGTCGACTCGATGATGTACGACGGCCTCTGGGACCAGTTCGACCACGTCGCCATGGGCGCCAGCACCGAGGCCTACTGCGGCAAGGAGCCCCAGGGCATCAGCCGCGAGGACCAGGACGCCTTCGCCGCCGCCTCGCACCAGCGGGCCGCGGCCGCCCACAAGAACGGCCTCTTCGACGACGAGATCATCTCGGTGTCGGTCCCGCAGCGCAAGGGCGACCCGATCGTGGTGTCCGAGGACGAGGGCGTGCGCGGCGACACCACCGCCGACACCCTCGGCAAGCTCCGCCCCGCCTTCGACAAGGCCGGCAACATCACCGCCGGGAACGCCTCGCAGATCTCCGATGGCGGCGCCGCCGTGGTCGTGATGTCGAAGGCCAAGGCCGAGGCCCTGGGCCTCAGCTGGCTGGCCGAGATCGTCGGCTACGGCCAGGTGGCCGGCCCCGACGCCTCGCTCCTGCACCAGCCGTCCAACGCCATCACCAAGGCGCTCGAGCGGGCCGGCCGGTCGGTGTCCGACGTCAGCCTCTTCGAGCTCAACGAGGCCTTCGCCGCGGTGGGCATCGCCTCCATGCGTGACCTCGGGATCACCGACGAGATCACCAACGTCAACGGCGGCGCCATCGCCATCGGCCACCCCCTGGGCGCCTCCGGCACCCGGGTCACCCTGCAGCTGGCCC
This sequence comes from Acidimicrobiales bacterium, assembly GCA_038241315.1. Lineage (GTDB taxonomy): Bacteria > Actinomycetota > Acidimicrobiia > Acidimicrobiales > Iamiaceae > Aquihabitans. Next base: position 2,468 of record JBBRFU010000199.1, on the reverse strand, counting down.
TCGAGCTGGCCCGCCGGGGTGGCGGCCTCGGTGCCGCAGCCCTCTGCGGCGGCGGCGGTCAGGGCGACGCCATCCTCCTGCAGGTGGCCGGCTGACCCGGCGCCGACCCCCGGGCCGGCGCCACCTCCACGCACGCCCGGCAGCGGGGGGCGACCGCCAGGTCGCCCCCCGCTCCGCGTCCGGGCGTCGGGTCCTCGACATCCGGCACCATTTTGTCGTCCCCGGGGGTTTGTGGCTCCCCGCACCTGGGGTAGTGACAGCGCAGCACTTCGCGCGCCGAGGAATTTCCCCCCGGGCGCTTGTCATGAGACCGCAACAACGGTAACCTCACCGCAACATCTTCCGTCGAGGTTCCCTCCCCCCCGACTCTCGACGGAACACACCGAAGCGTCGTTCCCACCACAACGATCGTCAGTTCGCCCGCCCGCAGGCTGCTCGATCGGGAACGACGCTTCGGTATTTTTCCGGCCGGCTCGCGCCGGTCCGCCCGCCCGACCGGAACCCGGCCCGGCCCGCCCAGCGCTCAGGGGCTGAGCTCGCGACGGCCCTCGAGGGCCCGGCCCAGGGTGAGCTCGTCGGCGTACTCCAGGTCGCCACCCACCGGCAGGCCGCTGGCGATCCGGGTGACCTTCAGGCCGAGCGGGCCCAGGAGCCGGCCCAGGTACATGGCCGTGGCCTCGCCCTCGATGTTCGGGTTCGTGCACAGGATCACCTCGGTGATCCCCTCCGGGTCCAGGCGGGTGAGCAGCTCCTTGACCCGCAGCTGATCGGGTCCGACGCCCTCGATGGGGCTGATGGCGCCCTGGAGCACGTGGTACCGGCCGCGGTACTCACCGGTCTTCTCCACGGCCACGAGGTCCTTGGGCTCCTCCACCACGCAGACCATGGTGGCGTCGCGCCGGTCGTCGTCGCAGATGCCGCACAGCGGCCCCTCGGACAGGTTGAAGCAGCGCTCGCACCACGCCACCCGGTCCTTGGCCTCGCCGATGGCCCGGGACAGGCGGAGCGCGTCCTCCTTGGGGAGCTTCAGGAGGTGGAACGCGATGCGCTGGGCCGACTTGGGCCCGACGCCGGGGAGGCGACCGAGCTCGTCGATCAGGTCCTGGACCGGACCGGCGTAGGCACCGGCCACGGCTAGTGCCGGGCCCGGCGCTGGGCGAGCGGGCGGCGCGCCACCGGGGTCACGAGCCCCCGAGCAGGCCGCCGAGGTCGAGCCCGCCCAGGTCGATCGACCCGCGCTGCAGGTCCTCGATCTGCTCCACGGCGTGGCGCAGGGCGGCCAGCACGAGGTCCTGGAGCATCTCGACGTCGGCTGGGTCGACGGCCTCGGGCGAGATGGTGACCGACGCGAACTCGAACCCACCGGTGACCGCGACCCGCACGACCCCACCGCCGGCGACGCCCTCCACCAGCGTCTCGGCGGCCTGCTGCTGGGCGGCCAGCACCTGGCTCTGCATCTCGGAGGCCTGGGCCATGAGGGCCCCGAGGTCGAGGCCCCCGGAGCCGCCGGCACCGCCGAGGAGGGCGGCCAGCGGGTCGTCCTCGGGGTCGGTCCGGCTCACCTCGGCGCTCTCGCCGACGACGATGTCGTCGTCGGGCAGGCCGCTGGACTGGACCACCAGGTCGGGGTCGATCGGGGTGGTGTCGTCGGGATCGGGGGTCATGGGTTCCTCCTGGGGGACGGGGTGGGCGGGGGCGGGCTCACGGGCCCTCGACGAGCTCGGAGCCCGGGAAGGCCTCGGTGAGCGCGTCGAGGCCGCCGGTGGGGGCGTCGGGGGCATCGTCGAGGTCGTGGACGTCGGCGCCGCCCAGGTCGAAGTCGTCGTCGGCGGGGGGCGCAGCCCGCGAGGCGCCGCCCCGGGCGACCCCGCCCTCGGGCTCGCGCCCGCCGGGGTCGCCACCCTCGGCCGTGGCGTCGACCACCAGGCGCAGATCGACGGCGGTGCCGAGGCGCTCGGACAGGGCCCGCTCGACCTCGGCGCGCTTCTGCTCGCACTTCTGCCGGTGGACCTCGTTGGGGAACGCCAGCACGGCGGTGGCGCCGGAGACGTCGGTGAACCGGCCGACCGAGTACATGGCCTTGGCCAGCCCCCCGAGCGACGGCAGGACGGCCTCGTTCCAGATGGCGGTGAGCTCCTGCGTGCCCGGCACCGCCCCGGAGGCGCCGCCGGTGGTCCCGCTGGTGGCCGCGCCGGCCGGTGGGACCGTGTCGGCACTCGGAGCCGGAGCCGGCGGCCCACCGGCCGCCCGTGCCGGCTGGCCCTGGTCGGCGCTCGGAGCCGGAGCGGGCGAGGAGGTGGGCGACGTCGGGCGTGCGGGGGCCGCGTCGGGCGAGGGAGCGGCGGCGGGCGGCAGGGTGGGCCCGCCCGACGACGGGGCCGCGGGCTCGGCGCCCGGCGGCGAGGTGGCCGGCCCCGGAGCGGCTGGGGCGGCCGGCCGGTCGCCGCGCCGAGCGGCCAGCTCGGCCC
>JBBRFU010000198.1:0-5407 GCA_038241315.1 Acidimicrobiales bacterium | reverse complement strand
CGTCGCGAGCGATCACCTCGGTGCGTCCGAGCACCGGCAAGTACACGGTCACGTTCAATCGCAGCCTCTACGGCTGCACGGCCCACGCCACGACGCAAGCCAATCCCTCGGCTGTGGAGGGGGCCAGCGCCTATGTGTCCGGCAGCAGCGTCTACATCACCGCCTGGCGCTACAACGGCGCCTCTCTCGTGCTCACCAACCAGCGGGTCAACGTCAGCGTCACCTGCTGACCGTCCGCTGGTGGGCCCCGGCCGGCGGTCGGCCGGGGCCTCGTCGGCGGGGCCTCCCGCCTACGCCAGCGCCGGACGGGGCGGGGCGAGCGGGGCCACGGGGGTGAAGCGCACCTTCATGGACTCGTAGCCGGACACGAAGTTCGCGGGCCGGTAGGCGGGCTCGTCGCCCGAGACCAGCTCGAGGTCGGGGAGGCGGGTGAGCAGCTGCTCGAACATCACCTTGAGCTCGAGGCGGGCCAGGCTGTTGCCCAGGCAGAAGTGGGTGCCGAAGCCGAAGGCCACGTGGTCGTTCGGCGTGCGCTCCACGTCGAAGCGGAACGGGTCGTCGAACACGTCCTCGTCGCGGTTGGCCGAGGGGTACAGCAGCAAGACGTTGTCGCCCTCGTGGATCTGCTGGCCGCCGAGGACCACGTCGCGCGTGGCGGTGCGGTTCATGTTCTTGATGGGCGAGACCCAGCGGAGCATCTCCTCCACGCCGGTGGCCAGCTTGGCGGGGTCGGCTCGCAGCGTCGCCCACTGCTCGGGGTTGGCCAGGAGCTGGTACATCCCGCCGGAGATGACGTGGCGCGTGGTCTCGTCGCCCCCGATGAGGATGAGCAGCGACTCGTGGACGATGTCGTCGTGGGAGAGCCGGTCGCCGTCGACCTCGGCGTGGCACAGCACGCTCATGAGGTCGTCGCGCGGGTTCGCCGTGCGGTCGGCGATGACGCCGGTGGCGTACTCGGTGTAGCCGACGAACGCCTCGGCGGCCGGTCCCATGGACTCCTCGGTGCCGGTCAGGGCCGTCAGCATGGCGTCGCTCCAGGTGAGCAGCGTGCGTCGGTCCTCGGGGGCGACGCCGAGGTCGTCGCCGATCATGATGAGGGGGAGCGGGGCGGCCAGGTCCCACACGAAGTCGCACTCGCCCTTCTCGGCCACCGCGTCGATCAGCTGATCGCAGACGGCCCGGACCTCGTCCTCGCGGTCGCGGACCCGGCGGGGCGTGTAGCCCTTGTTCACCAGCTTGCGGCGGCGGAGGTGCTCGGGGTCGTCCATGTCGATCATCATCGGGATGGCGCCGGCGTCGGCTCGGATGCCCTGGGCGTTGGAGAAGGTCCCCGGGTCCTTGGAGACGGCCTTGAGGTCCGCGTGACGGGTGATCCCCCAGGCCCGCCCGTCCCAGTAGACGGGCGCGTTGGCCCGCATCCAGGTGAAGGCGTCGTGGGGGTTGCGACCCCAGAACGCACCGCTGATGAGATCGATGTCGTCGCGGGTCTCGTGGTCGGCCACCGGGTGGTCCCTCCGATATCTGACGGGTCGTCATATCCTGGCGGTGTGAGCGTAGCGACCACGGACCACGAGCCCGAGGCCCCCGGGGGGCCACCCATCCCGCTGGGTCGGCGGATCGAGCTGCCCGGGCGTGGCACCACGTTCGTCCGGGAGGTGGCGGGCCCGCCCGGCGCGCCCACGGTCCTGCTGCTCCACGGCCTGGTCGCCTCGGGCGGGCTGAACTGGTTCCAGGCCTTCGAGCCCCTCGCCGAGCACTTCCGCGTGGTGGCCATCGACCACCGCGGCCACGGCCGGGGGCTCCGCACGTGGAGCCGCTTCCGCCTCGTCGACTGCGCCGACGACGCGGCCGCCCTGCTCGACGAACTGGGCATCGAGCAGGCCATCGTCGTGGGGTACTCCATGGGCGGGCCCATCGCCCAGCTGCTGTGGCACCGCCACCCGGCCAAGGTGGCCGGCCTGGTGTTCTGCGCCACCAGCAACCGCTTCGTGCCCGGGGTGCGGGAGCGCCTGGCGTTCGTCACCGCCGTCTCGGCCCTGGCCGGCACCACCCGCCTCGGGCAGTTGGCCGCCCGGCTCCCCGTGCAGGCGATCCAGCGCCGGATCCCCACGGGCATCCGGGCCCGCCCCGACAGCCTGCACGCCTGGGCCCGGGCCGAGATGCGACGGCACGACCCCCGGCTGGTCACCGAGGCCCTCGCCGCCACCACCAACTTCGACAGCCGGTCGTGGCTGTCGCAGGTCGACGTGCCCACCGCCATCATGGTCACCGCGCACGACCGCGCCATCCCGGCCCAGGAGCAGCTGCGGCTGCTGGTCGCGGTGCCCGAGGCGACGGTGACGGTGCACGAGGAGAGCCACACCTGGTGCGCGAAGTCGAGCTTCGGGCCGGCCGTGGTGGCCGCCTGCCTCGGGGTGGCACCGGGCTGACGGCGACGGCCCGATGCTCGGGTCCGACCCCCGCTCGGTCGTCTGCTAGAACGTGTTCTAGTTTTTGGTGGACCGTCAGGAGCTGTCGTGCACATCGCGTACACACCCGAGCAGGAGGCGCTCCGCGAGGAGCTGCGTGGCTACTTCGCCGACCTGATGACCCCCGAGGTGACCGCGGCGGCGGACGCCGGGGAGACGGGGAGCCCCGCGTGCCTGGAGGCGGTGCGCCAGATGGGTCGGGACCGCTGGCTGGGTGCCGGCTGGCCCACCGAGTACGGCGGGCGGGGGTTCGGCCCGGTGGAGCAGTTCATCTTCATGAACGAGTCGTGGCGGGCCGGCGCGCCCACCCCGTTCCTGTCGATCAACACGGTGGGCCAGACGATCATGCAGTTCGGCAGCCAGGAGCAGAAGGACTTCTTCCTGCCGCGGATCCTCGCCGGCGACCTCCACTTCTCGATCGGCTACACCGAGCCGGCGGCCGGCACCGACCTCGCCTCGCTGACCACCAAGGCCGTCAAGGACGGCGACGAGTGGGTGATCAACGGGCAGAAGACCTACACCTCGCTCGCCAGCTACGCCGACTACGTGTGGCTGGCCGTGCGCACCGACCCGGAGGCGCCCAAGCATCGCGGCATCACCATCTTCGCGGTGCCCACCACCGACCCCGGCTTCTCGTTCACCAAGATCAACACCATGGTGAACGCCAGCACCTTCCACACGTACTACGACGACGTGCGGGTGCCCGACAGCGCCATCATCGGTGAGCTGAACGGCGGCTGGAACCTCATCGTGAACCAGCTCAACTACGAGCGGGTGGGCCTGGCGCCCCCGGGCATGGTCGAGCGCCACTACCACGACGTCGTGGCCTTCGCCCGCGACACCGCCCACGCCGACGGCGGCCGGCTGATCGACCAGGAGTGGGTGCAGGCCAGCCTGGCCCGGGTGCGCGCCGGCCTCGAGTACCTCACCCTCCTCAACTGGAAGGTGGCCTCGCTGGCTGCGGCAGGCGAGACGGTGAACCCGGCCGACGCCAGCTCCATCAAGGTCTTCGGCACCGAGTTCTTCACCGACGCCTACCGGCTCCTCGCCGAGGTGGTCGGCCCGCCCGCCAACCTCGCCTCGGGGCCGGCCGCGGCCCTCGCCTCCGGCCTCAACCGCGCTGCCCAGGGGACCTTGATCCTCACCTTCGGCGGCGGCGTGAACGAGATCCAGCGCGACCTCATCGCCATGTTCGGCCTGGGCATGCCCCGCACGCCCCGGATGTAAGGAACCTCATGGACTTCGCCCTCTCAGACGAGCAGACCGCGGTGCGCGACCTCGCGGCGCGCATCCTCGGCGAGCACCTCACCCCTGAGCGCCTGCGCGAGCTCGAGGCCGGTGACGACTGGTTCGCCGCCGACACCTGGGCCGAGCTGGCCAAGGCCGACCTGCTCGGGCTGTGCCTGCCCGAGGCCCACGGCGGTGGCGGGTACGGCTTCTTCGAGCTGGCCCTGCTGTGCGAGCAGGTGGGCCGGGCGGTGGCGCCGCTGCCGTTCGTGGCCACGCTCGTGCTCGGCGCCCTGCCGCTGGCCGAGTTCGGCACGGCCGACCAGCAGGCGGCGCTGCTGCCCGGCGTGGTCGCCGGTGACGTGATCCTCACCGCCGCGCTGAGCGAGGGCGGCGACGGCCTCCCGCCCGCCGTGCCCGCCACCACCGCGGTGGCCGACGGCGCCGGCTGGCGCCTCTCCGGGGTCAAGCAGCTGGTGCCGGCCGCCCACCTCGCCGCACGCGTGCTCGTGCCGGCGCGGACCGGCGACGGGACCAGCACCGTGTTCCTGGTGGACCCCACGGCGCCCGGCGTCACCCTGGCGCGGAACCTGGGGCCGCACCTCGAGCCGCTGGCCACGCTGACGCTCGAGGGCGTGGTCGTGGGGGCGGGCGACGTGGTGGGACCGATCGACGGCGGCGCCGCCGTGGTGGCGTGGACGACCGATCGGGCCGTGGCGGCGCTGTGCGCGGTCCAGGCCGGCGTGTGCGAGGCCGCGCTGCGGATCACGGCCGCCTACGTGAGCGAGCGCAAGCAGTTCGATGCGCCCATCGCCACCTTCCAGGCCGTGGCCCAGCGGGCGGCCGACGCCTACATCGACACCGAGGCGGTGCGCCTCACCGCCCACCAGGCGGCGTGGCGGCTGGCCCAGGACCTCCCGGGCGGCGAGGAGCTGGCCATCGCCAAGTTCTGGGCCGCCGAGGGGGCCCACCGGGTGGTCCACGCCGCCCAGCACCTCCACGGCGGCATCGGCGTCGACGCCGACTACCCGGTCCACCGCACGTTCCGGTGGGCGAAGCACGTCGAGCTGTCGTTCGGCGGGGGCACCACGCACCTGCGTCGGCTGGGTGCCCAGCTGGCGGCCGGCTGAGCGAAGATCCGGCCACGATCTCGTCGGCCGGGCAGGGATCAGGGGTCCGCGTCGCCAATCTGACGATCCATCAGATCCAACGCGGCGACCCGCGCTACCATCCGCCACACAGATCTGACGGACCATCAGATGCGCGCCGGTGAACGCACCACCACCCACCGGCGGACGAAGGGGAACGAGCTTGTGAAGACCCGATTGATCGCCCTGTGCTGCGTGCTCGGCCTGTTGGCCTCGGCCTGCGGGAGTCGCCTCGGCGACGACGAGCTGGCCACGGGCGGGGGCACCGGCGGTGGCGGCAGCGAGACGGACGGTGGCGATGCCACCGAGGGCCCCGGCATCACCGAGGGCGAGGGCCCCGACGCCGGCCCAATGGTCGGCACCCTGCCCGTGCCGTGTGGCGAGGCACCGGGCGAGGCGCCGGCGGCGGGCGAGGCCGAGGGCGAGGGCGCGGCGTCGTCGACGACGGCCGCCGCGGCGCCGGCCGGCGACGTCCCCGGCGTCACCGCCGACACCATCCGGATCGCGGTGATCTCCGACCGCGCCGGCCAGGTCAAGGTCCCCACCATCAGCATCGAGGAGTCG
>JBBRFU010000197.1:0-5577 GCA_038241315.1 Acidimicrobiales bacterium | reverse complement strand
TCTCGTACGCCGTCGGCGAGCTCGACGCCACCCAGCTCCCCGAGGGCTGCCACTGACCCGACCCCCGCCCCACCGCCCCACCGCCCCACGAAAGGCCATCGACCATGACCCCCCTGCGCACCTCCCGCACCGCACCGAGGCACCGACCCGCCGGGCGGGGCCTCGCGGCCGTCGCCGCCCTCCTGGCGTCCCTGTCGGCCCTGGCGCCCTCGTCCGCCGGCGCCCAGCCGCCCCCGGCCGGCGCACCGGTCGTGCTGGTTCCCGCCTCCGGGAGCACGGCGGCGGTGCTCCGCACCGGGCTCCCCACCCGGGAGGTGGCTGCCTTCCCGTCGACGCAGTCGTTCACCGGCCACTTCGACGGCGACGGCGTGGAGGACGTGTTCCTCTACACCCCGGGCCCGGGCCGTGACGCCGTGCTCGACGTGGCGCTCGACGGGTCGTCCACCCTGCGCGACGCGCCGGTGGGCGGCCGCTACCAGCCGATCGTCGGCCGCTTCAGCGTGCCCGACGGGACCGACGACATCCTGTGGTACGCGCCCGGTCCGGCGCCCGACCACCTCTGGTCGTTCCACGACGACGGCACCTACCGCACCCGTCGGCTCGACGTGGGCGGGACCTACCAGCCCGTGGTGGGCGAGCTCACCGACTTCGCCGGCGGTTCACCCGACAGCATCCTCTGGTACGGCCAGGGCTCGGCACCCGACCACCTCTGGTCGTTCGACTTCGGCGGGCACCCCCGGTCCCAGCGGCTCCAGGTGGGCGGCACCTACAACCCGGTGGTGGGTCGCTTCCTCCGACCGGCCGCGGGCCGCACCGCCGAGCAGGTCGTCTGGTGGAGCCCCGACGGGGCCGACCACCTCTGGCGCTTCGACGGCCGGGGAACGCCCACGTCGCGGCCCCTGCCCGCGCTCGGAGCCGCCGACAACGCCCTCGTGGGCCGCTTCAGCCGCCTGGACCAGGGGGACGGGATCGTGTTCTACCGGGTGGGGCCCGGGAGCGAACGGCGCGTCGGCTTCGATGATCGCGGCACCCTGGTGGACCACCGGGTCGCCCCGGTGACCGGCACCTACGGCGCCATCGTGGCCGACACCGACGGCAACGGCTGGGACGACATCGTGTGGTCCGCTGCGGGGGCCGGCACGATCTGGCGCTACCCCGGCGCCGAGCTCGACCAGCTCCGCTTCCGCACGTCCGTCGGCCTGTCGTGGCCGCACGGCCTTCAGGTCGAACCGGCCGCCTGGCACGCCGCCCCCTGACGCGACGTCGCCCCATCCTCGGCCGGGTAGGCCGTGGATGGGGCGGCGGGCGCGGGTCCTGTCGCTCGGATCAGACGATGCGGTCCCAGTGTCGGTGCCAGCCGATGGCGGTCACCAGGTCCTGGGTGAAGCGCTTCACGGCGGTGGGGGCCACCACCACGCCGGGGGCGTCGGCGAGGACGCCGGCCTCCTCGAGCACCTGGGCGCCGGCGCCGATCGCGCCGATCGCCTTGTGGTGGCGGTACGCCTCCTGCACCATCACCGCCACCTTGCGCTCCTGGCCCAGAGCCGCGGTGGCGCTGGGATCCACCACGAGGGCGTCGAACATGACGCTGTCGCAGGTGTGGAACGTGTGGTGGATCTCGACGGCGCCGATGAACCCGCCACGGGGGCCGATCACCTGGAGCACCGCGCCGGCGGCGGTGAGGGCCTGGCTCACCTTGTCGACGTTGGCCGGCTTCACGCCGTCGCCCACCACCAGGCCGACGACCCGCCCGTCGATCGGGCCCGGGCCGGGCGGCACCATCGAGAGCGCCGGCGAGACGAGGATCGGCGCCTCCACGTCGAGCTCCACCGGAGCGGCGGCGGGCACGGGGCGGCCGAGGTTGGCCGCCACCCGCTCGCACAGCTCCGGGTCGACGTTGGCCAGGTTGGCCAGGGTTCGGTCCTGGATCTCCTCGTCGGAGACCTTGCCCAACTCGAACGAGAAGGCGCCCACGATGTGGTCCTGCTCGGGGGGCGACATGCTCGCCCAGAAGAGCGTGGCCTGGGAGTAGTGGTCCCCGAAGGACGCGGCCCGCTCCCGCTGCTTCACCCCGTCGACGGCCCGCGGCACGTGCACGTAGCCGGCGTCGCCCAGGGCGAAGGGGCAGCCCCCACCGATCGAGTTGGGGCTGTAGTTGGCCCGGCCCTGGTGGATCGCCTGCTGGCCGAGGCCGTCGCGCTGCTCGTTGTTGACGGGGGCGTGGGGACGGTTGATGGGCAGCTGCTCGAAGTTCGGGCCGCCGAGGCGGGACAGCTGGGTGTCGAGGTAGGAGAACATCCGGGCGTGGAGCAGGGGGTCGTCGGTGATGTCGATGCCCCGGACCAGGTGGCCGGTGTGGAAGGCCACCTGCTCGGTCTCGGCGAAGAAGTTGGCCGGGTTGCGGTCCAGCTTGAGCCGGCCGACGGGGCGGACCGGGCAGAGCTCCTCGGGCACGAGCTTGGTGCTGTCGAGCAGGTCGATGCCCTCGAAGGTCTGGGTGGGCTCGTCGGGCATGACCTGCACGCCCAGCTCCCACTCGGGGTACGCGCCCGACTCGATGGCGTTCCAGAGGTCGCGCCGGTGGAAGTCGGGGTCGATGCCGCCGAGCCGCTGCGACTCCTCCCAGACCAGGCCGTGGACGCCCAGCACCGGCTTCCAGTGGAACTTCACGAGCGAGGTGCGCCCGTCGTCGGTGTAGAGCCGGAAGGTGTGGACGCCGAAGCCCTCCATCGTCCGGTACGACCGCGGGATGCCCCGGTCCGACATGGTCCACATCAGCATCGCCGTCGACTCGGGCTGGAGGGAGACGAAGTCCCAGAAGGTGTCGTGCGCGGTCTGGGCCTGCGGGATCTCGCGATCGGGCTCGGGCTTGGCCGCGTGCACGAGGTCGGGGAACTTGATCCCGTCCTGGATGAAGAAGATCGGGATGTTGTTGCCCACCAGGTCGACGTTCCCCTCCTCCGTGTAGAACTTCGTGGCGAAGCCGCGCACGTCACGGGCGGTGTCGGCGGAGCCGCGAGACCCGGCCACGGTGGAGAACCGCACGAACACGGGGGTGGTGCGGGCCACGTCGGTGAGGAACGGCGCGCAGGTGATGTCGTCGAGCGGGTCGATCACCCGGAAGGTGCCGTGGGCGCCGGCGCCGCGGGCGTGCACCACGCGCTCGGGGATGCGCTCGTGGTCGAAGTGCATGATCTTCTCGCGGAGGTGGAAGTCCTCGAGCAGCGTGGGGCCCCGTGAGCCGGCCCGCAGGCTGTTGTCGTTGTCCTGCACCGGGGTGCCGAACGCGGTGGTGATCGCGTCGCCCTCCTGGGCCCAGCGCGGCGAGGTGGCCTCGGAGCGGCCGCCGCCGACCGCGTCGACGGGTGAGCTGCGCGGCGCGGTGTTGCGTGCCGTCTTCTTGGCCGGCGAGGCCTTGGCCGCCTTCTCGGCGGGCGTCGCCTTGGCGGCGACCGGCTCGGCCGTGGACTTCTTGGCCGGGGACTTCTTCTTGGCGGGAGCCATCAAGAGCCTTTCAACGTGTCTCGGACCCGGTCGGCGATGGCCGCGAACGGGCCCACGACCAGGTTGCCCAGGGCCCCGTCGGGGCCGTGGGGGTGGGGGTGGGTGGGGGCGACCGACTCGGCGAGCCGGAGCATCTCGGCCATGGCCCGGAGCTGGTCGGGATCCTCGCTGGCCCGGACGAGCGGGAACTCCTCGTTCTCCTCGTTGGTGGCGTGACGGTCGACGTCGACCCGGAACTGGTCGAAGGCCTCGTCGAAGGCGGGGTCGTCGACCCCGAGCTTCTCGAGGTCGGCCAGGGCCTGCTTGGCCGAGGACTCCTCGGCGAGGCGGGCCTCCACCACGGCCGCGCCACCGGGGGCGCGCCGGGCCGTGGGGTGGAACACCTCCTCCTCGGCGGTCTCGTGGGCGGCGAGGAGCCGGACCAGGCACTGGAACGCCTCGGCCTTGTCGGCGGGGCCCGCCTGCTGCACCTGGTTGCAGAGCCGGCGGACCTCCTCGTGCTGTCGTTCGAGGAACGCGATCGCGTCCTCCGTCCTGGCATCGTCCATGGCCGTGCATCCCTTCCGCTCGGAGGTGCTGGACCCGTACCCAGCCGTTCCGCGTCTCACCCCGCCCGAGCCCCCCGGCCCCGTCGCCGCCGGTCCCGGCCCACCGGCTCACGGCCTACGGTGACGCCCGGCCCGCAGGGCCGGGGGACCAGGGACCGCGAGGGGACACACCATGACCATGCCCGTCCAGGACGACGTCCGGCTCTCGGCCGGTGCCCTCACCGACGCGCTGCGGTCCTCGGGCCACGCCGTCACCGTGACCGACGTGCGGGCCGAGCCGGTGGGCACCGGGCAGATGGCGGGCAGCTTCCGGCTCCACCTGACCTTCGCCGGCGACCCGCTCGACCTGCCCCCCACCCTCGTGGCCAAGCTGCCCGTGGGCGACCTGGCCAAGCGCACGTCGGTGGCCGGCGCCTACCGCACCGAGGTCGAGTTCTACCGGACGCTGGCGCCGACGCTGGACGTGCGGGTGCCCCGGTGCTGGCACGCCTCGGTGACCGACGACGCCCTCGAGTTCCTCCTGCTGCTCGAGGACCTGGCGCCCGCCACCCAGGGCGACCAGCTGGCCGGCTGCACCGTGGCCGAGGCCGAGGCCGCCGCGGTGAACCTCGCCGGCCTCCACGGGCCCCGGTGGTGCGACGCCTCCCTGGCCGACTTCGAGGGCCTGAGCCTGATGGGCGCCGACGACGGCGAGCTCCTCGCCTCGGTGATGGGGCCGATGACCGAGGTCTTCGTCGCCCGCTTCGCCGACCGGTTGGCGCCCGCCGACCGGGAGGTGCTGGAGCGGGTGCCGGCCGTGTCGGGGTCCTGGATCAGCGCCCGCAACGAGCGCTTCGCCCCCGTCCACGGCGACTACCGGCTCGACAACTTGATGTTCCCGCCGGGCGGCGGGCCGGTGACCGCCCTCGACTGGCAGACCGTGAGCCTGGGCCTCCCCGCGCGCGACCTCGCCTACCTCACCGCCACCAGCCTGTCGGTGGCCGACCGCCGGGCCCACGAGGACGCGCTGGTCGCCGCCTACCACCGGGCACTGCTGGCCTACGGGGTCGCCGACTACGACCTCGACCTCTGCCGGGACGACTACCGCTTCTCCATGCTGCAGGCACCGCTCATCATCGTGTTGGGCTGCGCGGTGGGCGAGCCCACCGAGCGGGGCGACCGCATGTTCCTCGCCATGACCGAGCGGTCCTGCGCCGCCATCCGCGACCTCGACCCCTTCGCCCCGATCTGACGCGACCCACCCGACCGGCGGGCTCGCTCGGCCACCAGGTCGAGCGGTCGGTCGAGCGGTCGGTCGGTCCGGTCGGCCCCCCTGACCGCGCTGCCCTATCGTTCACCCCGCACGGCTAACGTGCGTCGTGGACACGTCGGACCGGACAGGTGGGGCATGGACGCTGGAGGGGGAGGGGACGGGCCGGCCACCTCGTGGCTCGAGCCGTTCGCGGCCCGCTCCGAGATGGGCCGGCGCGTCGCCGACTTCGACTGGGCGGCCACGCCGCTCGGACCGTCCGCCCGCTGGCCCACC
>JBBRFU010000196.1:0-5614 GCA_038241315.1 Acidimicrobiales bacterium | reverse complement strand
GCGATCGCCCCCGACGCAGCCATTCCATTCCCCATCGCCACCCGCCCCCGCCGGGGCGGACCCAGCCCGGCGCGCCCCCACCCCAGCGCCCGAAGACCACACGCCCCGCCCCCCCCCCCCCCCGGCCCGAACCAACCCCACCCCCCCCCAAACACCACAACCCACACACCCCGCCCCCCCCCCCCCCCCCCCACCACCCCCCCCACCCCCACCACCCCCACCCCCACCACGCCCACGACCCCCCACCCGACCGGCCGGCGGTGCAGGCGGCGCTCCTCGCCGTGCCCGGCATCGGGCCGTGGACCACCTCCTACGTGGCCATGCGGGCCCTGGGCGATCCCGACGTGTTCCTCCCGACCGACCTGGGCGTCCTCCGCGGGCTGGCCGCCCTCGGCGGGCCCGGCGACCCGGCCACCGCCGCCGCGGTCGCCGAGACCTGGCGCCCCTGGCGGAGCTACGCCCTCCACCACCTCTGGGCGGCGGGCTGAACGGCGGGCTGAGCGCCGTGCCGTTCAGGTGGCCCAGCGGTTGGCGGTGAGCTGGAAGCTCGGCATGTCGTCGAACGAGACCATGGACTCGTAGATCCGCTCGTAGCCGGTGTGGGCGATCCGCCAGACGCCGTCGTCGTCGCGCTCGTAGCGGTCGTGGTAGGTGGACATGCCCTCGAGCAGGAACCGGTGCTCGGTCATGATCACCCGGTCCTGCAGCGACCACGTCCCGGTGGCCTGGTCGCCGTCGACGGTCAGCTCGGGGTGGTGCACCTGGTGGAGCGTGATCATCGTGGGCCCGAGGTTCTCCTGCATGAACGACACGATGTCGCCGGGGCCGGTGAAGGCCAAGCGGGTGCCGTAGACGGCGGTGGCGTCGGGCGTGAAGACCGTGGCGAAGAGGTCCCAGTCCTTGTGGTCGAGCGCCCGGAAGTACCGGTACTTGAGCTCTTCGAGCTCGCGGTAGGTGACGAGGTCGTCGACGTCCATGGTCCCTGCTCCATCCCTCCGTGGCGCCCACCCGGGCCCGGGCCGAAGTCTGACAGACCATCAGGTGTCCGACGGACCTCGACCCGTCGACGGTGGCGGGGCCCGGGCGGCGCGGGCACGGGCCGGCGCCCGGCGGCGCGTGGGCTAGACCGGGCCGGCCCCACCGCCGCCGACATCGGAGCACCCCATGGTCTCGGAGCTGTTCGATCCCACCGCCTGGAAGGCGGTGCCCGGGTTCGAGGACCTGGTCGACATCACCTACCACCGGGCCGTCGACGTCGGCGTGGTCCGCATCGCCTTCGACCGCCCGGAGATCCGCAACGCGTTCCGCCCGTCCACGGTCGACGAGCTCTACCGCTGCCTCGACCACGCCCGCCAGAGCGCCGACGTCGGGTGCGTGCTGCTCACCGGCAACGGGCCGTCGCCGAAGGACGGCGGATGGGCGTTCTGCTCCGGTGGGGACCAGCGGATCCGCGGCCGCGACGGCTACCGCTACGCCGAGGGCGACACCGCCGAGTCGATCGACCCGGGCCGCTCGGGTCGCCTGCACATCCTCGAGGTCCAGCGGCTCATCCGCACCATGCCGAAGATCGTGATCTGCCTCGTGCCGGGCTGGGCCGCGGGCGGGGGCCACAGCCTGCACGTGGTGTGCGACCTCACCCTGGCCAGCCGCGAGCACGCCGCCTTCCGCCAGACCGACGCCGACGTCGCCAGCTTCGACGGCGGCTTCGGCTCCGCGTACCTGGCCCGCCAGGTGGGTCAGAAGTTCGCCCGGGAGATCTTCTTCCTCGGCGACACCTACACCGCCGACGACGCCCACCGCATGGGGATGGTCAACAAGGTGGTGGACCACGCCGACCTGGAGGCGGTGGGCCTCGAGTGGGGGCGCAAGATCCTGGGCAAGAGCCCCACGGCCCAGCGGATGCTCAAGTTCAGCTTCAACCTGATCGACGACGGCCTGGTGGGCCAGCAGGTCTTCGCCGGCGAGGCGACCCGCCTGGCCTACGGCACCGACGAGGCCGCCGAGGGGCGCGACTCCTTCCTGGAGAAGCGCGACCCCGACTGGTCGCCGTACCCCTGGCAGTACTGACGGGCCCCGCAGGACCGACCCTCGGGACGGGCCGACCCCCGGGCCGGGCCGACGCCCCGGCAGGGCCGAGGGTCCGGCCCGGACCGACCGCCGTCGGTCGTCAGCCGCCGGCCGGGACGACCTCGGGCTCGGTGGCCGGCTCCGCCGGCACCTTCGACATGGTGGCGTAGCCCATCACCAACGCGGCCACGTCACCGGCCGCCGGGTCGAGCTCGGCGGTCGAGGTGCAGTCCTGGGGGCCCAGGGCCAGGCCCCCGTCGGCATCGGGATCGGGCGACACCCCTTCGGCGAGGCCTCGCATCTCCCCGGTGTCGCACGAGGGCACGTTCAGGTTGGTCACCGCCACCGGCTCCTCGCCCGCCAGCAGGGCCGCCCGGTGGTCGCGGACCCAGTCGAGGACCAGGGGCACGGCGACCTCGTAGTCGAAGTCGGCGCCCGCGCCCTGGCTGGTGGCCAGGGCGGGCACGCCGCGGGCCACGGCGGCGCGGGCCGCACCGATCGTGCCGGAGACGTCGACGAAGGGCCCCACGTTCTGACCCTCGTTGATGCCCGTGACGACGAGGTCGGGCTCGATGCCCTGCTCGTCCATGGCCACGCGGATGGCGTCGGCCGGGAACCCGTCGACCGCCGTGGCCGGGTGGCCGCTGGCCAGGGCGACCTCGGTGACGGCGAGGGGGCCCTCGGTGCGCTTGCCCCCCTGGCCGCTCTGCTGGGTGAGGGGCGCCACCACGGTGACCTCGACCCCCTCGAGGGTGGTCAGCCCCTCCACCAGCACGTCGACGCCCTCGGCCTCGTAGCCGTCGTCGTTGGCGACCAGGATCTGGAGCACCTCGTCGGGCGGCACGGTGGTGGTGGTGCCGGCCGCAGGATCGGTGGCCGGCGTGCTCGGCGCGTCGGTGGTGGCGGGACCGGCGTCGTCGCCGTCGTCGGAGCTGCACGCAGCGAGCAGGAGGAGGGCCGCCACGACGGCGGCGAGGACGGGTCGGCGGTGGGTCACGGGTGCTCCGAGGGTGCGGGTGGCGGATCGAGGTGGGGGCCGTCGGCCGCGCATGGTCGCGGGTTCGCGGCTCGCGGGGTCGTGCGAGGGTAGGCGCCGGCGATGGCGCCGTGCGGGCTCAGCGCCCGCCGCGCAGGAGGCGGCCGGGCCGCTCGCCCGTGGGGGCGCCGTCGAGGAAGCTCACGGTGCCGGACTTGACGGTGGCCAGGTAGCCGTCGACGCCCTGCAGGAGGCGGCGGCCGCCGGCCGGCAGGTCGGCGTGGACCCGGGGGGTGTGCAGCCGGAGGTTCTCGAGGTCGATGACGTTGACGTCGGCGACCGCGCCCGGCGTGAGCGTGCCCCGATCACCGAGGCCGTAGAGCGCCGCCGTGTCCCGGGTCTGCTTGGCGACCACGAGCTCCAGCGGGAGGCGCTCGCCCCGGCTGCGGTCACGCACCCAGTGGGTGAGCATCCACGTCGGCATGGAGGCGTCGCAGATCGTGCCCACGTGCGCGCCGCCGTCGGCCAGGCCGAGGACGGCCGCCGGGTGCAGGAGCATCTCCCGGTTGGCGTGGCCGTCGCCATCGCTGTAGTTGAGGATCGGCAGGTACAGGAGACCCCGACCCTCGTCGGCGAGCATCGCGTCGAGCGCCGTCTCGATGACCGAGCGGCCGCTGGCCCGGGCCACGGCGGCGAGCGTGGCCTCGGGGCCGGGCTCGTAGTCGGGCGGGTCGCCGAGCAGGTAGGTGCGGTCGGCGGCGTGGGCCAGCTGGGCGGCGGCCTCGGCGTCGGGCTCCCACCCGAGGACGGCGGCGCGACCCTCGGCCGAGCGGAGGCGGGCCAGCTTCTCGGCCAGCGGACGCCCGGCCAGCTCCTGGTAGGCGGGCACGCCGTCGAGGAAGCTGTACGTGGTCTCGAACCCCGACAGCAGGCCGGTGGGGCGGCCGGCCACCTGCGGCACGAGGGCGACGCCCTCGGCGGCGGCGCGAGCGGACTCGTCGAGCATCTCCCGCCACAGCTCCGGCGCGGTGTCGACCTGGAGCATGGCGAAGGTGACGGGCCGGCCGACCTCCTTGGCCAGGCGGCGCATCCAGTCGACCTCGCGCATCGGGGCCACGATGTCCTCGCCCGCGGTGCCGGTGGGGGCCAGCTCGAACACGCCGGTGCCGAGCTCGCCCAGCACCGCGCCGATGCCGAAGAGCTCGTCCTCGGCCGCGAAGGTGCCGGGGACCGGCTCGCCGTCGATGGCGCGGTGGGCGATCGTGCGGCTCGTGGAGAACCCGAGCGCACCGGCCTGCACGGCCTCCTTCACGATGGCGGCCATCGCCGCGATGTCGTCGGGCGTGGCCGGCTCGTTGCGGGCGCCCCGCTCGCCCATCACGTAGGCCCGCACCGCACCGTGGGCGATCTGGGTGCCGATGTCGACGGTCCAGACCCGGCGGTCGAGGGCGTCGAGGTAGTCGGGGAAGGTCTCCCAGTCCCACGTGAGCCCCTCGGCCAGGGCGGAGCCGGGGATGTCCTCCACGCCTTCCATGAGGCCGATCAGCCAGTCGTGGCTGTCGGGGTGGGCGGGGGCGAACCCCACGCCGCAGTTGCCGGTGACGAGGGTGGTCACGCCGTGGTGGGAGCTGGGGGCCAGCTCCTCGTCCCACGTGGCCTGCCCGTCGTAGTGGCTGTGGATGTCGACCCAGCCGGGGGTGACCACCGCGCCGTCGGCGTCGAGCTCGCGCCGACCGCGGTCGGCCACGTGGCCCACCGCGGTGACGCGCCCGTCGTCGATCGCCACGTCGGCGGTGACCGCCGCGGTGCCGGTCCCGTCGACGACCGAGCCGCCGCGGATGACCAGGTCGTGTGCCATGTCTGCCCCTGTCCCGCCGGTCCCCTGATCGGCGTGGTGATGAACAGAATAGGTGATCTGTTCAGTGCTGGCAACGGTCACCGGCCCACCGACGCCGATGGGCCACGATGGCGAGGTGGAACCACGCACCGGGGGACCCGACGTGCCCGGGCGCACCGAGGAGCAGGTGCTGCGCGCCGCGGCGGCGTGCATCCGCCAGGAGGGCATCCGCCGCACCACCATCGAGGAGGTGGCCCGGGTGGCCGGGGTCTCGCGCGGCACCGTCTACCGGTACTGGCCCACCAAGGACGACCTCGTCACCGCCGTGCTCAGCCGGGCCTCCGCCGAGTTCGTGCAGGAGAGCCTGGCCGTGGTCGACGCCGAGGCCACCCTGATCGACCGCCTCGTCGCCAACGCCCGCCTGGTCCGCCGCTACGTCCCCACCCAGGCGCTGCTCGGGCTCGACGAGACCGAGCCCGAGACGGTCGCCATGCTCCTCACCCGTGACCTCCCCCGGCTGATGGCGCCGTGGGTGGCGATCTGGGTGCCCTACATCGAGGCCGCCCAGGCGGCCGGTGAGGTCCGCGCCGAGCTCGACCCCCGACGGGTGGCCGAGTGGGTGCTGCGCATCATCGTCTCCGTGATCACCACCCCGGCCGTCACGGTCGACCTCGACGACCCCGACGACCTCGGCGCCTTCCTCCGCGACCACCTGGTGGCCGGCCTCGGCTGAC